>JAEUPC010000105.1 GCA_016789865.1 Rubrivivax sp.
CCGCAAGTGCGCCCCGCCGGGCTCCCGCCCGCGGCCTTGCCGGCACGCGCTGTGGAGTACGGGCCACCGAATGCCAATCCGCTTCGTGGAAAGGGCTGTGCGGGCTCGATGCGGCGCGCATCTGCGGCGCCGAGCAGCGCAGGGCTGGGGCCGGCGCGCGTACTCGCGCGCTTCCAAGACTGACTCGCGAAAACTGTCTGAGCGGAGCGCGCGTTTGCGCGCGCGCAGCGAGTTTTTCGCGCGGCCCCAGCCCGAGCAGCGCAGGGGAGTCGGCCGGCGTAGCCGGCCGACCGCCGCATATGCGCCCCGCCGGGCTCCCGCCCGCGGCCTTGCCCGCCACAACCTCCAACCGCGATCGGCAGCACGGGAGCCATCACGTCACCGCCCCCCGCTCGGCGGCAAGGGCCTGCACCGCCTGCACAAACACCTCGGCCCGATGCCCGTAGTTGCGGAACATGTCCAGGCTCGCGCAAGCCGGCGACAGCAGCACCGCATCGCCCGGGCGCGCCTGCTCGAAGCACCAGCGCGTGGCCGCCTCCAGCGACTCGTGTCGCTGCACCACCACACCCGCCGCCACGGCATCGGCCAGCGCCGCCTCGACGAGCCCCGCATCGCGCCCGATCGTCGCCACCGCCCGCACGTGCTGCATCACCGGCGCCAGCAGCGGCGAAAAGTCCTGCCCCTTGCCGTCGCCGCCGAGCACCACCACCAGCCTGGCCGGTGCCTTGTCGGCGCCCAGCCCGACCAGCGCGGCCACCGTGGCACCGACATTGGTGCCCTTGCTGTCGTCGTAGGCCTCGATGCCGTCCACCGTGGCCACCCACTGCACGCGATGCGGCTCGCCGGCGTATTCGCGCAGGCCGTGCAGCATCGGCGCCAGCGGGCAGCCGATGGCCGTGGCCAGCGCCAGCGCGGCCAGCGCATTCGCGGCGTTGTGCCGGCCGCGCACGCGCAGCGCGTCGGCGGGCATCAGCCGCTGCAGATGCAGCTCGATCTCCTCGCCGGCCTTCGGCTTGTGCGTCTCGTCGGCCGGCAGCGCGCGCACCAGCCAGGCCATGCGGTTTTCCACCACCAGGCCGAAGTCGCCGGGCCGCTGCGGTGGCTCCAGCCCGAAGCGAACCACCTGCCGCGGCGCCGGCCGCGGCGCCCCCCTCGGCTTGCCACGCGCGGCCGCAGGCGCCGCGGGTACAGCGAGCGAGGCCATCGCCTCGACGACCGCATCGTCGCGGTTGAGCACCATCACGCCGCGGCTGGCCTCGCCAGCGCTGCCGAATACGCGCTGCTTGGCTGCGATGTACGCAGCCATCGATCCGTGCCAGTCGAGATGGTCCTGCGTCACGTTCAGCACCGCCGCGGCATCGGGCTCGAAGCCGGCCACGCCGGTGCCGCCGCCCTCGAGCTGGAAGCTCGACAGCTCCAGCACCCACACCTCGGGCAGCTTGTCCTCGGCCAGCGCGGCGGTCAGCGTGTCCAGCAGCGTCGGGCCGATGTTGCCGGCCAGGGCCACGCGCCGGCCGGCGCGTTCCACCAGCAGCGCCGTCATCGCCGTGGTGGTGGTCTTGCCGTTGGTGCCCGTGACGGCCAGCAGCTGCGGCGCGTAGCCCCGGGCTTCCTTCAGCTCGGCCAGCGCGCGCACGAACAGATCGAGCTCGCCCAGCACCGGAACGCCGCGCACGCGCGCCTCCTGCGTGAGCGGTGCGATGCGCGGGTCATAGGGCGACAAGCCCGGGCTCTTCAGCACCAGCGTCAGGCCAGTCACCGCGTCGGGCTTCAGCTCGCCGCTCAGACGCTCGGCTTCGGGCCATTCGCGCGCCAGCGTGTCGGCCTGCGGCGCAAGATCGCGCGAGTCCCACACGCGCACGCGCGCGCCGGCCCGGGCGCACCAGCGCGCCATCGCCAGGCCGCTTTCGCCCAGGCCCAGGACGAGGACCGACTCGTGCTGCATTGACGACGAAGGTGACGACATTGCGTTCACCTCACCGCAGCTTCAGGCTGGCCAGGCCGATCAGGCACAGCAGCATGGTCACGATCCAGAAGCGCACCACCACCTGGTTCTCGGCCCAGCCCTTCTTCTCGAAGTGGTGGTGCAGCGGCGCCATCAAAAAGATGCGGCGGCCCTCGCCGTACTTGCGCTTGGTGTACTTGAACCAGCCCACCTGGATCATCACCGAGAGCATCTCGGCCACGAAGATGCCACCCATGATGCCCAGCAGGATCTCCTGTCGCGTGATGACGGCGATGGTGCCCAGCGCCCCGCCCAGGGCCAACGCGCCGACATCACCCATGAACACCTGCGCCGGGTTGGCGTTGAACCACAGGAACGCCAGCCCGGCGCCGGCCATCGCGGCGCAGAAGATGAGCAACTCGCCCGAGCCCGGGATGTAGGGGAACAGCAGGTAGCGGCTGAAGTTGATGTTGCCGGTGACGTAGGCGAACACGCCCAGCGCCGAGCCCACCATCACCACCGGCATGATGGCCAGGCCGTCCAGGCCGTCGGTGAAGTTCACCGCGTTGCTGGCACCGACGATGACGAACCAGGCCAGCGCGATGAAGCCCCACACCCCCAGCGGGTAGCTGTAGGTCTTGAGGAAAGGCACCATCAGGTCGGCGCGCGGCGGCAGCGAGGTGGACAGGCCGCTGCTCACCCAGCGCAGGAACAGCTCCAGCACACGCACGTTGCTCGTCTCGGCCACGCTGAAGGCCAGGTAGATGGCGGCCACCAGGCCGATCAGCGTCTGCCAGAAGAATTTCTCGCGCGAGCGCATGCCTTCGGGGTCCTTCTTGACCACCTTGCGGTAGTCGTCCACCCAGCCCACCGCACCGAAGCCGAAGGTGACCAGCATCACCACCCAGACGAAGCGGTTCGTCCAGTCGAACCACAGGATGGTCGACACGCCGATGCCGATGAGCACCAGCACACCGCCCATCGTGGGCGTGCCGCGCTTTCCGAGGTGGCTTTGCATGCCGTAGTCGCGGATCGGCTGGCCGACCTTCATCTCGACGAGTTTGCGAATCACCATCGGCCCCAGCACCAGGCCGAACAGCAGCGCCGTCATCGCCGCCAGCACGGCACGAAACGTGAGGTACTGGATCACGCGCAGGAAGCTCAGCTCCTGCGGGTACATCGCCAGCAGCAGTTCGGACAGCGCCAGCAGCATCAGCCCGCCCCCCCTGCCGCCGCGGCCGGCGCGGTCGACACCGGCGCGGCCCACGCGGCCTGCAGCGCGTGCACCACGTCCTCCATCCTCATCGAGCGCGATCCCTTCACCAGCACCGACCTCGCCGCAGGCGCTTCGCGCAGCGCCGCGGCCAGCGCTGGCGCATCGGCGAAGTGGCGGCCGACGCCCAGGCCCGCGCACAGGGGCCCGGCCGACCAGCAGTGTTCGATGCCGCGTGCGCGCGTGTAGTCGCCGACCTCGGCGTGGAACGCCGGGCCGTCGTCGCCGACCTCGGCCATGTCACCCAGCACCAGCCAGCGCGGGCCCGGCAGGCTGGCCAGCAGTTCGATGGCGGCGCGCACGCTGTCGGGGTTGGCGTTGTAGCTGTCATCGATGAGCGTGAGCGGCGCACCGTCACGTTGCAGCGCCAGCACGCGGGTGCGGCCGCTCACCGGCCGGAAGCCCGCCAGCCCCGAGGCGATGGCATGCGGTGGCACGCCCGCCGCCAGCGCACATGCTGCCGCGGCAACGGCGTTCAGCGCGTTGTGACGTCCGGGCTGCTGCAGCGTGGCGCCGAACTCGCCGGCCGCCGTGCGCATCTGCAGCCGCCACGCCCCGGGCGCCGGCTGCGGCATCCAGGCGGCTTCGCCGCGCACGTCGGCCGTGGCCTCGAAGCCGAAGGTCAGCACACGCCGCCCGTCGGCCAGCCGGCGCCACAGCGGCGTGTAGGCATCGGCCTCGGGCAGCACCAGCGTGCCGGTGACCGGCAGGCGCGAGATGACGCTGCCGTTCTCGCGCGCCACCGCCTCCACGCCGTGCAGGAACTCCTGGTGCTCGCGCTGAGCGTTGTTGATCAGCGCGATGGTCGGGCGCACGAGGTCGGCCAGCGAGCCGATCTCGCCGGCGTGGTTGGTACCCAGTTCCAGCACCGCGGCGCGGTGCTGCGCGCGCAGGCGCAGCAGCGTCAGCGGCACGCCGATGTGGTTGTTCTGGTTGCCCTGGGTGGCCAGCGCCGCGTCGCCATGCGCGGCGCGCAGCATGGCGGCAAGCATCTGCGTCACCGTGGTCTTGCCGTTGCTGCCGGTCACCGCGATGAGCGTGAGCGCCGGCAGCCGCGCGCGCCAGGCGGCGGCCAGCCGCTGCAGGGCCGCCAGCGTGTCGGCCACCTCGAGGCCCGCCAGGCCGGGCGCGGTGGTGGCCAGGCGCCCCGTCTCGGCCAACGCCGCCACGGCGCCGGCAGCCTGTGCCTGAGGCAGGTAGTCGTGGCCGTCGAAGCGCTCGCCGCGCAGCGCGACGAAACAGTCTCCGGGCCGCAGCGTGCGCGTGTCGCTGTGCACACGGTGCAGCCGCGTGGCGCCGTCGCCGACCACGCGGCTGCCGGGCAGCAGCGCGTGGGCCTCGGCCAGCGTCAGCCAGGGCACGGACGCTTCGGCGATGGCAGGCAGCGGCGATTCGCTCACTGGACTACCCTGCGCGCTGCGCGCTTCGGAATGAGCGCTAGGGAGCGGCCCGGCGCGCTCACTGGAGTACCTTCGCGCTTGAAGCGCTTCGGAATGAGCGCTAAGGAGCGGCCCGGCGCGCTCATGCCGCCGCTCCCTGCGGGCGACGCGGGGCTGGCGGGCCCGGCGGCGGCGTTGCCGCGCCCGCGCCGCCCCCCGGGGCCGCGGCAGGGGCGGCCCCGTCACGCCGCTGCAACGCTGCATGCGCCTCGTCGAGGTCGGAGAACGGGCGGCGCACCCCGGCGACCTCCTGGTAGTCCTCGTGGCCCTTGCCGGCCAGCAGCACCACGTCGCCGGGGGCGGCGTCGCGCACCGCCTGGCCGATGGCTTCGCGGCGGTCTTCGGCGAGCACCACCTCGCGGGCAGCCGCCGGGATGCCGGCGCGGATCTGCTGCAGGATGGCCCCGGGCGCCTCGCTGCGCGGGTTGTCGCTGGTGATGACGACGCGGTCGGCGCCGCGCTGGGCGATGGCCCCCATCAGCGGGCGCTTGGTGGCGTCACGGTCGCCGCCGCAGCCGAACACGCACACCAGCCGGCCGCCACGGGCCTGCGCCAGCGGGCGCAGCGCGGCCAGCACCTTCTCCAGCGCGTCGGGCGTGTGCGCGTAATCCACCACGACTTCGACCTCGCGGCCGGCCACGCGTTGCATGCGGCCGGGCACCGCGGCCACCGACTCCAGCGCGCGGGCGGCCTGGGGCAGCGGCTGGCCCAACGCGCGCAGCACGCCCAGCACACCGAGCAGGTTGCTCGCGTTGTAGTCGCCGACCAGCGTGCTGGACAGGTCAGCGGTGGTCCCGTTCGCGCGATCAACCCGGTCGCCATCGGCGCGGCGCGCCGACGAGACAGCGCCGTGCTCGACCACCGTGAAGGCCACCCCGCGAGGCTCGTGCCGCACGCGCGCGGCCGCCAGGCGCGGGGTGCCGCGCGTGCCCACGGTCCACAGGTCCAGCGCAGCGCCATCCAGCTCGGCGGCCAACGCCGCGCCTTGCGCATCGTCGACATTGATCACCGCGGCGCGCAGCCCCGGCCAGGCGAACAGGCGCCGCTTGGCCGCCCAGTAGGCCTGCATCGAGCCGTGATAGTCGAGGTGGTCACGGGTGAAGTTGGTGAAGACCGCGGTGTCGATGTGCAGCGCGGCCAGCCGCTGCTGGTCGATGCCGATCGACGAAGCCTCGATGGCGCAGGCGCCGCAGCCGGCATCGACCAGATCGCGCAGCGTGCGGTGCAGCGTCACGGGGTCGGGCGTGGTGAGGCCCGTGGCCTGGACCTGCGGCGGCTCGCCGACACCCAGCGTGCCGATGACGCCGGTGCGCACGCCCAGCGCACGCAGCGCGATGGCCGCCCACCACGCGCTCGAGGTCTTGCCGTTGGTGCCGGTGATGGCCACCACCTTCAGCGCCCGGCTGGGGCGGTCGAACCAGGCATCGGCCAGGGCGCCACAGGCCGATTTCAGGCCACTCAGGGCAGCCACCGGCGCACCCGGATCGAACTCGATGGCCTGCACGCCCTCGGCCTCCACCAGGCAGGCCGCAGCGCCGCGGCGCAGCGCGTCGGCCACGAAGCGGCGGCCGTCCTGCGCCTGTCCGGGCCACGCGATGAAGGCGTCGCCCGGGCGCACTTCGCGGCTGTCGGTGCGCAGCGTGCCCGGCGTACGTGCCTGGGCACCCACCTGCGCACCCACCTGCACACGCGACTGCGCATGCGACTGCGCATGCGACTGCGCATGCGGCTGCGACTGCGCATGCATTTTCGCGCGCAGCCAAGCCACGGCCGCGGCGGCATCGGGCAGCAGCAGCGTGGGGCCCGCGCTCACAGGCTCTCCGTTTCGGCCGGCACCGGCTTGGCCGAAATCTGCGTCTTCACGTCGACGTCGGGCGGCACGTTCAGCGAGCGCAGCGTGTTCTGCACCACCTGGCTGAACACCGGGGCGGCCACGTCGCCGGCGTAGTACTTGCCGGCCCGGGGCTCGTCCACCATCACCGCCACCACGATGCGCGGCGTGCCCACCGGTGCCAGGCCCACGAACCAGGCGCGGTACTTGCCCTCGGCGTACTCGCCGCCGACCAGCTTCTTGGCAGTGCCCGTCTTGCCGGCCACCGAGTAGCCCAGCGTCAGGCGCTGCAGGTCGGGCGCCGTACCACCGGGCGACGCGGCGGCGCGCAGCATCTCGCGCATCTGCTTGGCGGTGGTTGCGCTGAACACCGGCGAGCCGCCAGCCGGCGGCGCGTCGGCCTCGCGCTTGAGCAGCGTCACCGGCGCCAGGTCGCCATCGCGCGCGAACACCGTGTAGGCGCGCGCCATCTGCAGCACGCTGGCGCTGGCGCTGTAGCCGAAGGCCACGCGCGCGTGGTCGGTGGGCCGCCAGCTCGTCCAGGCGCGCAGCTTGCCGGTGGCCACGTGCGGCAGCTCGATGCGCGGCCGGCTGCCCAGGCCGAGCGCCGCGTAGGCCTCCCACAGGTCCTTGCGGTCCATCGCGAGTGCGATCTTCGCGGTGCCGACGTTGGAAGACTTCTGCACCACTTCGGCCACGCTCAGCGTGCCGTGCGGGTGCGCATCGGTGATGGTGGTGCCGGTGACGACCATCCGGCCGGGCGCGGTGTCGATGGCAGTGCCGGGCGCCACCTTCTTCATGTCCAGCGCCTTGGCGATGGTGAACGGCTTCATCGTCGAGCCGGGCTCGCTGGCATCGCTGGCGGCGCGGTTCTGCAGCACGGTGGCCGCATTGGCGCCGCGCTTGTTGGGGTCGGCGCCGGGGTAGTTGGCCATCGCCAGCACTTCGCCGCTGCGGCTGTCGAGCACCACGACGCTGGCGGCGCGCGCGTTGTGCGCGAGCACCGCGTCGCGGGCGCGCTTCCAGGCATCGAACTGGATCTTGCTGTCGATGCTGAGCGTGACATCGCTGCCGTGGCGCGGCAGCTCGATGTCGCCCACGTCTTCCACCGCGCGGCCGAGGCGGTCGCGCACCAGCGTGCGGCTGCCCTTCTCGCCTTGCAGGTCGCGCTGCAGCAAGAGCTCGATGCCGGCGCGGCCGATGTCGTCGACGTCGGTGTAGCCCACCACGTGCGCGGCGGCCTCGCCCTCGGGGTAGCGGCGGCGGTACTCGCGCTCCTCGATCAGCCCCTTGAGCCGGTGGGCTTCGGCATAGGCCTGCAGTTCGCGCCAGGGAGCTTCTTCGAGGTGGCGGCGCAGCGTGACGGTGCCGCCGCCTTCGCTGCGGTCCAGGCGGTCGTCGAGCTCGGCGGCGGTCAGGCCGAGCAGCCGGGCCACCGCCTTGCGCTGCGCGGCCTCGGGCTTGAACAGCTTCGTGTCGGCCTTCACCGTGGGCAGCGCGACGCTGGTGGCCAGCACCAGGCCGTTGCGGTCGAGGATGCGCCCGCGCGTGGCCGGCAGCGTCTGCGTG
>JAEUPC010000119.1 GCA_016789865.1 Rubrivivax sp.
CGCCTTGGCGTCCAGCACGCGCGAGCGCGAGGGCCGCACGATCTCGGTTTCCACCACCTGGCCGGTGGCGTCGACGGTGACGTTCATCACCAGCTCGCCGTACAGCTTCTGCCCCTGGTAGGTGGGAAAGTCGCGCGTGCCGCGCTCCTCGATGCGCCGGCGCAGCGCGTCGTAGTACAGCGCGTAGACCTCCTCGCGCGTGGCCGGGCTGATGTAGCGGCGCTTGGGGCGTGCGTTCTCTTCGTTCACGCGCTTCTCGATCTCGGCCAGCATGCGCAGCATCTGGCGGCGGCGCTCATCCTGTTCGCGCTCGAGCTCGGTGCCCTGCTCGCGGCGTGGGTCGGGCGGGGGCAGCGCGGCGATCTCGCGGCGCAGCAGCGCGAGCAGCTGCTGCTGCTCGGAAGCCAGCTGGTCGATGCGGCGGCGCGCGTCCTCGGTGGAGTCGCCCAGCGCCACCTGCGGCGCCATCGGCAACGGCGAGGTGGCGCGGCCGCGGGCCGCTTCGCCGCCGCCGGACAGGTTGGCCTGCGCGATGGCCTGCGCCTGCACCGGCTGCTCGCGCGAGCGCGCGTTGACGAGGATCACCTCCAGCGGCGAGTCGCGAAAGGCGCGCTCGAAGCGCTCGGGATCGACCAAGCGCACCATCAGCAGCGCCGCATGCACCGCAGCGGAGACCAGCAGCGCCCACTGCAGCCCGCTCAAGTCACGCCACCAGGCACGCAGCGGCGTGTCTGCGCGCATCGTGGCCACGGTCATGGCACGGGCCTGCGCGCGCGCTTCGAGTTGCGGCCGCTTGGGCGCCGTGGCTGCCGCCGCGGGCGGCGACTCCGCGATCTGCGTCGGTTCGAAGTCAGGTGCCGGCTTGGCCACGGAGCTGCCCTCGCGTGCGCAGAGCTCAGGGCTGCGGCACAGGCGCCACCGTCGCGGCAGCCGCGGCGTCGACCGGGCCGCCGACCGCGGCAGATGCCGCGCCGGACGCCGAGCCCTCCTCGGCGGCAGCCTCGTCGATGGCCAGGTGCAGCGGGCCGGCCACCTGCGCGGCGTCTTCCTCGTCCGCTTCGGCATCTGCCGGGGCCGCCGAGGCGCCGGGTGCCGCATCCAGCGTCGCGGCCAGCGTGGCATGCAGATCCAGCGTCAGCAGGTCCATGCCGGCAATGCGAACGCGCACGCGCATGCCGCGAGGCAGCGTGTCGGTGCCGGGCAGCGCGAAGACCAGCGGCAGCGTCTGCGCGCGTGCCAGGCCGGGCTTGAGGATGCTGGCGTCCAGTTCGCTCACGTTGTTCTGCTGCAGCCAGCGCAGCGTCCAGAAGCGCTCGATGCCGCTTTGGAAGTCGTGGTACGCGGCGTAAGCGGCGTCGAAGGCCGAGATCAGCGCGAACAGCGCAGCGTCCTTGGGCTTGAACGGCGCCACCAGCGCCGCCGTGCGGCCCTGGCGCGCCACGGCGATGATCTGCCACTGGTTGACGAAATCGACCATGCGCCGCAGCGGCGAGGTGGCCCACGCGTACTGCGCCACCCCCATGCCGGCGTGCGGCATCGGCTTCGTTCCCATGCGCACCTTGATGCCCGGCGCCAAGCTCGCCTGGCTGCGGTAGATGCCGGGCACGCCATGCTCGGCCAGCCAAGCGCCCCAGCTGCTGTTGGCGAGGATCATCGCCTCGGCGACGATGAGGTCCAGCGGCGCGCCGCGCCGGCGCGGCGTGATGAACACGCGCTCGTCGCCCGCAGGCTCGCGGGCCGGGTCGGCGCCCGCCGGGCGCTCGAGCTTGAACGCATAGTCGGGCCGGTTGAAGACCTCGGGCTTGCCGCGCACGACCTCGCGCCGGGCCTTCAGGGCCTGGGCAAACCGGTGCGCAAAGGCCAGTTCCGCGGCAAACGGGAACGGTGCCTCGGCCGGCGCAAGCCGGCCTTCGCCCACCTCGAGCAGGACCTCTTCGCTCACCACCGCGTCCAGCCGGTCGTGGCGCAGGTTGGCGACGATCGGCACGCGTTCGAGCTTGGTCTCGGTGGCGCGCACTTCGAGCGTGGCCTCGTCGACGGTGGCGTACAGGCTCACCGCGGGGCAGTCGCGACCCTCGGTCAGCGTGTAGGCCTGCACCACCTCGTCGGGCAGCATCGTGATCTTCCAGCCCGGCATGTAGACGGTGGACAGCCGCTCGCGCGCCACCTTGTCCAGCACCGAGTCGGGAGCGATCGCCAGGCCCGGTGCGGCGATGTGGATGCCGAAGGTGACGGTGCCGCTGCCCAGGCCCCGCACGGAAAGCGCATCGTCGATCTCGGTGGTGGCCGAGTCGTCGATGGAGAAGGCCTGCACCGCGGCCAGCGGCAGTTCGTCCTTGATGCGTGGCGCTTCCAGCTTGGGTGGGAACGCCGTGCCCTTGGGGAACACCTCGAAAAGGAAACGCCGCCAGTGGAACTGGTAGGGGCTGGAGATGGCGCCGGCGCCCTTCAGCAGCTCCAGCGGCGCGCGGTGCGTGCGCCGGGCCGCATCGACCACCGCGCGGTATTCGGGCGCGTTCTTGTCGGGCTTGAACAGGATCTTGTACAGCTGCTCGCGCACTGCATCGGGGCAGCGCCCCTGGGCAATCTCCGCGGCCCAGGCCTCGATCTGCTCGGCGACGCGCCGCTTGCGCTCGATGCCGGCGAGCGCCGCCTTCACCGTCTCTTCCGGGGCCTTCTTGAACTGGCCCTTGCCCACGCGGCGGAAGTAGTGCGGCGCCTCGAACAGCCTGAGCAGCGCTGCCGCCTGCTTCTCGGGCCCGGCACCGGGCTCGAAGTAGTCGCGCGCCAGGTCGGCGAAGCCGAACTCCTCGTCGGGTGCGAACTCCCACGCCAGGTCGAGGTCGATCTCGCCGGCCAGCGCCTGCGCCCGCGCCATCAGCTCGGCGGGCGCGGGCTTGTCGAAGCGCAGCAGCACATGCGCGGCCTTGACCTTGACGCGCTTGCCCGATTCCAGCTCCACCTGCAACGAGGTGTCGGCATCGGACAGCACGCGCCCGGCATGGAAGCGACCGGCATCATCGAAGAGGGCGTACACGCGGCGGATTGTCGCCTGCGGCGCCGGGCGGCCCTGGGCGGGCGGCGCGCCGGCCACGACCTCGATCACGGGATGGCGGGGCCCGCGAGATCGCCGTTGCCGGCCAGTTGCAGGAACCGCAGCACCGCAGGCAGGTGGTCGGCGAAGTCCGACACGCCATGGTCGCTGCCTTCGAGCAGCCGGCCCTGGGTGCCGGGGTAGCGCGCGCTCATCTCGCGCCAGCTCAGCAGCTCGTCGCCCTTGGCGATGAGGGCGAAGTAGCGCGCCGGCTGCGTGACGGGCCCCGGCGCGAGCGCGCGCAACTCGTCGATGAACTCGCGGCGGAACTCGAAGCGCTGGCCAGGGTCGTGGAACGCGGTCTGCTCGCCGACGAAGCCGGCCAGGTCGCGCGCCGGCTGCACCGCAGGGTTGATGACCACCGCGCGGCAGCCCCAGCGCTCGGCCAGCACGGTGGCATAGAAGCCACCCAGCGAACTGCCGAGCACCGCCATCGTCTGGCGCGGCCAGCCGGCCGTGCCACGCTCGGCCAGCCCGATGGCCTCGCGCGGCGATGGCGGCAGCTGCGGGCACCACCAGGTCACCCCCGGCCGGTGCGCGGCCAGCCAGGCGGCCAGCATCTTCGCCTTGAAGGAGTGGGGCGACGAGCGAAAGCCGTGCAGGTACAGCAGGTGGGTCACGGCCATCGTGGCGCCAAGTCTATGCGGCCACTTCCGGGCTCGAGCGCCGGGCGGCTGTCGGTGCGCCTGCGGGTGCGCCCTCCGCGTTGCTTGCCGGGCCTGCCGCCGGCCGTACTTACCCGAGGGGCGCCGTCGGCCGGCGGGGTGGCTGGCTAACATCGCCGGGCTCGGTCCTTCCTACCACGAACACCGCCAGGAGAACGCCCATGCCCGCCCTTCGCCTCACCCGCCGCAACCTGATGCTGGCCAGCGCCGGCGCGCTGGCCGCCACGCTGGCCACCCTGGCGCGCGCCCAGGGCGCCAAGATCAAGGTTGCCGCCATCTACACCGTGCCCTTCGAGCAGCAGTGGGTGAGCCGCATCCACAAGGCGCTGAAGGCCGCCGAGGCGCGCGGCGACATCGAATACAAGGCCAGCGAGAACGTCGCCAACGCCGACTACGAGCGCGTGATGCGCGAGTACGCCACCGGTGGCAACCAGCTCGTCGTCGGCGAGAGCTTCGCGGTGGAAGCGGCCGCTCGCAAGGTGGCCAAGGACTTCCCGAAGGTGATGTTCCTGATGGGCAGCAGCGGCAAGCCGCAGGCGCCCAACTTCGCCGTCTTCGACAACTACATCCAGGACCCGGCCTACCTCACCGGCATGATCGCCGGCGGCATCACGAAGTCGAACAAGATCGGCATGGTGGGTGGCTTCGCGATTCCGGAA
>JAEUPC010000136.1 GCA_016789865.1 Rubrivivax sp.
CGGCCGAGCGCGCGGCGCGCTGGCGTCGCCCCGGGGTGCGCGCGGCACTGGCAGTGGCCTGCCTGGCCGCCGGCATCGCCCTCGTCGGCCAATGGGCGCTCGCCCAGCGAGACCTCGTGGCCGCGCGCAGCCCGGCGTTCAAGCCGTTGCTCGTCGCCGCCTGCGAGGCCTTCGGCTGCGTGCTGCACGCCCCGCGCGTGCTCGACGCCCTGCGCGTCGAGGCCAGCGGCGTGGTCCGCGCCGACGCCCTGCGCAACGACCTGTACCGGCTGACCGTGACGTTGCGCAATCTGCGCACTCACGAAGTGGCGCTGCCGGCCTTCGAGCTCGCGCTTACAGACACGCAGGGGCAGTTGATCGCCCGCCGCGTGCTGCAACCGGCCGAGATCGGCGCGCGCTCCGAGGCGCTCGCAGCGAATGCCGAACTCATGCTGCAAGCCACGGTGCAGGTCACATCGGGCCTGGTGGCCGGCTATACGATCGAACTCTTCTATCCCTGACCACCCCGAGAAGAGAAAGCCCACGCACCCATGGCGGCCTTGATCTGCGGTTCGCTCGCCTTCGACACCATCACCACGTTCCCGGGCCGCTTCGCCGAGCAGATCCTGCCTGAGCAGGTGCACATCCTGAACGTCAGCTTCCTCGTGCCCACGCTGCGGCGCGAGTGGGGCGGCTGCGCCGGCAACATCGCCTACAACCTGCACTCGCTGGGCGGCCAGCCGGTGGTGATGGCGGCGCTGGGCATCGACGGCGGCGACTACCTCGCGCGCATTGCCGGCTGGAGCGCCGACACCTCGCTCATCTGGCGCGACAGCGAGCTGCACACCGCGCAGTGCCACATCACCACCGACCGCGACAACAACCAGATCACCGCGTTCCACCCGGGCGCGATGAGCCACGCGCACAAGATCGCAGTGCCGCCTTCACGTGATGACCTGGCCATCGGCATCGTCGCCCCCGACGGGCGCGACGCGATGTGGCAGCACGCGCACCAGCTGGCCGACGCCGGCATCCCGTTCATCTTCGACCCCGGCCAGCAGCTGCCGCAGTTCAACGGCGAGGAGCACCGCGCGATCCTCGGCCGTGCCAGCTGGGTGGCGCTGAACGACTACGAAGCGCGCATGCTCGAAGAGCGCACCGGCGAGAGTGTGGCGCAGATGTCCAAGCGGCCCAACCTGCAGGGCGTGATCGTCACGCTGGCGGCCGACGGCTGCGAGTGCTGGGTCGACGGCCAGCGCAGCCACGTGGCCGGCGTGAAGGCCGTGCAGGTGGTCGACCCCACCGGCTGCGGCGACGCCTTCCGCGCCGGGCTGCTCTACGGCCTGGAGCGCGGCTGGGACCTGCCGCGCTGCCTGAACCTGGCCAACCGCATCGGCGCGATCAAGATCGCCAGCCGCGGGCCGCAGAACCACAGCCTGGCCGGCGTGCTCGACGGCGCCTGAAGCGCCAGCCGCAGCGCGCCACGCACCATGACGTACGGGGCCTGCGGGCCCCGTTGCCGTGCTCGGGAAGCGGGCGCCGCGCGCGCGCGACCGGCCCTCAGGCCACCACCTGCCTCAGCTCGCCGCCGGCGTAGCGCCGCGCCACCTCCGACAGCGACATCGCCTTGATCTTGGCGCCCTGCCCTTCGCAGCCGAACTCCAGGTAGCGCTGCTTGCAGATCGCGTGCGCCGCCTCGCGCGCGGGCTTGAGCCACTCGCGCGCGTCGAACTTCTCCGGGTTCTCGGCCATGAACCTGCGCACCGCGCCGGTCATCGCCAGGCGGATGTCGGTGTCGATGTTGATCTTGCGCACGCCGTACTTGATGGCTTCCTGGATCTCGGCGATCGGCACGCCGTAGGTTTCCTTCATCTTGCCGCCGTACCGCCGGATGATCTCCAGCAGCTCCTGCGGCACGCTGGAGCTGCCGTGCATCACCAGGTGCGTGTTGGGGATGCGCCGGTTGATCTCCTTGATGCGGTCGATGGCCAGGATGTCGCCGGTGGGCTTGCGGCTGAACTTGTAGGCGCCGTGGCTGGTGCCGATGGCAATGGCCAGCGCGTCGAGCTGCGTCTTCTTGACGAAGTCGGCGGCCTGCTCGGGGTCGGTGAGCAGCTGCTCGCGCGTCATCGTGCCCTCGGCGCCGTGGCCGTCTTCCTTGTCGCCCTTCATCGTCTCCAGCGAGCCGAGGCAGCCCAGTTCGCCTTCGACGGTGACGCCCAGCGCGTGCGCCATGTCGACCACCTTCTTCGTCACGTCGACGTTGTAGTCGTAGCTGGCGATGCTCTTGCCGTCGGCCTGCAGGCTGCCGTCCATCATCACCGAGCTGAAGCCCAGGTCGATGGCGCCCTTGCAGATGTCGGGGCTCTGGCCATGGTCCTGGTGCATCACCAGCGGCACCTTCGGGTAGGCCTCGGTGGCCGCCAGGATGAGGTGCTTGATGAAGGCCTCGCCGGCGTACTTGCGCGCCCCGGCGCTGGCCTGCAGGATCACCGGCGCGCCCACTTCGCCGGCCGCGGCCATCACGGCCTGCACCTGCTCGAGGTTGTTGACGTTGAACGCCGGGATGCCATAGCGGTTTTCGGCCGCGTGGTCGAGCAGCTGGCGCATCGAGACGAGAGGCATGGGGAAACGCTCCGGGAGGGGGTTTGAAAGTCGGCGCCGCGGCGACCGTCGGGCGCGCCGGCAGCGGTGGCAGAGGGCGGCCTGGCCACAGGCCGGCCGCGCCGGCGCGGCCGGCTGCATCAGATGGCACCGCACGGTCGCCGCACGGTCGCCGCAACTGGCCGGAATTCTATCGACCGACCCTCTGCGCAAGCCCTCCCGCAAGCGTGGTTGCGCCGGGGCGGTGCGATCGAACTGGGGGGCAAACGTGCCGCATTTCGCGCCCGGGCCGGGCCGGCCGCGGCACGACACTGCCGCAGCGTGCCGCCACCGGAAGCGGCGGCCGCCCACCCATGCCACGACTTGATCTCGCTCCCCTGACGCAGTGGATCACCTGCGCCGCTCTCGCGCACGGCGGCCACGACCTGGGCGACTACCTCACGCGGCGCCTGCAGGTCACGCGGCGGCGCGCCAACAGCCTGCTGAAGGCGCTGGAGGCGGCCCAGTGGCTGGTGCGCGAAGGCACGCCGCGCCGGCCGGCGTTTCGCCCGGGCCCGCTGCGCCAGGTGGTGCAGCGCTACGCGCTCGACGGCCTGGACGAGCAGGCGCCCTGGCGCCGCGACTTCGCACCCTGCTTCGAACTGCCCGCGCCGGTGCGGCGCATGGCGCAGCACGGGTTCACCGAACTGGTCAACAACGCCATCGAGCACAGCGGGGGCACCGCCGTGACCGTATCGATGCGTCAGACGCCGCTGCAGCTGCAGCTGCTCGTCTCCGACGACGGCTGCGGTCTGTTCACGCGCATCGCCAGCTGCTTTGCCATCGACGAACCCGATCTCGCGATGCTCGAGCTGAGCAAAGGCAAGCTCACCACCGCGCCCGACGCGCACAGCGGCCACGGCCTGTTCTTCAGCGCCCAGCTGGCCGACGTCATCGACGTCCATGCCAACGGCGTGGGCTACCAGCGCCGCGCCTGGGAGCCGGGGCGCTGGCACGCCGCGCCGCGCCGGGCCGGCGCGGCCACCCGCACCGGCACCTCGGTGTATCTGGCGATCCAATTGGAGACCACGCGCACGCTCGATGGCGTGCTGCAGGCGCACAGCGCCAGCGGCACCGGCTACGACTTTGCCCGCACGCGCGTGCCGCTGGCCCTGCTGTGCGGCCGCGAGGCCGATGCGGCGCTGCTGTCGCGCGCCGAGGCGCGCCGCGCGGCGCATCGCCTGGCCGGCTTCGCGCAGGCCGACATCGACTTCGCGGGCGTCGCCCACCTCGGCCACGGTTTCGCCGACGAGCTGTTCCGCGTGCTGCCCCGCCTGCACCCGCAACTGGCGCTGAACCCCGTGGGCATGGCGCCTCAGGTGGCGGCGATGATCGACGCGGTGCGCGCCCCCACAGCCGCCGCGCCCGTGGCGCCGCGCTGAGCCGCTGCACCGCACGCGCGGGGGGGTCAGCCGGCGCGCTGCGGGGTCAGCCGGCGCGCTGCGGCGTCAGCGCACCTGGCAGACCTTGAGCATGTTGGTGCCGCCGGGGTAGCCCATCGGCTCGCCGCAAGTGATGGCGTAGGTGTCACCGGGGCGCAGCACACCGCGCTCCACCAGCACTGCTTCGGCCTTGGCCAGTGCCTGGTCGCGGTCGCCCAGCCTGGGCATCAGGATCGGCCGCACGTTGCGGTACAGCGTCATGCGCCGCTCGCTGCCGGGCTGCGACGTGAGGCCGAAGATCGGCACCTTGATGTTGTGCCGGCTCATCCACAGCGCCGTGCTGCCGCTTTCGGTGAGCGCGATGATCGCCTTGCACCCGAGGTGGTGCGCGGTGAACAGCGCCCCCATCGCGATGCTCTGGTCGATGCGCGCGAAGCGCTTGTTGGTGAAGTCGGTGTCGATCGAGGTGTCTTCGGCGCGCTCGGCCTCCAGCGCGATCAGGTGCATGTGCTCCACCGTCTCCACCGGGTACTTGCCGGCGGCCGTCTCGGCGCTGAGCATCACCGCGTCGGTGCCGTCGAGCACCGCGTTGGCCACGTCGCTGACCTCGGCGCGCGTGGGCACGGGCGCCAGGATCATGCTCTCCATCATCTGGGTGGCGGTGATCACCACCTTGTCCATCTCGCGGGCCAGCCGGATCATGCGTTTTTGCAGGGCCGGCACGGCCGCGTTGCCCACCTCCACCGCCAGATCGCCGCGCGCGACCATGATGCCGTCGCTGGCCTTCAAGATGGACTCCAGCTGCGGAATGGCCTCGCTGCGCTCAATCTTGGCGATCATCGCCGGCTTGTGGCGCGTGCTCTCGCCGGCCACGTTGGCCAGCTGGCGCGCCATCTCCATGTCGGTGGCGCTCTTGGGGAAGCTCACCGCCAGGTACTCGGCCTGGAAGGCCATGGCGGTCTTGATGTCCTCCATGTCCTTGGCGGTGAGCGCCGGCGCGGTGAGGCCGCCGCCGGCCTTGTTGATGCCCTTGTTGTTGCTGAGCTCGCCGCCCAGCACGACCCGGGTCACCACCTGCTCGCCGCGCACCTCTTCGACCGCCAGCTTGATGAGGCCGTCGTTGAGCAGCAGCGAGTCGCCCGGGCGCACGTCGCGCGGCAGCTCCTTGTAGTCCAGGCCCACCGCATGCACGTCGCCCGGCTCGCTGCGCGCCGCGTCGAGCACGAAGGTGGCGCGCGCCTCGAGCATCACCTTGCCCTCGGCAAACTTGCCCACGCGGATCTTCGGCCCCTGCAGGTCGGCCATCAGCGCCACCGGCTTGCCCACCCGTGCCGCCGCCTCTCGCACGAGGGTGGCCCGGTCGATATGGTCCTGCGCCTTGCCGTGGCTGAAGTTCAGCCGCACGACGTCCACACCGGCCTGCAGCAGCCGCTCCAGCACCGCCGGGTCACTGGAGGCGGGGCCGAGGGTGGCGACGATCTTGGTGGCGCGGGTCATGCAGGGCTCCAGGGCGACGGCCGGGGATTATCACGGCCGCCCATGCGCAGCCGGCAAGGGCGGGCGAAGCCTCGACGCCTGCGGCAAGTTCGGCCGGGGCGGGCCGCGAAGACAGCGCGCCCATCGGGCGCACGTCCGTGCGCCCGGCGCGCCCCGTCCCCCGATGGACCGATGCGCGTGCACCAGCGCGACGGGCTTTGCCATCTTCTTCACGCCACCGTCGCCACCGGACCTTGCGAGCGCATCGAGGTTCGGCGCACAGTCGGGCCGCCCCTGGCACGCCCCCCCCACTTCCAGCGCACGACTTGTGACCACGATGAACCTCCAGGAAGCCCTGAACTGGATCGCCGGGATCTTCGACACGCCCGCCGACCGTCTGGGCCCCGACACCGCGAGCAGCGAGATCGCCGGCTGGGACTCGCTGGGTGTGCTGATGCTGATCGCCGAGCTTGACGAGAAGTACGGCATCCAGCTCGACGAGCGCGAGCTGTACGGGATCAAGGGCGTGCGCAGCATCCTCGATCTGCTGGAACGTGCCGGCGTCCTGGTGATGGCCGACGCGGCCTGACCGGCTGCGCCTCGCCGAGCCTGGGTCGCCGTGAGCCGCCACACGATCGCCGGCTTCCGCCTCGCCGGCGTCAGCACGTGCCTGCCGCCCCGCGCGGCCGACAACCTGGACCCGGCGCTCGGCTTCGACGCCGAAGAGGTGCGCAAGGTCGTGGCGATGGCCGGCGTGAAGCAGCGCCGCATCGTCGACGCGGGCGTGACTTCGGCCGACCTGAGCTTCGAAGCGGCCGAACGCCTGCTGCAGGACCTGGGCTGGGCGCGAGACAGCGTCAGCGCCCTGGTGTTCGTCACGCAGAGCCCCGACCACTTTCTTCCGTCCAGCAGCTGCCTGCTGCAGCACTGGCTGGGCCTGCCCGACAGTTGTGCCGCGTTCGACGTGGGCCTGGGCTGCTCGGGCTACCCCTACGGCCTGTACATCGCCGCGGCGATGCTGCGCGCGGGCGGGCACCGCCGGGTGCTCATGCTGCACGGCGATACGCCGAGCCGCTTCGTCGACCCCTCCGACCATGCGACCACGCTGCTGTTCGGCGACTCGGGCTCGGCGACGGCGCTCGAGGCCGTCGAGCCGGCACATTCCAACGGCGGCCACTTCGTGCTCGGCACCGACGGCGCCGGCCACGCCGGGCTCATCATGCGCGGCGGTGCCTTCCGCGACCGCCACCCGGCGAATCCGCGCCACCTGGCGTTGGAGATGGACGGCAGCGCCGTCTTCAATTTCACCCTCAGGCGCGTCCCCCCGCTGGTGGCCGAGGCGCTGGCCGAGTCGGGCTGCTCGGTGGGTGACGTCGACGCCTTTGTCTTCCATCAGTCCAACCGTTTCATGATCAAGCACCTGGTCAAGAAGTGCGGGCTGCCGGAAGAGAGGGTGCCCCTGACGCTGGAAGACAACGGCAACAGCGGCGGCCCCTCGGTGGCCGTGACGTTGACCCGCCGGCTGGGCGAGGCGCCGCGCGAGCGGGCGCTGAAGGTGATGCTGCTGGGCTACGGCGTCGGGCTGTCGTGGGGGGCCGCGGTGCTGACCCTCGAACCCGCGGCACGGCTGCTGCACGCCGACTACTGCGGCACGCTGGCCCGCCGGGGCTGAGCCGGGCTGCCGCCGCACAGGCACCGGGGCGCGACGATGTGCGGCATCGCAGGCTGGCTGGCGGGCCCGCAGGCGCCACCGGCAAAGCCGGGCGCGCTGCAGGCCATGGTGCGGGCGCTGCATCACCGCGGGCCGGACGGCCAGGGGCTGTGGCTCGATGGGCCGGTGGCGCTTGGCCACACCCGCCTGTCGATCATCGATCTGGCAGGCGGCGCGCAGCCGCTGGCCAACGAGGACGGCCGCATCCAGGTCAGCTTCAACGGCGAGATCTTCAACTACATCGAGCTGCGCGAACGCCTCGTGCAGCGAGGGCATGCGTTTCGCACCCGCTCCGACACCGAGGTGCTGGTGCATCTGTACGAGGACCTCGGCGACGACTTCGTGCACGAGCTGAATGGCCAGTTCGCCCTCGCGCTGTGGGACGGCCGGCGGCGCCGCCTCTTGCTGGCGCGCGACCGCGTGGGCATCCGGCCGCTGTACTACACCGTGGCCGCCGGCCGGCTGATGTTTGCCTCGGAGGTGAAGGCGCTGTTCGCGCTGCCGGAGGTCGAACGCGGCTTCGATGCGCAGGGGCTGGCCGGCACGTTCACCTGCTGGGCCCCGCTGGCGCCGCGTACCGTCTGGCGGGGTGTGCACTGCCTGCCGCCCGGGCACCTGCTCACGCTGCAGGCCGACGCGGCCCCCTCGGGCTATCACCTGCGGCGCTACTGGGACTGGCCCTTCCAGGCCCGCGAGGCCGGCGCAAGCGCTCACCCCGGCTGGAGTGACGAACGCTGGGCCGACGAACTGCGCACGCTGCTGCTCGACGCCGTGCGCCTGCAGCTGCGCGCCGACGTGCCGGTGGGGGCGTACCTCTCGGGGGGCCTCGACTCCTCGATCATCACCACGCTCGTGCATCGGCACACCACCACACCGCTGCGCAGCTTCTCGCTGCGCTTCGCCGACGCCGAGTTCGACGAGTCCGACGCCCAGCGCACGCTGGTACGGCACCTCGGCTCACCGCACTCCGAGGTGAAGGTCGACCAGGCCGACATCGCCGCCGGCTTCGCCAGGCTCGTGCGGCACGCCGAGATGCCGCTGGTGCGCACGGCCCCCGTGCCGATGATGCTGCTGGCCGACCACGTGCGCACCCGCGGCTGCAAGGTGGTGCTCACCGGCGAGGGCGCAGACGAGGTCTTTGCCGGCTACGACCTGTTCAAGGAAGCGGCGGTACGCCGGTTCGTCGCGCGCGCGCCGCAATCGCCCTGGCGCGGCCGGCTGCTTTCACGCCTGTATCCGTACCTGGCGCATTCGCCAGCGGCCGCCAGCGCCATGGCCCAGGGCTTTTTCGGCACCGGGCTCGACGCGGCTGGCCAGCCGCACTTCGCACACATGCTCCGCGCAGCCACCACGCGGCGCATCCTGCCGCTGTTCAGCCCGGCATGGCGCGCGCAATGGCCGCCGCACGAGCCCGCAGCGCTGCTGGGGGCGATCGTCCCCGCGGGCTTCGCCGGCTGGCCGGCGCTGGACCGCGACCAGTACGTGGAGGCGCACACGTTGATGTCGGGCTACCTGCTCGCCGCGCAGGGCGACCGCGCGGCGATGGCGGCCTCGGTCGAGGCGCGCTTTCCGTTCCTCGACCACCGCGTCATCGAGTTCGGCTGCGGCATGCCGGCGCGGCTGCGGCTGTGCGGCCTGCACGACAAGGTCCTGCTGCGGCGCGCCTTCGCCGCCGAGCTGCCGGCCGACATCGCACGCCGCCACAAGCAACCCTTCCGCTCGCCCGACGCCGCCTGCTTCTTCGATGGCGCTCGGCTGCGCGAGCCGGCTGCCGCGCTGCTGGACCCGGGCGCGCTGGCCGAGGCCGGCCTGTTCGACCCCGGGGCCGTGGCGCGCCTGGTCGCCAAGTGCGCGCGCGGCCGCGCCATCGGCTTCGGCGACAACATGGCCTTCGTCGGGGTCTTGTCGACGATGTCCCTGCACGCCCAGTTCGTCGGCCAAGGCGCGCCGGCGACGTTGGCCACCTGACCCGGGAGCCGCCGTGCCGCTGCTGCATGACGCCTTCGAGGCCACGGCCGCGCGCCTGCCTGCCAAGACCGCGCTGGTGTGTGGCGCCAAGCGGCTGAGCTACGGCGCCCTGTTGGGGCGCACCCGGGCCATCGCCGCCGGGCTGCGGCAGCACGGCGTGGAGCGCGGCGACCGGGTGGTGCTGACGCTGGAACCGGGCTTCACCTACGTGGCGGCATTGCACGCCGTGCTCAGGCTCGGGGCGGTGATGGTGCCACTGCCACCGACGACCAAGCCCGAGCGGCTCGCCTTCGCCCTCGAAGACACCGAGGCCACCGCCTGGCTCGGCGAACCGCGCGGCGTGGCGGAGTCGGCAGCCCAGCTCAGGGCGCGACGCCCGGGGCTGCGCTGCGCATGGGCGCCCGATGCCGACACCCTCGACCCCGCCTCCAACGACGCGCGCTGCGCATCGGCGATCGACCAGGACCTCGCGGCGATCCTCTATACGTCGGGCAGCACGGGGCGCCCCAAGGGCGTGATGCTGTCGCATCACAACATGCGCAGCGCCTGGGCCTCGGTGCAGGCCTACCTCGGCCTCGAGGAAGGCGACACCATCGGCCTGGCGCTTCCGCCCACGTTCAGCTATGGCCTGTACCACGTGCTGATGGGCCTCGGGCTCGGAGCCACCGTGGTGCTCGATCGCCAGGCAGCGTTTGTGTTGAAGGTAGCGCAGACGCTCGAACGCGAACGCGTCACGGTGTTCCCGGCAGTGCCCACGCTCTTGTCGGCACTGCTGCAGCTGCCGGCGCTGGCCGGCATGGACCACGGTGCCCTGCGCACCATGACCAGCGCCGCGGCGGCGCTGCCCACGGCGCTGGTGCCGCGCATCGCCGCCGCCTGGCCCGGCGCGCGGTTCTTCTCGATGTACGGCATGACCGAGTGCAAGCGCATCAGCTATCTGCCGCCGCACGAGCTGGCGCAACGCCCGGCCAGCGTGGGCCGCGGGCTGCCCCACCAGGACCATTGGCTCGTCGATGCCGACGGCCGGCGGCTGGGCCCTGGCAACCACACCGGCGAGCTCGTGGTGCGCGGCAGCCATGTGATGCGCGGCTACTGGCGCCGGCCCGACGAGACGGCGGCCCGCCTGCGACCGGCCACCGACGGCGCCGGGCGCACGGTGCACGGCGGCAGCCCGGTGCTGCACACCGGCGACCTGTTCCGCACCGACGAGGCCGGCTACCTGCACTTCGTTGCGCGCATGGACGACATCATCAAGTCGCGCGGCGAGAAGGTGGCCCCGCGCGAGGTGGAAGAAGCCATTCACGAGCTGGCGCAGGTAGCGTCCTGCGCGGTGGTGGGCGTGCCCGATGCCCAACTGGGCGAGGCGGTGAAGGCCTTTGTCACGCTGCGGCCCGGCACCTCGCTCGTCGCGCGGGATATCGTGCGTCACTGCCTCGCCCGGCTGGAAAACCACATGGCGCCGAAGTTCGTCGAGTTCGTCGATGTGCTGCCGACCACCGAGTCGGGCAAGGTGCGGCACGCCACGCTGCGACAACGGCCCGATTCTCCGCGCCACCTGCCGCCAGATTCGGCGCCCGACGTGCCGCCCGACAAGTCCAGCAGCCTCGGCGCCGCGGACACGGGCCGCTGCGATCGGGTGTGTGTCGGTCCGCTGCCACCCTTGAACCGCTGAAGTCCCATGAGCCACAAGTCCGAACTGCGCCGCTTCCTGCAGGCCAACTTCATCATGGGGGCCGACGGGCCGGCGCTGGCCGATGGCGACAGCCTCCTCGAGCACCATGTGCTCGACTCCACCGGCTTCCTCGAGCTCATCACGCATCTCGAAGAGACCTACGGCATCAAGGTGGGTGACGACGAGATGCTCCCGGAGAACCTGGACAGCCTCGACGCGATCGAGGCCTTCCTGGCCCGCAAGCTGGCGGCCCGCCCGGTGCCGGCATCGGCCTGAGGGCGGCCCGCCCGCCTGCCCGCCAACCTGCTGCAGCGCTGCCCGCACACCGGCCGAAGGTGGTCGCCCTGAACGACATCCCGCCCGTCGAACAGGGCACCGCGCTCGGCGCGACCCTGGGCCCGCAGGTCCTCGAGTTCGACGAGCTGGCCGAGGCCGATCGCATCGCCGCGTGGCTGCGCGAGTGCCTCGCGCGGCGCCTGCATCGACGCGGCCTGGTGGTGGCGTTGTCGGGCGGCATCGACAGCTCCCTCAGCGCAGCGCTGGCAGTGCGCGCCGTCGGCGCCGCCAAGGTGTTCGGGCTGCTGATGCCCGAGCGCGACTCCAGCGGCTTCAGCACCGAACGCGGCCAGGCGTTGGCCCGGCATCTGGGCATCGCGCACGAGGTGTTCGACATCTCGGCGGCGCTGCAGGCGCTGGGCTGCTATGCGCGCCGCGACGAAGCCATCCGCCGCGTCTTTGCGCAGTACGGCGACGGCTGGCGCAGCAAGATCGTGATCGCCGGTGGCCTCGAGCGTGGCCTCAACTACTTCAAGCTGGTCGTCGGCGACCCGGCCGGCGCGCTGCACGAGCAGCGGCTGCCGCTGCGCGAGTACCTGGAGATCGTGGCGGCCACGAACTTCAAGCAGCGCGTGCGCAAGACGCTGGACTACTTCCACGCCGACCGCCTGAACTACGCCGTGGTCGGCACACCCAACCGGCTCGAGTACGACCAGGGCTTCTTCGTCAAGCTGGGTGATGGTGCCGCCGACGTGAAGCCCATCGCCCACCTGTACAAGACGCAGGTCTATGCGATGGCCCATGCGCTGGGCCTGCCCGAGGCGATCTGCTGTGCCCAACCGACCACCGACACCTACACCTTGCCGCAGGGGCAGGACGAGTTCTACTTTGCGCTGCCCTACGCGCAGATGGACCTCGCGCTGTGGGCCGTGGATCACGCGGTGCCGACGGCGGCGCTGGCCACCGCGCTCGGGGTCGGCATCGAACGCGCCGAGCGGGTCGTTGCCGACATCGGCGCCAAGCGGCGCGCCGCGGCCTACCTGCACGCGCATGCAGAAACGCTGCTGGGCGTGGGGCCGGTGGCGCTGCGCGACCGGCTGCCGCGCTGAACCACCGGATCCTCGCGTCGACCATGCCCCACTGCCTGCAGCCGGCCGAGCTCTCGGCACTCGCCGAGCTCAACGAGGCGCGCGCCTACGAGTCCCTGCTCGACCATGCCACGCTGGCCGGGTTCCAGGTCGGCCGCGACGGGCCGATGCGGCTGCTGCGGTCCCCGGCGTTGCCCTCGATGGTGCTGTTGAACCGCGTGCTTGGCTGGGGCCAGGCCGGTGTCGCCGGCCCGCCGGCGCTGGATCGCCTGCTGGCGGCCTACGACGGCGCCGGCTTCGGCATCGAGCTGCCAGACCCCGCCGCCACCGACGAGGTACTGGCGCTGCTGCGCGCGCGCGGCTTTCGTCGCATCGGCGCAGTCAATGTGCTGGCCCGCGACGCCCGCGACCCGCCCGCGCGCTATCGGGAGTGGGCCGAAGGCACCGGGCTGCGCATCGAGCGCGCGCAGCCGCATCAGCTGGACGACCTGGCCGCGCTCCTGGCCGAGACCTTCGATCTGCCGCCGAGCGTGCGCGAGTTGCTCGTGCGCGGCACCGCAAGCGCGGCGTGGCGCCGCTGGGTGGTGCTGGACGACGAGCACCTCGTCGGCGGCTCGCTCTCACATGTGCATCACGACATCGCGTGGTTCGGGTGGACGGCGGTACGCGCCAGCCACCGCGGCCGATGGGTCCCCACCGGCATCCTCGCCAGGCAGCTGGAAGAAGCCGCCCAGGCCGGTTGCCGCTACGTCACGACCGAAACCGCGCTCAGTACCCGCGAACGGCCGGACGCGGCCTATCTGAATCTCAAGCGTTTCGGCTTTCGGGACGCCTACGTGCGCTGGAGCTACGTGAAGGCTCCGGCCCGGGGCCGCAGCGGACCCCGAACCCCCGCCCGATGAACGCCGTCAATGGCGCTGCCGCCACGCTGACTGGCGCCGCGGCCGGGGCGCGTGGCATGGCGGCTTCGCCGAGGCCGGCCGCACCTCAGGTGCCGCGCGGGCGATAGACCCAGATCCTGTCGT
The DNA here is from genome assembly GCA_016789865.1 of Rubrivivax sp. GTDB lineage: Bacteria > Pseudomonadota > Gammaproteobacteria > Burkholderiales > Burkholderiaceae_C > Rubrivivax. The sequence continues at coordinate 13,221 of JAEUPC010000136.1, forward strand.
CGCCTTCGCTGGCCGCCAGCGGCATGTAGACGATGGCGCGCACCTTCTCGTCGTACTGGAACTTCTTCCACGTGACGCCGTAGCCCAGCTGTGAATCGAGAGGGAAGAAGGTCTGGCCCGGGGGCAGCGGTGCTCGCGTCACCGTCCACACGCTGCCCAGTGCAGCCGGGATCTCGATCTCGTACAGCGCCGTGCTGTCGCCGGCCACGCCGGCCACGATGATGCGGTTGTTGTGCGGGCACCAGCAGGCGGCCGACCACGGCATCGCGAGGTTCAGGTTCTGGCTGAGCGTGACCTGCGATCCCAGCGTCGGCTGGGACGCGCTCACGTCCATCCACTGGACCTTGAGCTGGCCGCCCACCGGATACATGCACAGCAGCAGGTTGCGCTGCGGCACGTAGAAGAACGCGCCGCTGTCGTAGCCGTCGGCCTCGTCGTAGCTGAAGCCGGTGCCGCTGCCGCGCACCCAGGTGCGGGCGTTGCGGTCGAACCATCGCACGGGCCCCGGCACGTTCATGCCGTTGGTGATGAAGTAGACGCGACGCTGTGCACCGACGAACGCGGTGAGCATCGGCGCAGCACCCGCGCCGATGCTGCCGGTCGCATCGGTGACACGGCGCCAGCGACGCGCGGCGCTGGAGTCGGTGGTGCTGTCGAACGGCACTTCGTGCGCGGCGGTGGCACCGGCGTCGTTGCGGTAGTTCACCGCCGCGGAGAAGATCTGCGTGAAGGTGCCGTGGGCTGCGCCGCCATGCTCGGGCCCGATGATGTCGCCGCTGCCGTAGCTGTGCGGCGCGCCCGGCTTGCCGTCGATCGTGCTCTCCATGTAGGTCGTGTTGAGCATCGCGTTGGCGTTCTCGACGCTGTTGCGGTAGCGCGTGCCCGAGTCGGTGCCCGCGCCGAACCACGGCGTCGGGTCGACCAGCCGCCTGAACGTGATGGCGCTGGTGCCGTACTCGGCGATGGCCACCATGTTGTCGTTGGTGGCCGCGTGGCCGCCGCCGAAGAAGACCTGGCCTCCCCAAGTACCCCAGTACGGGTTCTTGAACGACGTGCTGTAGTCGTTGACGATCTTCTTGGAATAGAAGGGGTCGAAGTACGGCGCGACGATGTCGCGGAAGCGGTTGGCGATGCGCCCGTTGGCGTTGGTGAGCACCGCCACCTGGCCGGCCGGCGGCACCCAGGCGGGCAGCGTGCCGGCGGGCGGCGGGGCGGTCGGGGCCGGGGTGGGCGCCGCCGTCGGCGCTGCCGTGGGTGCCGAAGTGGGGGCGGCCGTGGGCGCCGCGGTCGGTGCCGGCGTGGGCGCCGCTGTGGGGGCCGCGGTGGGCCCCGCTGTCGGAGTCGGCGTCGGGGCGGAGGTGGGGGCCGAGGTCGGCGCAGACGTGGGCGCAGACGTGGGCGCAGACGTGGGCGCAGACGTGGGCGCAGAAGTGGGCGCAGAAGTGGGCGCAGAAGTGGGTGCCGAAGTCGGGGTCGAGGTCGGCGAGGGGGCGGTGGTCGGGGCGGCTGTCCACCACCGCCGGCGCCGCCAGCCCAGCGCGCCCTGCTCGCCTTCTTCGGCAACCAGCGTGCCTTCTTCTTCACCGCCACAGGCGGTCAGGCCCCCACTTCCGGCAACGAGGGCGAAGGCGAGCGAGATTCGGCGGCGGGCGGGCTTCATGCTTCGGCGTTTTCCAGATCCGGGGGGGGCTCGTGCCGCAGGTCGGCGACCCTGGCCACGGCGTGACTTCGGCATTCTTCGAGCCCGCCGCACCCTGGACGTAACGGCCCTCGGGCATCGGCCGAGAAGGTTGCAGCTTGTGACGGTTGCTTGCACACCCGGGGCTGATTGCAACGACGCGGTGACAGCCTTTCGCCTGCCGCCGCGTGCACATTCGATTCGCCGGTCGCGTGCGTAGCCGGTCGCGATGGCCAGCGTGAACAAGCGCACGCCCCCCTTTGCAAGGAAGCCCGGCAGGGCATGCCACCATCTCAGCCCTCCCCGACCGATGCCGATCGCACCTGGGCAGCGCTCGCATCGAGCCGGCTCGCGCGCTTGTCGCGGGCCAGATTCGGGGGGCCAAGCCTTCAACGCCGCCCGCGGCCATCACCACAGAAACACAACCGCATGGGAGAGAGCCCCCGCCTCGTCGACGCGATGCCGCAGCTCAGCGGCGCCACGGGCGCGGGCTGGCACCAGGCCGGGCATCGGCTGCCTGCCGTGGCGACGCAGGCCATGCGTCAGCCGGGGTTTGCGCTGGCGTCCTGGCTCTTGACGCTGGCGCGCATCGGTGGGTTGGGCCAGACCTGCGTGCTCCATCGAGGCCAGCGACTTGGCATCGACATCGCCGCCGCCAGCGACGTGCGTGAACTGCTGGCGCGCGCCGAGGGCGCCGTCGCCGGTGGCGAGTGCAGCGACCTCGAAGCGGCTTGGCTGGGCACCGAAGGCGTTGCCGGCCGCGACGCGCTGCCCGAGGCCATCTGGCTGGCCGCCCGCTTCGACCATGAGCGTGGCGAGGCGCAAGTCCATTGGCGCTCGCCTCCGCTGGAAGGCGCGGCCGGGCCGCTGCTGGCCAAGGCCTGGGGCGAAGTGATCACGCAGTTGGCCGCGGCACGGCCCGGCGATGCGCTGGGAAGCATCCAGGCGATGAGCGCGGCGGCACGCCAGCGCCAGCTCGGGGCTCTGGATGCCGGGCCCTGGCCGCATCAGGCCGAAGGCGGGCCGTTGTCCGTGGTGGCCTGCTTCGACCAGGCCCTCGCCCGAGCCCCACAGCGCCGGGCGCTGGCCTGGCCCGGCGGCGCGTGGACTTTCGCCGAGCTGGACGACGCCTCGCGCCGCGTTGCGCAAGCACTGCGGGCCGCCGGCGTGAGCGCCGGCGACGTGGTGGCCGTGGGCCTGCCGCGGCAGGCGATGGGCATTGCCGCCATCCTGGGCGTGCTGCGCGCGGGCGCGGCGTACCTGCCGGTGGACCTGGAGCACCCGGCCGAGCGGCTGCAGTTCATGTTCGAGGACTCACGGGCCCGCGTGCTGGTGAGCCGGGGCCTGGGCCAAGCCTTTCTGGGCTTGCCGTGCGTGGACATCGGCCAGTTGCCCGCTTCCGGCGCCGCCACGCCGCTGCCGCCTCACACCGACGGCGACGCGCTGGCCTACGTCATGTACACCTCGGGCTCCACCGGCAAGCCCAAGGGCGTGGAGATCCGGCACCGGTCCATCGTGCGGCTGGTGGCGCACTGCAGCTTCATGCCGCTGGATGCCGGCACCGTGATGCTGCATGCCGCGCCGCTGGGCTTCGACGCCTCCACGCTGGAAGTGTGGGGCCCGCTGCTCAACGGCGGCTGCTGCGTCGTGCACGACGAGGCCGTGCCCAGCGGCCCGGGCCTGGCCGCAACGATCGGCGCGCACGGTGTGCGCTCGGCCTGGCTCACCGCCGCGCTGTTCAACGCGGTGGTCGACGATGACCCGCGGCACCTCGAAGGCCTGCGCGAACTGCTCATCGGCGGTGAGGCGCTGTCGCTGGACCATGTGCGGCGTTTCCACGCCGCCGTGCCCGGCACGCAGCTCATCAACGGCTACGGCCCGACCGAGACCACCACCTTCGCCGCCACCCACCGCATCGACGTGCCGGCCCTGGCAAACGCGAAGTCGGTACCGATCGGCCGGCCGATCACGCGCACCACGCTGTACATCCTGAACCGCCGCGGCGAGCTGGTGCCCGACGGGTTCGTCGGCGAGCTCTACATCGGCGGCCTGGGCGTGGGCCGGGGCTACCTGGCGCGGCCCGAGCTCAGCGCCGAACGCTTCGTGCCCGACCCGTTCGCCGGCGACGGCAGCACGATGTACCGCACCGGCGACCTCGTGCGTCTGCTGCCCGACGACACCGTGGAGTACATCGGCCGCGCCGATACGCAGGTGAAGATCCGCGGCTTTCGCATCGAGCTGGGCGAGATCGAAACGGCGCTCGCCGAGCACCCGGCCGTCAAGGCCTGCGCGGTGGTCGCACGCCGCGACCCGCAGCGCGGCACCGAACTGGTCGGCTACGTGGTGCCGGTTGCCGACGGCGGGGGCTGCGACACCTCGGCCCTGCGCGCGCACCTCGGCGCGCGGCTGCCGGAGTTCATGGTGCCGGCGCTGTGGGTGCGCATGCCGGCGCTGCCCATCACCACCAATGGCAAGCTCGACCGCCACGCGCTGCCCGAGCCGGCGCACGAGCGGCCCGAGCACCTGTCGCAGCGCTATGTCCAGCCGCGCGCCGGCCTCGAGCACGAGGTGGCCGCGGCCTTCGCCACGGCGCTGGACATCGATCGCGTCGGCGCGCTGGACAACTTCTTCGAACTGGGCGGCAGCTCGCTGCTCATCATGCGCGTGTTCAGCGCGCTGCGCGCCGCCGGGCACACGCAGCTGAACGTGGCGATGCTGTTCGCCGACCCGACGCCCCGCGCGCTGGCCGCAGCGCTGCAGCCGCCGGCCACCATCGACTCTGCGGCCGGGCCCGCCGCGGCGGCGGCCACAGGTGCATCGCGCCCGCGCGCCGAGCCGGCCCACGGCGAGCCGATCGCCATCGTCGGCATGGCCGGCCGCTTCCCCGGCGCCCGCACGGTCGAAGAGTTCTGGCGCCTGCTCGACGAAGGCCGCGAGGCGATCCGCTTCTTCCGGCCCGACGAGCTGGACGCGGCCATCCCCGCGGCGCTGAAGGGTGACGCGCAATACGTCGCCGCGCGCGGCGTGATCGACGACATCGACCTGTTCGATGCCGGCTTCTTCGGCATCAGCCCGCGCGAGGCCGAGCTGATGGACCCGCAGCAGCGGGTCTTCCTCGAACTCGCCTGGGAGTGCCTGGAACGCGCCGGCCACATGCCCGAGAAGACCGCCGGGCCGATCGGTGTGTGGTGCGGCATGTACAACGCCAGCTACTTCCAGCGCCATGTGCTGGCGCACCCGGACAAGGTGGCGCGCGTGGGCGAGTTCCAGGTCATGCTCGCCAACGAGAAGGACTACATCGCCACGCGCACCGCGCACAAGCTCGGGCTCACCGGGCCGGCGGTCAGCGTGCACACGGCCTGCTCGACCTCGCTGGTGGCCATCGCGCAGGCGTTCGATGCATTGCGCGCCGGGCATTGCACGCTGGCACTGGCCGGCGGCTCGTCCATCACCTGCCCGCCGATGAGCGGCTACCTGTACCAGGAAGGCTCGATGCTGTCGCCCGACGGGCACACGCGCAGCTTCGACGCCGACGCGCAGGGCACGGTGTTCTCCGACGGCGCGGCGGTGGTGGCGCTGAGGCGGCTTTCCGACGCGCTGGCCGACGGCAACACCATCCACGCCGTGATCCTGGGTGTGGGCATCAACAACGACGGCGCCGACAAGGCCAGCTTCACCGCGCCCAGCGTCGGCGGCCAGGCGGCGGTCATCGCTTCGGCGCTCGACCACGCCGGCGTCGACGCGCGCAGCATCTCCTACGTCGAAACGCACGGCACCGCCACGCCGCTGGGCGACCCGGTGGAAGTGGCCGCGCTCACGCAGGCGTTCCGCCGCCACACGCCGGAGGCCGGCTTCTGCGCGCTGGGCTCGCTGAAGAGCAATACCGGCCACATGGTCATCGCCGCCGGCGCCGCCGGTGTCATCAAGACGGCAATGGCGCTGGTCCACGAGCGGCGACCGGCCAGCATCAACTACCGCGCGCCGAACCCGAAGATCGGCTTCGAGGGCAGCCCGTTCGTCGTGCAGGCCGAGCGCGCCGCGTGGCCACGCGGCGCGCTGCCGCGGCGGGCCGGGGTCAGCTCGTTCGGCGTGGGTGGCACCAACGCGCACGTGGTGCTCGAAGAGGCTCCGCTGCCCGCCCCCCGCACGCACGGCAAGGGACCGCGGCTGCTGCGGCTTTCCGCCCGCACGCCGGCGGCGCTGCAGGCGCAGTGCGACCGCCTCGCCGCGCACCTGGAGAGCCACCCGGACACGGACCTGGCCGATGTGGCCCACACGCTGGAGGTCGGCCGCCGCGAGTTTGCGCAGCGCACCTTCGTGGTGGCCGATTCAGCCGCAGCGGCCGTGGCTGAGCTTCGCGGCGCCGAAGGTGCACGGGCTCGCGCCCGCGCGCTGCCGGCCGCGGAGCCATCGATCGTCTTCGCCTTCCCGGGCCAGGGCGCGCAGTACGTCGGCATGGGCCGCGAGCTGCACGAAACATGGCCCGAGTTCCGCGCGGCGTTCGACGAATGCCTGGCCGCCCTGGCCGGGCACACAGCCTTCGACCCCCGCGCCGTTTTCTTCGGCGACGATGCGCCACGCCTCGCGCAGACCGAGGTCACGCAGCCGGCCACCTTCTGCATCGAGGTGGCGCTGGCCCGCGCGTGGCAGGCCCGCGGCCTGGTCCCGGCGGCGCTGGTCGGGCACAGCATCGGCGAGTTCGCCGCGGCGGTGATCGCCGGTGTGATGTGCCTCGAAGACGCGGCGATGCTGGTGGCGAAGCGGGGCGCGCTGATGCAGTCGCTGCCATCGGGCGCAATGCTGTCGGCAAGACTGGCCGCTGCCGAGTTGGTGCCGCAGCTGCCCCCGGGCGTGGACCTGGCCGCCGACAACGGCCCGGCGGCCTGCGTCGTGGCCGGGCCCGCTGAGGCGATCGACACGCTGGCGGCCCGCCTGGAAGCCGGCGGCACCCGCGTGCGGCGCCTGATCACTTCACACGCGTTCCACTCAGAGATGATGCAGCCGGCGCTGCCGGCGTTCGGAGCAGCCGTGCGCAAGGTGCGACTGGCCGCACCCAGGCTGCGCATCGCGAGCACCGTCACCGGTCGTTGGCTGGGCGAGGCTGAAGCCACCGACCCCGCCTATTGGGCGCAGCAGCTTCGGCAGCCGGTGCGGTTCACGCCGGCGGTGTCGCTGCTGCTGGCCGGATTGAACGCGCCGGTCTTCCTCGAGTGCGGGCCGCGCGCCACGCTGAGCGCATTGGTGCGCATGCAGCGCCAAGGCACCGCGGTGCCCGCGGCCGTGCCGAGCCTGGGCGACGAAGCGGCGCGAGAGCGCGCCGCGGTGCTCGAGGCGGCCGGGGCGATGTGGACGCGTGGCGCCGCGCTGGCCCACACCCGCACCGACCCGTGCCGCCGCATCGTGCTGCCCACCTATCCATTCGAGCGCCAGCGCTGCTGGGTCGACGCCGTACCCGCGGCCACCGCCGTACCCGCGGCCACCGTCGTGGTGCCGGCCGCTGCGACCCCGGTCGCTGCCTTCGCGGCGGCCGCCATGGCCGCTGCCGTGTCCCTGCCCATGCCACCGCTGCCGGCCGAAGTGCCCGCGGCAGCCCCGCCCGCCACTCCTTCCATCGACACCCCAGAAACCATGACTGCGACCCCTGCCTTTGCCGGCCGCTTGAGCGCGCTGCACCAACGCCTGCGCAGCGTGTTCGAAGATGTCTCCGGCTACGAACTCGCCGATGCCGACGGTGCCAGCACCTTCATCGAGCTCGGGCTCGACTCGCTGACGCTGACGCAGGTGGCGATGCAGTTGAAGAAGGAGTTCTCGCTCGCCATCACCTTCAGGCAGCTGATGGAGAACTACCGCAGCTTCGACGCGCTGGCTGCGCATCTGGATGCGGCGCTGCCGGCCGATGCCGTGGCAGCACCGGCCCCGCCGCCGGCCGCCACGGCGAACGCCGGCGCACCCGCCGCCCCGGCGGCGATGCCCGCCCTGGCGTTGCCGCCGCTGGCCGCGGCCGGGCCTGGCGGTTCACTCGTGCAGCAGGTCATCCAGCAGCAGATGCTGTTGATGGCCCAGCAGCTGGCGCTGTTGCAGGGACAGCCCGCCGCACCGGCGGCCACGATGCCTTCGGCACCGTCGGCCGCCACGGCGGCGACAGCGCCGGCCGTGCCAGCGGCGCCAGCCGCTGCGGCCGCGGCGACACCGGCCGCCAGCAAGCCCGCACCCGCCACCGGCAGCCCCGCGCCGACGGCCGATGAAGAAGCTGCGCTCGCCCACAAGAGCTACGACGTCAAGAAGGCCTTCGGGGCCATCGCGCGCATCCACACCGCCGGCACCGAGATCACCGAGCGCCAGCGCGCGCGGCTCGAAGCCTTCATGCGCCGCTACATCCAGAAGACGCGGCTGAGCAAGGAGTACACGGTCCGGCACCGCGCGCATCTGGCCGACCCGCGGGTGGTGAACGGCTTCCGCCCACAGCTCAAGGAAATCATCTACCAGATCGTCATCGAGCGCTCCAAGGGCTCGCGCATGTGGGACCTGGACGGCAACGAATATGTCGATGCGCTCAACGGCTTCGGCATGAGCCTGTTCGGCTGGCAGCCCGAGTTCGTGCTCGACGCGGTGAGAAAGCAGCTCGACGGCGGCTACGACATCGGCCCGCAGCACCCGCTGGCCGGCGAGGTGGCCGAGCTGATGTGCAAACTCACCGGCTTCGACCGCGCGGGCCTGTGCAACACCGGCAGCGAGGCGGTGATGGGTTGCGTGCGCATCGCGCGCACCGTCACCGGCCGCAGCAAGATCGCCATCTTCGCGGGCGCCTACCACGGCATCTTCGACGAGGTGATCGTGCGCGGCACGAAGAAGCTGAAGTCGGTGCCCGCCGCGCCCGGCATCCTGCCCAACAC
>JAEUPC010000147.1 GCA_016789865.1 Rubrivivax sp.
GAAGTCGCGCTTGAAGTGGCGGATGGTGTACATGTCCAGCAGGCCCTGCGTGGGGTGCGCATGGCGGCCGTCGCCGGCGTTCACCACGTGCACGTGCGGCGCCACGTGCTGGGCGATGAGGTAGGGCGCGCCGCTCTCGGCATGCCGCACGACGAACATGTCGGCATGCATCGCCGACAGGTTGGCGATGGTGTCCAGGAGGCTCTCGCCCTTGGCCGTGCTGCTGCGCGCGATGTCGAGGTTGATGACGTCGGCCGACAGCCGCTTGGCGGCGATCTCGAAGGTAGTGCGCGTGCGCGTGGAGTTCTCGAAGAACAGGTTGAACACGCTCTTGCCGCGCAACAGCGGCACCTTCTTCACCTCGCGCTCGTTGACGCTCAGGAAGGTGCCCGCGGTGTCCAGGATCTGCGTCAGGATCTCCCGCGGCAGCCCCTCGATCGACAGCAGGTGGATCAGCTCGCCGTGGGCGTTGAGCTGCGGGTTGCGGCGCGGGGGCATCAGGCCCGCTCCTTCACGGAGAAGGAGAAGCGCCCGGTCTCGTCGCGCGCCAGCGTGAGCTTGCGCGCCGCCGGCAGCGCCACGCGCGCCGCGGCGAAGGCGGCCTCGATCGGCAGCTCGCGCCCGCCGCGATCGACCAGCACCGCCAGCGTCACGCTGGCCGGGCGGCCGAAGTCGTACAGCTCGTTGATCACCGCCCGCACCGTGCGGCCGGTGTAGAGCACGTCGTCGACGAGAACGATGTGGCAACCCTCGATCTCGAACGGCAGGCTGGTCGCATCGCCGCGCGCGGCGAGCCCGCGCGCGCCGAAGTCGTCGCGGTGCAGCGTGCTGGAGATGACGCCCGGCGCGCCGGCCAGGCCGAGGTCGCGCTGCAGGCGCTCGGCCAGCCACGCGCCGCCCGACCAGATGCCCACCAGCGCCACCGGCGCGTCGCCGGGCCGCACCAGCAACCGGCGCACGCCTTCGCGCAATTCGGCGTACAACGCCTCGGCATCAAGCTGCAGCATCGTCATCGGCGGGGGTCGTGGTGGAAAGCGATCGCAGGAACTGCTCGAGGATGATGGCCGCCGCGGCCGCGTCGGGGTCGCGTGCGCCGTCGGCCAGCGCCTCGGTGGTGCTGTAGCGCTCGTCCACCTCGTGCACCGGCAGCCCGTAGCGGCCATGCAGCTGGCGGCCGAAGGCGCGCGCGCGCCGCGTATTGTCGTGCGATGCGCCGTCGGGGTGGGTGGGGATGCCGACCACCAGCGCATCGGGCCGATGCTCGGCGATCAGCGCGGCGATCGCCGCCCAGCGCGCGTCGGCCTTCGCAGCCAGGGTCTTCAGCGGCGTGGCCGCCGCCAGCAGCGTGTTGCCGCTGGCAACGCCGATGCGGCGGGTGCCGAAGTCAAAGGCCAGGAACGAAGCGGGCCGGCTCGTCGAGGCCGGCACGCGACTCATGCGTGCCCCGCCTCCTGCGAGAGCATGCGCGGGTCGATGCCCAGCAACGACAGCGCGCGGTCGTAGCGCTTGTCGGTGGGCGTGTCGAAGATCACCGCCGGGTCGGCCCCCACTGTGAGCCAGCCGTTGCGGCCGATCTCGTCTTCGAGCTGGCCGGCCTCCCAGCCGCTGTAGCCCAGCGTGATCAGCACCTTCTTCGGGCCGGCGCCGTTGGACATGGCTTCCAGCACGTCCTTGCTGGTGGTCATCTCCAGGCCGCTGTCGGCGATGGCCAGCGTGGAGTTGTAGGGGCTGGCCCCTTCGTGCTGACGCTCGTGCAGCACGAAGCCGCGCTCGGTCTGCACCGGTCCGCCGAAGTACACCGGCTGCTCGGCCAGTGGCTCGGGCGGCGTGCTGAGGTCCACCTTCTCGAACAGGTTCTTCAGCTTGATGTCGATGGGCTTGTTGATGACCAGGCCGAGCGCGCCCTTCTCGGTGTGCTCGCACAGGTAGACGACGGTGCCCTTGAACGTGTCGTCGGCCATGCCGGGCATGGCGATCAGGAACTGGTTCGTCAGATCGATGCGCGCGCCCGGGGCCATGGGTCATTCTAGACACGCGGCACACTTGCCAACCCATGATGGCCGCCGACAACCCTGCCCGCACCCAGGGGGTGAGCCGCCCGGCTGGCGCGCCGGGCGGCGCCGGCGCCAGCGGAGGCGACAAGGAGTTCGACGCCGCACTCGTGTGGCTGCGCCGCGACCTGCGCGTCGACGATCACGCCGCGCTGCACCATGCGCTGCGCAGCGCGCGGCGGGTCTGGTGCGCCTTCGTCTTCGACCGCGCCATTGTCGACCCGTTGCCTCGCGCGGACCGCCGGGTCGAGTTCATCCGCGACAGCCTGGTGGGCGTGGACGCCGCGCTGCGCGCGCTTGCCGCCTCGCACGGCATCGAGGGCGTGGGGTTGCTGGTGCGCCACGGGGAGGTGCTCGACGAGATTGCGCGGCTGGCCCTCGAATTGCACGCACAGGCCGTGTTCGCCAGCCACGACGACGACCCCGCGGCGCGCGAGCGCGACCGGCTGATGCACGGCCGGCTGGCCGCCGCCGGCGTGGCGCTGCGCCTGGGCAAGGACCAAGTCGTCCTCGAGCGCGACGAGGTGCTGACGCTTTCCGGGCAGCCGTTCTCCGTGTTCACACCGTACAGGAACGCCTGGCTGAAGGCGCTGACGCCGTATCAGCTGAAAGCCTACCCGGTGGCCCGCCACGCCACGGCGCTGGCACCGCCGCCGGCCGGCACTGCCGCCGGCGTGCCGCCGCTGGAGGCGCTAGGCTTCGAGCGCACCAACCTGCACGCGCTGAAGCTGCCCAGCGGCCCGGCCGGCGCCGACGAGCTGCTGGCCGACTTCCTGCCGCGCATCGGCCACTACCGCGAAGCGCGCAACTACCCGGCGGTGAAAGGGCCGAGCTACCTCGGCACGCACCTGCGCTTCGGCACCATCTCCGTGCGCCGGCTGGCGCGCGAGGCCCACGCGCATGCGCACGGTGGCCCCGACGCTGCCGCGCGCCGGGGCGCCGACGCCTGGCTCAACGAGCTGATCTGGCGCGACTTCTACCAGCAGATCCTCTACCACCATCCGCGCGTCGTGCAGGCCGCCTTCAAGCCGGAGTTTGCGCACCTGCGCTGGGCCCACGGCCGGCTGGCCGACGAACACTTCGCAGCCTGGTGCGAAGGCCGCACCGGCTACCCGCTGGTCGACGCAGCGATGCACCAGATCAACCAGACCGGCTACATGCACAACCGCCTGCGCATGCTGGCAGCCAGCTTCCTCACCAAGGACCTGGGGCTGGACTGGCGGCGCGGCGAGGCCTACTTCGCGCTGCACCTGAACGACTTCGAACTGGCCTCCAACAACGGCGGCTGGCAGTGGGCGGCCGGCACCGGCACCGACGCGCAGCCGTGGTTCCGCATCTTCAACCCGGTGACTCAGAGCCGCAAGTTCGACCCCGATGGGCGCTTCATCCGCCGCTACCTGCCGCAGCTGGCCCGCCTGCCTGATGCGCTGATCCACGCGCCCTGGCTGGCCCGGCCGGTGGACCTGGAGGCCGCCGGCGTGCGCCTGGGCGTGGACTATCCGGCGCCCATCGTCGAGCACGCCCAGGCGCGCGAGCGCACCCTGCAGCGCTACGCGGCGGTCAAGGCAAAGGGCTGAGCGCGGCCGCGGTGCGCCGCGGCGGCCAGCGCCGAGCTCGCCTCGAACCGCGCCAGGATCGCCGCCCAGCGTTGCGGCCACGCGGCCAGCGCCGAGTCGTCGCCGTCGAACACCGCCCGCAGGAAGGCCAGCGCCAGCACCCGCGTGGCTTCCTTGACCTGCGGGTTCAGCGTGAGGCCGCCGGCGCCAGGGCGGTCGGTGAAGATGCTGTGCGAGCCGCCCTCGAACACCGCCAGCCACTTGCGCGCGCTGCCGGTGGCGCGGTAGACGGCCAGCCGGTCTTCGGCGCCGCTGTAGTAGCCGGGAATGCGGATCACGTCTTCGGTGGCGGTGACGTGCAGGCTGGGCACCGCGATGCCGCCGAGGATGCGCTGCGGGTCGCCCTCGCCATAGAACGGCGGAGCGGAGAGCACGATCGCCGCGCGCGCCCGCTCGTCGCGCAGCGCGATCGCGCGGCCTTCACGCTGCACCTGCGCGCCCACCGACAGCAGCGTGGTGTTGGCACCATAGCTGTGGCCGGCCAGCACGATGCGCTGATCGTCCAGCCGCGTGCCCAGTTCGCCGGTCAGCAGCGTGTCCAGTGCAAAGCGCAGGTCGGCCACGCGGGCCACGGCCTCGGCCTCGTGCGCGGCGTCCCACAGCCGGCCCACCAGAGCCAGCGGGTTGCCCATCCACACCTGGCGGTCGCTGCCCACGTGCTGCGGGTGCAGGCAGGCGATGCCCTGCTCGGCCAGATGCTGACCGAACCAGCGGTAGCGCTCGCGCGTGCTGCCGATGCCGTGCGAGAACACCGCCAGCGGCACCGGCGCCCCGGGCGCGGCGTGGCGCGGCAGGTACAGCCGCGCGGGCACTGGCCGGCGGCGCGGCGCATCGGCCCAGTCGAAGTCCAGCGTGTCGAATCCGGCGGCCGCGGCGCGCGCCGGCAGCCACGCCGACGGTGCCGCCAGCGACGCAGCCACCCCCACCAGCAACGCGCGCCGCTTCATGCCGCCGCCTCCGGGCCCGGGCGCACCGCCGCGTACTGGCGCGGCTTCAGGCGCAGCAGCCTTCTGAGCAGCGTGATGGCGTCGTCCACATACGTGAACAGCACCGGAATCACCAGCAGGCTCAGGAACGTGGAGGTGATGAGCCCGCCGATCACGACGATGGCCATCGGCGCACGGAAGCTCGGATCGACGCCGATGCCCAGCGCAATGGGCATCATGCCCGCGCCCATCGCGATGGTGGTCATGACGATGGGCCGCGCGCGCTTGTGGCAGGCGTCGAGCACCGCCTCCAGGCGGCCGAGGTGGTGGTCGCGGCGCGCCATGATCACGTAGTCGACGAGCAGGATCGAGTTCTTCGTCGCGATGCCCATCAGCATGATCAGGCCGATCATGCTCGGCATCGACAGCGCCGTGTGCGTGATGAACAGCGCCAGGAACGCGCCCGGAATCGACAGCACCAGCGCCCCGAGGATGGTGACCGGCTGCACGAAGTCCTTGAACAGCAG
>JAEUPC010000150.1 GCA_016789865.1 Rubrivivax sp.
TTCCAGGTGCTGGCCAAGCGCATCGACGACCACCTGCGCGCGATGATGCCGGTGTGGCGCGAGCGCTATCCCGGCGTGGAGAACATGAAGGTCGCGGTGATGGGCTGCATCGTCAACGGCCCGGGCGAGAGCAAGCATGCCGACATCGGCATCAGCCTGCCGGGCACGGGCGAGGCGCCGGCCGCGCCGGTGTTCATCGACGGCGAGAAGGCCCTGACGCTGCGCGGCGAGGGCATCGCGCAGGAGTTTCACAAGATCGTCGAGACCTACATCGAGCGCCGTTTCGGCGGTCCGGCACCTGCCGCCGCCGCCGCCACCCATTGACTCGCGCCCGGCGGCAGCTGCGCGCTGCCGGCCGGGCGCCCCACATCCATGAGCGAGACACCTCCGGCCGCCAAGGCCAGCCGACCCGCGCCCACCGCCTTGCAGGCTGTGAAGGGCATGAACGACCTGCTGCCCGATGAAGCCCATCGATGGGAATGGGTGGAAGGCGTGATGCGCAGCGTGCTCGCGCGCTGGGGCTACCGCAACCTGCGCACGCCGATCGTCGAGCCGACGGCGCTGTTCGTGCGCGGCCTCGGAGAGGTAACCGACATCGTCGAGAAGGAGATGTTCTCCTGGACCGACGCGATGAACGGCGACGCGCTCACGCTGCGCCCCGAGGCGACCGCCGGCATCGTGCGCGCGATCGTCGAGCACAACGCGCTGTACAACGGGCCGTTGCGCATCTGGCAGATGGGGCCGATGTTCCGCCATGAACGGCCGCAGAAAGGGCGCTCGCGCCAGTTCGACCAGCTCGACGTGGAGGCGCTGGGCCACCCGGGGCCGGATGTTGATGCCGAGATCATCCTGATGCTTCGCGCGCTGTGGCGCGAGTTCGGCCTCGTCGAGGGCCGCGACATCGTGCTGGAGCTCAACAGCCTCGGCCAGCCCGAGGAACGCCGCGCGCACCGCGACGCCCTCATCGCGCACTTCGAGGCGCACGCCGATCGCCTGGACGAAGACGCGCGGCGGCGCCTGCACAGCAACCCGCTGCGCATCCTGGACACCAAGAACCCGACGATGGAGCCGGTGGTGGCGGGCGCCCCAAAGCTCATCGACTTCCTCGGCGCCGAGTCGCTGGCGCACTTCGGCGCGCTGTGCGGCATCCTGGATGCGGCCGGGCTCGCCTATACGGTCAATCCGCGGCTCGTGCGCGGCATGGACTACTACAACCTCACGGTGTTCGAGTGGAAGAGCCCGCTCCTCGGTGCCCAGAGCACCGTCTGCGGCGGCGGGCGCTACGACCGGCTGATCGAGACGCTCGGGGGCAAGCCGGCGCCGGGCATCGGCTTCGGGCTGGGCACCGAGCGGTTGCTGCTGATGCTGGCCGCCGTCGGGGTGGCCGCACCCGCCGCGGCGCCCGATGCCTATGCGGTGGTGCCCGATGCCGCCGCGCTGCCGCGCGTGATGCCGCTGCTGGCCGCGCTGCGCGAACACGGGCTGGCGGTGGTGATGCACGCGGCGTCCAGGGACGGGCAGGGCAGCATGAAGTCGCAGTTCAAGCGTGCCGACGCCAGCGGTGCGCGCTACGCGCTCGTGTTCGGTGCCGAAGAGCTGGCGCGTGGCGAGGTGGGCCTCAAGCCGCTGCGCGACTCGGTGGCCGAGCAGCGCGCGCTGCCGATCGGCGACCCGCGGGTGCTGGCCGCGGCCCTGCGTGCCTGAGGCCCGCGCGCCTTGCGGGCGCGCACCCGTGCGTGTGCCAAGGGCGGCGTCAGGCCGCAAGAGATAATCCGCCGCTTTTCCCGCGCCGCCGGCGTTGGGCGCGCGGAACCCTGAACACCCGATCCTCCCCATGGCCACTTCCCTCGACCTGCAGGAACAGGAACAGCTCGACGCCGTCAAGGCGTTCTGGAACAAGCACGGCAACCTGATCACCTGGGTGCTGGTGCTGGTGCTGGGTGGCTTCGCGGCGTACAACGGCTGGAACTGGTACCAACGCGATCAGGCCGGCAAGGCGGGCGCGCTGTACGACGAGCTCGATCGGGCCGCCGCCACCGGCGAGGTGGACAAGGTCAGCCAGCGGTTCGCCGACCTGAAGCAGCGCTTCCCGGGCGCGGCCTACGCCGCGCAGGGCGGCCTGCTGGCTGCCAAGGTGCAGTTCGACAAAGGCAAGCCCGACGACGCCCAGAGCACGCTCGCCTGGGTGGCGGCGCAGGCCAAGGAGGCCGAGGTGCGCACCGTGGCGCGCCTGCGGCTGGCGGCGCTGCAGGCCGAGGCCAAGCAGTACGACGAGGCACTGAAGTCGCTCGATGCGGCCAAGGCCGATGGGGCCGACACCTTCGCGGCGCTGGTGGCCGACCGGCGCGGCGATGTGTTGATGCTCCAGGGCAAGAAGGCCGAGGCCGGCGCGGCCTGGCAGGCGGCCTTCGCCGCGCTGAGCGACAAGGTCGAGTACCGCCGGCTGGTGGAGGCCAAGCTCACGTCGATCGGCGTGCCGCCCGGCGTGGCGCCAGCGACGGCCGGCGCCAGGCCCGCCTCGGCCGCCGCCAGCGTGGCCACTGCGGGCGCCTCCAAGTGAAGCGGCCCGCGATGCAACGAAGGCTGCAAGCCATGCCAGTGCGGGCACCGCGGCGCGCGGAACGGGCCCTGTGGGGCCTTTGGTCCCTGGCCGCGGGCGTGGCCCTGTCGCTCGTCGCAGGCTGCGCTGCCGACAGGCCTGACCCCAAGCCGCTGGAGACCTTCGAGCCGAAGGTCACGGGCCGCCAGGTGTGGCTCGACGACCTCGGGCCGCTGCGCTTTGCGCTGGTGCCGGCGGCGCGCGACGGCATGTTCTTCCTGGCCAGCAGCGATGGCTTGGTCAAGGCGCTGCGCGCCGAGGACGGCCGCGAGGTCTGGCGTGGCGACGCCGGCGCCGAGATCACCGCGGGCGTGGGCAGCGACGGCCGATTCACCAGCGTGGTGACGCGTGCCAACGAGGTGGTGGCCTTCGACGCCAAGGGCACGCAGCTGTGGCGCAAGCGCGTGCCGGCGGCGGTGGTGAGTGCGCCGTTCGTCGCCGGCGAACGCATCTTCGTCGTCACCGTCGACCGCGTGGTGCATGCCTTCGATGCACAGGAGGGCCGGCGGTTGTGGGTCTACCAGAAGCCAGGCGACCCGCTCACGCTGGCGCAGCCGAGCGTGCTGGCGGCCTACCGCAACACGCTGCTGGCGGCGCAGGGGCCGCGGCTGGTGGGCCTGGAGCCGACCCAGGGGGAACTCAACTGGGACGTGGCGCTGGCCACGCCGCGCGGCACCAACGAGGTCGAGCGGCTGGCCGACCTGGTGGGGCCGCCGGTGCGCAGCGGCAGCCGCTTCTGCGCCCGTGCCTTTCAGGCCGCGGTGGCCTGCGTCGACGCCGAGCGCGGCACGCTGCTGTGGACGCGCAACACCGGCGGCACGCGCGCGCTGGCCGGCGACGCCGAGCGGGTGTTCGGTGCCGACGCCAACGATCGCATCACCGCTTGGCGGGCCGACTCCGGGGACGTGCTGTGGAGCCACGAGCGCTTCATGCACCGCGGCTTGTCGGGCATGCTGGCCGTGGGGCCGCTGGTGGTGTTCGGCGACGCCGACGGCTACGTGCACTTCCTGAGCGCTGCCAGCGGCGAGACGCAGCTGCGGCTCACGACCGACGGCACGCCGGTGGTGGGCGTGCCGGTGGTCAGCGGCACCACCGTGCTCGTGCTCACGCGCAGCGGCGGCGCGTTCGCCTTCCGGCCGCATTGACCTCGTCGAACGGCGTGACGCTTCGCCGCCGCGGCACGCGAGGACTGTGATGAAACCGGTGATCGCGCTGGTGGGCCGGCCCAACGTGGGCAAGAGCACGCTGTTCAACCGCATCACCAAGAGCCGCGATGCCATCGTGGCCGACTTCCCGGGCCTGACCCGCGACCGGCACTACGGCGACGCCCATCTCGGCGGCCTGGAATTCATCGTCGTCGACACCGGCGGCTTCGAGCCCGACAAGCCCACCGGCGTGGTGGCCGAGATGGCGCGCCAGACGCGTGCCGCGGTGGCCGAGGCCGACACGGTGGTCTTCGTGACCGACCTGCGCGCCGGACTGTCGGCGCAGGACCATGACATCGCGCGTTACCTGCGGGCGCAAGGCAAGCGCACGGTGCTGGCGGTGAACAAGGCGGAGGGCATGGCCGAGTCGCCGGCGGTGGCCGAGTTTCACGAACTCGGGCTCGGCGCGCTGCACCCGGTGTCGGCTGCGCACGGGCAGGGCGTGCGCAGCCTGCTCGAGGCCGCGCTGGAGGGCTTCGAGCCCGAGCCGGACGACGGCGCCGACGCGGCCTCGGCCGGCGAGGCGCCCGAGCGGCCCATCCGCCTGGCGGTTGCCGGACGCCCGAACGTGGGCAAGAGCACGCTCATCAACGCCTGGCTCGGCGAGGAGCGGCTGGTGGCCTTCGACCAGCCCGGCACCACGCGCGACGCGATCCACGTGCCGTTCGAGCGCGACGGCCGGCACTTCGTGCTCATCGACACCGCGGGCCTGCGCCGCAAGGGGCGGGTGTTCGAGGCGGTCGAGAAGTTCTCGGTGGTCAAGACGCTGCAGGCCATTGCCGACGCCAACGTCGTGCTGCTGCTGCTGGACGCCACGCAGGGAGTGAGCGACCAGGACGCGCACATCGCCGGCTACATCATCGAGTCGGGCCGCGCAGTGGTGATCGCCGTGAACAAGTGGGACGCCACCGACGACTACCAGCGCCAGATGTTCGCGCGCTCGGTCGAAACGCGGCTGGCGTTCCTGAAGTTCGCGCCGGTGCTCCACATCTCCGCGCTCAAGCGGACCGGACTCAGCGCGGTATGGAAGGCTCTGCTGCAGGCGCACGCCTCGGCCACCGTGAAGATGCCCACGCCAGTGCTGACGCGCCTGCTGCAGGAGGCCGTGGCGCACCAGCAGCCACGGCGCGAGGGGCGATTCCGCCCGAAGATGCGCTACGCGCACCAAGGCGGCATGAACCCTCCCATCGTGGTGGTGCACGGCAATGCGCTCGACCACGTGACGGCAGCTTACAAGCGCTACCTGGAGGGCCGCATCCGCGACCACTTCAAGCTGGTGGGCACGCCGCTGCGCATCGAGCTCAGAACCGGGCGCAATCCCTTCGACGACCGGGGCAGTTGAGCTCTCCAGGCGCCTGCCGCGGGTAGGCCTGTGGTAAGGTGCCCGCCTCGGAACACTCAACACGGAGCATATCGTGAGCAACAAGGGCCAACTCCTGCAGGACCCCTTTCTGAACCTGCTGCGCAAGGAGCATGTGCCGGTGTCGATCTACCTCGTCAACGGCATCAAGCTCCAGGGCCACATCGAGTCGTTCGACCAGTACGTGGTGCTGCTGCGGAACACCGTCACGCAGATGGTCTACAAGCACGCCATCTCCACCGTCGTGCCCAGCCGGGCGGTGAACTTCCATCCGAACGAACCGGCCGGCGAACAAGCCCCTTGAGCCCAGCCTGCCCCCGCCGGGCCGCCCGGCCTTTCGAGCCGGGCCGGCCTGCTGGCCGGGGCCGATGCGGCAGTGGCCTCCTGAACGCGGCGTCGGCCTCCACCCCCACTTGAGTTCCTCCACGGCCCCAGCGGCCGCCCGCAGCCAAGGCGCGGGCGGTGCACAAGCGACACGCGCGGTACTGGTCGGCGTCGACCTCGGCGGCGGCGTGCCTTTCGACCCAGCGCTCGAGGAGCTCGCCCAGCTCGCCGCCTCTGCCGGCGACGAAACGGTGGCGCGCATCACCGCCAGGCGCCGGGCGCCCGACCCGGCCCTCTTCGTGGGCAGCGGCAAGGCCGACGAGATCAAGGCCATGGTGGCGGCTACGGCCGCGCACGGCGTCATCTTCGACCAGGCGCTGTCTCCGGCGCAGCAGCGCAACCTCGAGAACCATCTGGGCGTACCGGTGGCCGACCGCACCGCGTTGATCCTGGACATCTTCGCCGAGCGGGCCCAGAGCCACGAAGGCAAGCTGCAGGTCGAACTGGCCCGATTGCAGTACCTTGCCACGCGCCTGGTGCGGCGCTGGACGCACCTGGAGCGTCAGCGCGGCGGCATCGGCGGGCGCGGCGGCCCCGGCGAGGCGCAGATCGAACTCGACCGGCGCATGATCGGCGAGCGCATCAAGCGCGTGCTGGAGCGCCTGGAGCGCGTCAAGCGTCAGCGCGGCACGCAGCGCCGGCAGCGCGAGCGGCGCGGCACGGTGCGCATCTCGATCGTCGGCTACACCAACGCCGGCAAGTCCACGCTGTTCAACGCGTTGACCAAGGCACGCAGCTACGCGGCCGACCAGCTGTTTGCCACGCTGGACACCACCACCCGGCAGCTATGGCTGCCGGCAGTGCCCGATCCGGCCGGGCAGGGGGCGGATGGCGACGAGCTCCAGGCCGGCCACGGAGCCGGGTGCGCCGCGACGCTGTCCGACACCGTGGGCTTCATCCGCGACCTGCCGCACAAGCTGGTCGAGGCCTTCCAGGCCACGCTGCAGGAGGCCACCGACGCCGACCTTTTGCTGCATGTGGTCGATGCCTCCAGCCCGGTCCTCGAAGAACAGATGAGCGAAGTCGACCGCGTGCTCCAGGAGATCGGCGCGGCGGGCATCCCGCAGCTGCTGGTGTTCAACAAGTGCGACCGCCTCGAAGCCACCCGCCAGCCGCGCCAGCGCGAGGACTGGGTGGAGCTTCGCGGCGGGGTGCGCAGTCGTCGCGTCTTCGTCAGCGCGGTGACCGGGGCCGGTCTCGAGGTGCTGCGGCAGGCCCTTGCCTGCGAGGTGGCCGGGCGGGACCGGCGGGGCACCGCGCAAGCCGCCGGGGATGGCCACCCATCCGAAGCAGAATCCGCTCCTGGCGCCTCGTCGCCCGCCGACTGGGCCGACGCCTCCCAACCGCTTCACCATGCGTGACTTCACCACCCCCCCGTTTCGCGACCGCCTGCGTGCGCTGGCCGGCGCGGCCGCCGTGTTGCTGCGTGCCGCGTGGGCCGGCCGCACCCGCGCCGGCCTGATCTACAACAACGGCGGTCGCAACGAAGGCCCGCCCGACCTGGACGAGTTGTGGCGTGACTTCAACAAGAAACTCACCGGCCTGTTCGGCGGCAAGGGCAGCGGGCCCGGCCCGCAGCGCAGCCGCGAAGAACGCCCCACCGGCGGCGGTGGCGGTGGCGGCGGCGGGTTCCAGCCGGACATGAAGAGCGCCGGCATCGGTGCCGGCCTGATCGGCGTGGTGGCACTGCTCGTCTGGCTGGGCAGCGGCTTCTTCATCGTGCAGGAAGGCCAGCAGGCGGTGGTGACCACCTTCGGCCGATTCAGCCACACCGCCGATGCCGGCTTCCAGTGGCGACTGCCGTACCCGGTGCAGGCGCACGAGACCGTGTCGGTGACGCAACTGCAATCGGTGGAAGTGGGCCGCAGTTCGGTGGGGCAGGCCACCGGCCTGCGTGACAGCTCGATGCTCACGCAAGACGAGAACATCGTCGACATCCGCTTCACCGTGCAGTACCGGCGTGCCGAGGCGCGCTCGTACCTGTTCGAGAACCGCAACGCCGACGAGGCGGTGGTGATGGCCGCCGAGTCCGCCGTGCGCGAGATCGTCGGCAGCAGCAAGGTCGACTCGGTGCTGTACGAACGCCGCGACGCCATCGCCGCCGACCTGGTCAAGAGCATTCAGGCCCAGCTCGATCGACTCAAGGCCGGCATCGTGGTGGCCAACGTCAACTTGCAGAACGTGCAGGTTCCCGACCCCGTGCAGGCCGCCTTCAACGATGCCGTCAAGGCGGGCGCCGACCGCGACCGCCTGGTCAACGAGGGCCGGGCGTACGCCAGCGACGTCATCCCCAAGGCGCGCGGCACCGCCTCGCGGCTGATGGAAGAGGCCGAGGGCTACCGCTCGCGCGTGACGGCCCAGGCCGAAGGTGACGCGCAGCGCTTCCGCTCGGTGCTGACTGAGTACCAGAAGGCCCCGCAGGTGACGCGCGACCGCATGTACCTCGAGGCGATGCAGCAGGTGTACTCCAACGTCTCCAAGGTGCTGGTCGACACGCGGGGCGGCAGCAACTTGCTGTATCTGCCGCTGGACCGCCTGCTGCAACAGACCGGTGGTGCTGCGGGGGCCGCTGCCGCGCTGGCGCCCTCGGCACCGGCCGAGCCGCCGCCGGCGGCCACGACCAGTTCCGATGTGCGTTCGCGCGACGGTGCGCGCACGCGTGACCGCGAGGGCCGCTGAGGCGGCCCCGGCAAGGAAGATCACATGAGCCGCCTCGGCATCTTCGTCATGGGCGCCATCGTTGCGCTGATGGCCGCCACCAGCACGCTCTTCGTCGTCGACCAGCGCCAAGTGGGCGTGGTGTACGCGCTGGGCGAGATCAAGGAAGTCATCGCCGACCCCGGCCTGAAGTGGAAGCTGCCCCCGCCTTTCCAGAACGTGGTGTTTCTCGACAAACGCATTCAGACTCTGGACAGCCCCGAGACGCGCCCGATCTTCACCGCCGAGAAGAAGAGCCTGGTGATCGATTGGCTGGTGAAGTGGCGCATCGCCGAGCCGCGCCAGTTCATCCGCAACAACGGCGTCGATTTCCGCAACCTCGAGACCCGCCTGTCGCCGGTGGTGCAGGCGGCCTTCAACGAGGAGATCACCAAGCGCACGGTGCAAGGTGTGCTGTCGGCCGAGCGCGAACGCATCATGTCCGACGTGAAAAAGCGCCTGCTCGACGACGCCAAGTCCTTCGGCATCGAGATCATCGACGTGCGCATCAAGCGCGTGGACTTCGTCGCCGACATCACCGACTCGGTGTACCGACGCATGGTCTCCGAGCGCGCCCAGGTGGCCAACGAACTGCGCTCCACCGGCAACGCCGAGGGCGAGAAGATCCGCGCCGACGCCGACCGCCAGCGCGAGGTGATCATCGCCGAGGCCTACCGCGATGCGCAGAAGATCAAGGGTGCGGGTGATGCCAAGGCCTCGGCGCTGTATGCCGACGCGTTCGGCCGCGACCCACAGTTCGCGCAGTTCTATCGCAGCCTCGAGGCCTACCGCTCCACCTTCCGCAGCCGCAGCGATGTGATGGTCCTGGACCCCGGCAGCGAGTTCTTCCGCGCCATGCAGGGTGGCAGCCCGACGGGGCCGCGGCGCTGATCGCGCCGCGCTGCGCGCAGGACGGCGGCATGCCCGGCACCTCGGCACGCATGACCGGGGCGGCGCGGCGTCGGTGGCCTCGATGCACTCGCGAACATGGGTGACCTGCTGCTCGGCGCGCTGGCGCTGATGCTCGTGTTCGAAGGCCTGATGCCCTTCCTGAGCCCCCGCGGCTGGCGCTCGATGTTCGAGCGTGCGCTGGCCATGACCGACGGGCAGATCAGGTTCATCGGCCTGGTCAGCATCGTCATCGGCCTGGCGCTGCTCGCGCTGTGGCGCTGAGCGCCGACGCCCGCGAGGCGGCGGCGGTGCGGCTGTGCCGCACGGTGCGGCCGGGCGGCGGCGCCTCGCAGCCCGGCGCCTACAATGCCGGTTTCGAAGAACCACCTTGCCCGATGCTGTCTGCCTGGTTGTTGCCCGAGCACATCGCGGATGTGCTGCCCGCGCAGGCCCGGCAGCTCGAATCGCTGCGCCGCCGGCTTGTCGACCGCGCACTGGGCTACGGTTTCGAGTTGGTGGTGCCTCCGCTGCTCGAGCATCTCGAGTCGCTGCTGTCGGGCACCGGGCGTGAACTGGACCTGCGGACCTTCAAGCTGGTGGACCAGACCAGCGGGCGCACCATCGGCCTGCGTGCCGACACCACACCGCAGGCCGCCCGCATCGATGCGCACCTGCTGAACCGCCAAGGCGTGACGCGGCTGTGCTACTGCGGCCCGGTGCTGCATGCGCGGGCCACCAGCGTGGCTGCGTCGCGCGAGCCGCTGCAGTTCGGTGCGGAGATCTTCGGCCATGCGGGGCTCGAAGCCGACCTCGAGGCGGCCGAGCTCGCCCTGGACTGCCTCGAAGAAGCGGGCACGCGGCCCCTGATCATCGACTTGGCTGACGCCCGCGTGCTGCGCGGCCTGCTGGCCGGCGTGGCCGCCGACGGGGCGGCGCTGCAGGACGTGGCGCAAGCGCTGGCCGAGAAAGACCGTGTCGGCCTGCGCACCTTGACCGCGGGCATGCCTGGCGAAGTCGCTCGCGGCTTGCAGGCATTGACGTCGCTGTACGGCGGCGACGAGGTGCTCGAGGCGGCCGCGCAGGCGCTGCCGGCCCGGCCGCTGGTGCGCCGGGCGCTGGACGACTTGCGCTGGCTGGCTGCGCACCTGCGCCTGGCCTACCCCGAGCTGCGCGTGGGCTTCGACCTGGGCGACATGGGCGGCTATGGCTATTACACCGGCCCGCGCTTCTCGATCTTCGGTGCCGCGGCCACCGATGCGCTGGCCCGAGGCGGCCGCTACGACGAAGTCGGGGCGGTGTTCGGCCGCAACCGGCCGGCCGTCGGCTTCAGCCTCGATCTGAAGGCCCTGGCCGAGGTATCTGCGCCACGCGAAGCCGCCTCGGCCATTCGCGCGCCGTGGGGCGAGGACCCCGCGCTGCGGGCTGCCGTGCGCCGCCTGCGCGAAGCCGGCGAAACCGTGCTGGCCATCCTGCCAGGCCACGAGCCCGAGGCGCAGGCCTTTGTCTGCGACCGAGAACTGGTCGAACTCGGCGGGCGCTGGGAATTGCGGGACGCCGCCGCGCCCGGCGCCCCGGCTGCACCGGCGGCCCGGCTGGCGCCGGCTGCCGTCGAACATTCACGTTAGCCAGCGAACCGATGCAAGCAGGCCCTCTTCGCGGCGGTGGCCGCAACGTCGTTGTCGTCGGCACCCAGTGGGGTGACGAGGGCAAGGGCAAGATCGTCGACTGGCTGACCGACCACGCCCAAGGCGTGGTGCGTTTCCAGGGTGGCCACAATGCCGGCCACACGCTGGTCATCAACGGGCGCAAGACGGCGCTTCAGCTTGTCCCTTCGGGCGTGATGCGCGAGGGCGTGGCCTGCTACATCGGCAACGGGGTGGTGGTCGATCCGGCGCATCTGCTGGCCGAGATCGAGCGCCTCGAAGGCATCGGCGTCGAGGTGCGCTCGCGCCTGTTTGTCAGCGAGTCGTGCCCGCTGATCCTGCCGTTCCACGTCGAGCTCGACCGGGCGCGCGAGGCGCACCGCGAGGCCTCTGCCGGCGGCAAGATCGGCACCACAGGCAAGGGCATCGGCCCGGCCTACGAGGACAAGGTAGCGCGCCGAGCGCTGCGCGTGATGGACCTGAAGAGCCCGGCGCGCCTGGAGTCCAAGCTGCGTGATCTGGTTGTGCTGCACAACGCCGAGCTCACCGGCGTGCTGGGCGCGAAGCCGCTTCAGGCCGCGCCGATGCTCGACGCTGCCCTGCGCGCTGCCGAACAGCTGCGTCCGCTGATGGCCGATGTCGGCTACCGGCTGTTCAATGCGCATCGCCTGGGCGCCAACCTGCTGTTCGAAGGCGCGCAGGGCACGCTGCTGGACATCGACCACGGCACGTATCCCTACGTCACCTCCAGCAACTGCGTGGCGGGCAATGCGGCGGCCGGATCCGGCCTCGGCCCAGGGCTGCTGCACTACATCCTCGGCATCACCAAGGCCTACACCACGCGCGTGGGCAGCGGGCCGTTCCCGACCGAGCTGCCGATCGACGCACCGGGTACGGTGGGGCACCACCTGTCCACCATCGGCCAGGAGCGCGGCACGGTCACCGGCCGCGCGCGGCGCTGCGGCTGGCTGGACGCCGCGGCGCTGAAGCGTTCCATCATCATCAACGGCATCTCGGGCCTGTGCATCACCAAGCTGGACGTGCTGGACGGCCTGCGTGAGATCAAGGTCTGCACCGGCTACCGGCTCGGCGACCGCCTGCTCGATGTGCTGCCGCTGGATGCCGAGGAGATCGCGGCCTGCGAGCCCGTGTACGAGGTGTTGCCCGGCTGGAGCGACACCACCGCCGGCCTGACCAACTGGGAACAACTGCCGGCCAACGCGCGGCGCTACCTGGAGCGCATGCAGGAATTGATCGGCGCGCCGATCGACATGGTGTCCACCGGCCCCGACCGCGTGCACACGATCCTGCTGCGCCACCCGTTCCGCGCCTGAGGCGGGGTGCCGGCGCTCGCGACCCGACGATTCAAGGACGAGGAGGCCCCCCGATGCTCACCGACGACGGCAAGCACCTGTACGTTTCCTGGGACGAGTACCACCTGCTGATCGAGCGGCTGGCGCTCAAGGTTGCGCACTCGGGCTGGCAGTTCGACCAGATCTTGTGCCTGGCGCGTGGCGGCATGCGCCCCGGCGACGTGCTCTCGCGGGTGTTCGACAAGCCGCTGGCCATCATGTCGACCAGTTCCTATCGGGCCGAGGCCGGCACGATCCAGGGGCGGCTGGACATGGCCAAGTACATCACCATGCCCAAGGGTGAACTCGCCGGCCGTGTGCTGCTGGTGGACGACCTCGCCGACACCGGCCACACGCTCCGTGCCGTGGTCGAACGCCTGCGCGGCATGCCGGCCATCCAGGAGCTGCGTGCCGGGGTGATCTGGGTGAAGGGGGTGTCGACCTACACGCCGGACTACTACGTCGAATTGCTGCCCACGAGCCCGTGGATCCACCAGCCTTTCGAGGAGTACGACACCTTGCGGCCCGAGGGACTGGCGCGCAAGTTCCAGATCTAGAAAAGGAACAAGGCCGGCGATCGTTCGATCGGCCGGCCTTGCCATGTGGTTGGTGCCCAGGAAGGGACTCGAACCCCCACGCCGTTAAGCGCTAGTACCTGAAACTAGTGCGTCTACCAATTCCGCCACCTGGGCAGGTACAAAAGAGGATTCTATCAGTACATCCACAGTGGCCCCGGCCGGGGCCTTGCTCGCCGAACTGGAGGGCCGCGTCGAGGGCCACAGAGACGGCCACGGCTTCATCGTGCCCGACAGCGGCGACCCCATCGTCTACCTTGCACCGCAGGAGATGCGCTCGGTGCTGCACCGCGACCGCGTGCGCGTGCGCATCGTGCGCCACGACCGCAAGGGCCGGCCCGAGGGCCGCGTGCTCGACATCGTCGCGCGCGCCAAGGCGCCCATCATCGGCCGGCTGTTGCACGAAGGCGGGCAGTGGCTGGTGGCCCCGGAGGACCGGCGCTACGGCCAGGACATCCTGATCCCCAAGAACGCCACGGCCAGCGCCGCCGTCGGGCAAGTGGTGTCGGTGGAGCTCACCGAGACACCTTCGCTGCACGCGCAGCCGGTGGGCCGCGTGGCCGAGGTGCTCGGCGAGATCGACGACCCCGGCATGGAAATCGAGATCGCGGTGCGCAAGTACGAGGTGCCGCACCGCTTCAGCTCCGAGACGCTGGCGCAGGCGGCGGCGCTGCCCGACAGACTGCGTGCCACCGACCGCCGGCACCGCGTCGACCTCACCGACGTGCCGCTGGTCACCATCGACGGCGAGGACGCGCGCGACTTCGACGACGCCGTCTATTGCGAGCCGCACCATGGCGGCAAGGGCAAGAAGGCGTTCAAGGGGTGGCGCCTGGTGGTGGCCATAGCCGACGTCAGCCACTATGTCAAGCCCGACGAGCCCCTGGATCGCGACGCCTACGAGCGCGCCACATCGGTGTACTTCCCCCGCCGCGTGATCCCCATGCTGCCGGAGAAGCTCTCCAACGGACTGTGCTCGCTGAACCCCGAGCAGGAACGGCTGAGCATGGTGTGCGACATGCTCGTCGCCGAAGACGGGCACATCGCCGCCTACCAGTTCTACCCGGCGGTGATCCTGTCGCACGCCCGGTTCACCTATACCGAGGTGGCGGCGATTCTCGCCAACACGCGCGGCCCCGAGGCGGCGCGGCGCGCCGATCTGGTGCCGCACCTGCTGCATCTGCATGAGGCGTACCGCGCGCTGCTCAAGCACCGCGCCAGCCGCGGTGCGGTGGACTTCGACACCACCGAGACGCAGATCGTCTGCGACGACAACGGACGCATCGAGCGCATCGTGCCGCGCGTGCGCACCGAGGCGCACCGGTTGATCGAAGAGACGATGCTGGCGGCCAACGTCTGCGCTGCCGAGTTCATCTCGTCGCACGAGCACCCGGCGCTGTACCGCGTGCACGAGGGCCCGACGCCCGAGCGACGGGCCATGCTGCAGGGCTACCTGAAGGCGCTGGGCATCGTGTTGCCGCTGTCCGACGACCCCTCGCCCGGCGAGATGCAGGCCATCGCGCAGGCGGTGCGCGAACGGCCCGACGCGCAGCAGATCCACACCATGCTGCTGCGCTCGATGCAACAGGCCCTCTACACCGCCATCAACTCGGGGCACTTCGGCCTGGCCTACGAGGCCTACGCACACTTCACGAGCCCGATCCGGCGCTACCCCGACCTGCTGGTGCATCGCGTCATCAAGGCGCTGCTGGCCGAGCGCCGCTACCACCTGGCGCCCAGCGACCTGACGCGAAAGCCCGAGGTTCGCAAGGGCGGCAAGCCGGCACCGCGGCACGGCAAGCCGATGTCGCAGGAGATGGAGGTGTGGGAGGCGGCCGGCGCGCATTGCAGCGCCAACGAGCGCCGCGCCGACGAAGCCTCGCGCGATGTCGAGGCGTGGCTGAAGTGCCGCTTCATGCGCGAACACCTCGGCGAGGAGTACGCCGGCACGGTCAGCGCGGTGGCCGGGTTCGGGCTCTTCGTGACGCTGGACGCGTTGTACGTCGACGGCCTCGTGCACATCACCGAGCTGGGCGGCGAGTACTACCGCTTCGACGAAGCCCGTCAGGAGCTGCGTGGCGAGCGCACCGGCGTGCGCTACGCCATCGGCACGCGGGTGCGCGTGCAAGTCAGCCGGGTCGACCTGGATGGCCGCCGCATCGACTTCCGCCTTGTGCGAGATGGCGACGCCGAGGCACTGCTGGCGCGCGGGCGCGCCGGGCGTGCACCGGCCCAGGCCACCGCCGTGGCGGAACTGGCCGAGGTGAAAGGCAAGGACCGGCGGGCCAAGGCCACCGCGCGCGAGCACAAGGCGAAGAAGCCCGGCGCCAAGCATGCGGCCGGCAAGGCGGCCGCTGGCAAGGCACGAGCGCGCCGCTGATTCGTGGGGCGGTGGGTGCCTGGGGGCGGCAGCTCGCGTGGCGTGCGCGGCCACCGGCGCAACCCACCGATGCTTTGCGCCCGCGCCCTCCCGGGTCAGCCCGCCTGCGCCATGGCGGCCACCAGATCGCCGGCCAGCAGCGGGGCGCTGCGGCCCGCTGAGTCCGGCCTCGCCAGGTCGGCGGCATGGCCGTGCAGCCAGACCGCATCGCAGGCCACCTCATCGGCCAGACCCTCAGGCGCCTGGGCCCACAAGCCGCCGATCCACCCGGCCAGCACGTCACCCGTGCCGGCGGTGGCGAGGGCGGCATTTCCGCTCGGATTGATGGACGGGGGCGCACCGGGCGACGCGATCACCGTGCCCGAGCCTTTCAACACCACCACGCTCAGCGTGGCCTCAGCCAACGCGCGGGCCGCGGCCAGGCGGTCGTGCTGAACCTCCATGCTGCCCACGCCCAGCAGCCGTGCGGCCTCCAGCGGATGAGGGGTGATCACCGTGCCCTGTCCGCGGCCGGCGCGCCCCTTCAGCAGGCGCAGCAGGGCCGGTTCGCGCGACACCGCGTTGAGCGCGTCGGCATCCAGCACCAGGCGTTTCGCCTCGGCCAGCAGTGCGGGCAGCCGGGAGTCGATGGCCTGGCCCCCGCCGCAGCCGGCCACGAGGGTGGCCGTGCCCAGGAGTTCGGCGCGCGCGGTGTCGAACGAGCGATGCATCAGCTCCGGCCTCGCCGGGTCTGACACAAGGGCGGTAGAGGCATCCCCGCACAGCAGCGTGAGATAGACCCGCCCGGCCCCGGCCGCCAGCCCGGCGCGGGCGGCCAGCCGGGCGGCGCCGACCATGCCGTCACTGCCGCCCAGCACCCACAAGTCGCCACGGCTGCCCTTGTGCGCGGCGTGCGGCGGCGCGTGGCGCCGGCGCGGGCCGAGCAACCGGGCGGTGGCGCCGGCCGGCACCGCCGTGTCGTCGTCGGCAAAGGCCTCCAGGTCATCGAACCAGATGCAGCCCGCGAGGTCTCGCCCCTGGGCGGTGAACAAGCCGGGTTTGAGGCTGAGCAGCGACAGCGTGTGCGTCGCCCGCACCACAGCGCCTCCCAGCGGCTGCCCGGTGTCCGCTGCCAGGCCGGTGGGCAGGTCGACCGCCAGCACCGGCGCCCGGCGGGCATTGATCGCCACTGCGGCATCGGCCAGTGGTCCCTGCAGGGCGCGGGTCGTGCCCAAGCCGAGCAGCGCGTCGATCACGAGTGTCGGCACGTCTGCGGGTGCGTCGGCAGGTGCGACCGGCTTGATGCCCGCCTCGCGTGCCCGCTCGAAGGCCCGCCGCGCATCGGCCGGTCGGGCGGCGCCCGGCGTGGCGTCGATGACTGTGACCACCGTTCCGGCAATGTGCAGGAGGCGGGCTGCCACGCAGCCGTCGCCCCCGTTGTTGCCCGGGCCGCACCACACCTCCACACGCTGCGCGGCCGGGGCGAGCGCACGTGCCAGGCGCGCCACCGCCAGCCCGGCGCGCTCCATCAACGCATGCTGCGCGGTGGCGTCCAGCGCCCGCGCCTCCAGCGCCTTGGAGGAGGCGGTGTCGTGCAACGGCCAGGGGCCCGAGTCGGGCCCGATGCGCAGGAGGCGCTGCCGGCGGCTGGGCGAAGGCATGCGGTGCATTGTCGTGCGGGCGGGGAGTGGCTCGTCTATACGATGCTGACCGACGGCGATTCGACCGCCCGGCGCGGCGGCCCGAGGTCGCGTTCGGCTGATCGCGTGGTCGCGGCCCGGTGGTAGACTCCATGGGTTTTGCTCCAGGTGGCTTGCTTCGAGGCGGCGCCCGGATGCCAGAACCGCCGGCCTTGGCGGCCCTGTCCCGGTGGCACACGTGCCTTCGCGCGTTGCGCCCGCCGGGTGGGTTCTTCCCGGGCCCGGCGAAATTCGCGAACCCGGCCCCTCCAGAGGTGGCGCGCGGTCCCTTCGGGGCTTCACGCGTCCGGCGCCGGGATTCAGGAACCAACCTGTTGGAGTTCTCTCATGTCCGTGTCCATGCGCGAGATGCTGGAGGCGGGTGTCCATTTCGGACACCAGACCCGCTTCTGGAACCCCAAGATGGCCCCCTTCATCTACGGCCATCGCAACAAGATCCACATCATCAACCTGGAGAAGACGCTTCC
>JAEUPC010000235.1 GCA_016789865.1 Rubrivivax sp.
GGGATGCCGGCTTCGACCTTGCCCACGAGATCGGCACCGACGTCGGCGCCCTTGGTGAAGAT
The DNA here is from genome assembly GCA_016789865.1 of Rubrivivax sp. Taxonomy (GTDB): domain Bacteria; phylum Pseudomonadota; class Gammaproteobacteria; order Burkholderiales; family Burkholderiaceae_C; genus Rubrivivax. The sequence goes on from JAEUPC010000235.1 coordinate 63, forward strand.
GCCGCCGCCCAGCCGCGCGAAGATGGAGATCAGCGACGAGCCGAAGGCCAGGCCGAGCAGCGGCTTGAGCGTGGCCGCGTCGGGCTTGGCCAGGCCGCCGATGGCCATGAAGAAGATGCCCACACCCAGCAGGCCCAGGCCCACCACCAGCATGCCGGTGATGGCGCCGCCCTTGAAGGCGATGTCCAGCGCCGGCCCGATGCCCTTGGTGGCCGCCTGTGCGGTGCGCACGTTGGCGCGCACCGAGACATTCATGCCGATGAAGCCGCAGGCGCCCGACAGCACCGCGCCGATGACAAAGCCCACCGCGGTGGACATGCCCAGGAAGATGGCGATCAGGATCGCCAGCACCACGCCGACGATGGCGATGGTGCGGTACTGCCGCGCCAGGTAGGCCGCGGCGCCTTGCTGCACCGCGCCGGCGATTTCCTGCATGCGAGCGTTGCCGGCATCCTGTTTCAGGATCCAGCTTCGCTGCACGAAGCCGTAGATGACGGCGGCCAAGCCGCACGCCAGCGCCACGTACAGCGCCATGGTGGTATTCATCGGGGGATCTCCTTCCTCGAAGAAGTCGTTTTTCGGTGTGTCGGGATCGCGTTGCCGCGGTGCGCGTGGGCCGCATTGCGCAGTGGCCCGGGCCCGGGGCAAACCGGCGGATGTTAACCGCGCGCATCCTCGCGGCCGTTCCTTACGTCAGGCCAAGGCAAGGGCGGCTCCTAGAATCCGGGTTCTCCCTGATCCATTGAACCGTCGGAGCCGCGCCACACCATGAGCCTGCACAACGTGACCCCGGGCGAGAAGGCCCCGTACGAGTTCAACGTGATCATCGAGATCCCGATGAACGCCGACCCCATCAAGTACGAGGTCGACGAGGAGAGCGGCGCGCTGTTCGTCGACCGCTTCATGGGCACGGCGATGCACTACCCGTGCAACTACGGCTACATCCCGCAGACGCTGGCCGACGACGGCGACCCGGTGGACGTGCTGGTCATCACACCGGTGCCTCTGATCCCCGGCGTGGTGTGCACCTGCCGGCCGCTGGGCATCCTGAAGATGCAAGACGAGGCCGGCGGCGACAGCAAGCTGCTGGCCGTGCCCACCGACAAGATCCTGCCGATCTACTCGCAGTGGAAGACGCACGAGGACCTGAACCCCGCGCGGCTGAAGACCATCCAGCACTTCTTCGAGCACTACAAGGATCTCGAGGAAGGCAAGTGGGTGAAGGTGCTGGGCTGGGAAGGCCCCGAAGGCGCCCGGGCGGAGGTGACGACGGGCATGGCCGCCTGGAAGGCGAAGCAGCGGCGCTGAAACCGCTGCGCGGCGGGGTTCGCCCCGGCTTTGCGTGGCCCCGGTGCCGTGAAGCCCTGAAGCCTTGAAGCCCTGAGGCCCTTGGTTCAGCCGCCGGGCTCCCGGCGGAAAGGGCTGCGTTCGCGCAGTTCGTCCACGTAGTTGTCGACGTGGGTGCCCTCTGCGCCGAGGAAGTTGGCCACTGCGTCGGCAAAGCGCGCATCGGCGAGCCAGTGCGCCGAGGCCGTGCGCACCGGGAGCAGGCCGCGCGCCATCTTGTGCTCGCCTTGCGCGCCGCCCTCGAAGCGCCGGTAGCCCTGCGCCATGCACCAGGCCAGCGGTTGGTAGTAGCAGGCCTCGAAGTGCAGGCAGGGCACCTGCTCCGTGGCGCCCCAGTAGCGGCCGTAGGCGACGCGGCGGGCAGGGTCGAGGGCGATCAGCGAGCAGCCGATGGCGGCGCCGCTTCGCCGCGCCACGAACAGCAGCCAGTGCTCGGGCATTGTCGCGGCCATCGCGGCGAAGAACGCGCGGGTCAGGTACGGTGCGCTGCCGTGCGCGCGGTAGGTCAGCGTGTAGCAGTGATGGAAGAAGTCCCACAGGGGCTGGTCGATCTCGCGCCCGTGGTGCACGGTGAAGTCGATGCCCTGTTCGGCGACCCGACGACGCTCCTGCTGGATCTTCTTGCGCTTGTCGCGCTGCAGGCTGGCCAGGAACTCGTCGAAGCCGGCCGCAGCCCCGGGCAGAGCCTGCCAGTGGAACTGCACGCCGTGGCGCACCAGCCAACCCGCGCGGGCCAGGGCCTGGGTGTCGGCCTCGTCGGTGAACAGCATGTGGGCCGAGGAAAGCTGCTGCTGCGCCGCCCAACCCTGCACGGCGCCGACGAGACGATCTCGCCAGGTGGGCGAGGCGGCCAGCAGGCGCGTGCCGGGCACTGGCGTGAACGGCACCGCGCCCAACAGCTTCGGGTAGTAGCGCAAGCCGTGGCGCCGGTAGGCCTCGGCCCAGGACCAGTCGAACACGTACTCGCCGTACGAGTGGGTCTTCAGGTACAGCGCGGCGGCGGCGCGCAGGTGCGGCGGTTCCCCGGCGCGCGCGCGTTCTTCCAGGGTGATGAAACGCGGCGCCCAGCCGGTGCGGGGCACTGCGCTTTGCGACTCATGCAATGCGGCGAGGACCTCGTGCCGCATGAACACCGTGGGCTCGGCCTGCGCGGCAAGCAGCGTGTTCCATCGGTCGCGAACGATGCCGCGCGGGTGTTCGTGGACCCGGGTGTGATAATCCGCGCCCGTTTCTCCACGCTCAGCAGCGGCGCCGCCCTCGGCGCCCGACGCCGCGTTCGACATCAGGGTTCCACCGCGTGAAGGCCGCCATCGCCCAGATCAACCCGACCGTCGGCGACTTGCAGGGCAACGCGGCCCTCGTCGAGCGCGCGGCGCGCAACGCCTGGCGCCAGGGGGCACGGCTGGTGGTCGCACCTGAACTCGCGCTGACCGGCTACCCACCCGAGGACCTGCTGCTGCGCCCGGCCTTCATGGCGGCCTGCGCGCAGACCGTGGAGGCGCTGGCCGCCGCGTTGGCCGACTGCCCGGGGCTGCATCTGGTGGTGGGGCATCCGCATCAGTTCGGCGAGCGCGGCGATGTTAGGTCGAAGTCGCACGCGGTGCAGCAGCGCTTCAATGCCGCCTCGGTGCTGGCCAGTGGCAAGGTGGCCGGCACCTACGCCAAGCGCGAGCTGCCCAACTACCAGGTGTTCGACGAGCGGCGCTACTTTGCCTCGGGGCGTGACGCGGGCCTGGCGCCGCTGGTGTTCGAGGCCGATGGGTTGCACTTCGGCGTGCTGATCTGCGAGGACGCCTGGTTCGACGAGCCCGCGCGCGCGGCGCGCGAAGCCGGCGCGCAGGTGCTGTGCGTCATCAACGCGTCGCCGTTCCACGTCGACAAGGCCGAGGAACGCGAACTGCGCATGGCGGTGCGCGCACGTGCCTGCGGCTGCCCGCTGCTGTACGCGCACCTCGTCGGCGGCCAGGACGAGGTGGTGTTCGATGGCGCCTCGTTTGCACTGGATGCCGCCGGCAGCGTGCGGGCGCGCGCCGCCTCATTCGCCGAAGATCTGCTGATGTTGGACCTGGATGCCGCCGGTGTGCCCGCCGGCACCGTGGCGCCGGTGCCGCCGATCGAAGCGCAGGCCTGGGCGGCGCTGGTCACCGGCGTGCGCGACTACCTCGGCAAGAACGGATTCCCCGGCGCGATCGTCGGCTTGTCGGGCGGCATCGACTCGGCGCTGGTGCTCGCCGTCGCCGTCGACGCGCTCGGAGCCGACAAGGTGCGTGCGGTGATGATGCCTTCGCCGTACACCGCCGACATCTCGTGGATCGATGCGCGCGACATGGCGCGGCGACTCGGCGTGCGCTACGACGAGATCGCCATCGCGCCGATGTTCGACGCCTTCCGCACCGCCTTGGCGCCGCAGTTTGCCGGCCTGCCCGAAGACACCACCGAAGAGAACCTGCAGGCGCGCATCCGCGGCACGCTGCTGATGGCGCTGTCGAACAAGACCGGCGCCATCGTGCTGACCACCGGCAACAAGAGCGAGATGGCCACCGGCTACTGCACGCTGTACGGCGACATGGCGGGCGGCTTTGCGGTGATCAAGGACGTGGCCAAGACACTGGTCTACGCCCTGGCCGAGTGGAAGAACCGCCAGCCCGCTCTCCGGGCCGACGGCAGCACGGGCCCGGTGATCCCCGAGCGCATCATCACGCGCGCGCCCTCGGCCGAGCTGAGGCCCAACCAGACCGACCAGGACAGCCTGCCGCCCTACGAGGTGCTCGACGCGATCCTGGCGCGCTACATGGAAGAAGACCAGGGCATCGAGGAGATCGTCGCGGCGGGCTTCGCGCGCACCGATGTCGAGCGCGTCACGCGGCTGATCAAGGTCAACGAATACAAGCGGCGGCAGGCGCCGGTGGGCATCCGCATCACGCATCGAGCGTTCGGGCGCGACTGGCGTTACCCCATCACGTCGAAGTTCCGTGCTTAAATTGCAGCGCAGCCATCCCCGCTCCGGAGTCGCCCAGCCATGAAGCAGATCACCGCCATCATCAAGCCGTTCAAGCTCGAGGAGGTGCGCGAGGCGCTGGGTGAGATCGGCGTCTCCGGGCTCACCGTCACCGAGGTCAAGGGTTTCGGGCGCCAGAAAGGGCACACCGAGCTGTACCGCGGCGCCGAGTACGTCGTCGACTTCCTGCCCAAGGTGAAGATCGAGGTCGTGGTCAAGGGCGAGGACGTCGAGCGCTGCATCGACGCCATCATCAAGGCGGCCAAGACCGGCAAGATCGGCGACGGCAAGATCTTCGTCACTTCGGTCGAGCAGGTGGTGCGCATCCGCACTGGCGAGGTCAACGAGGCCGCGGTCTGACCCGCTGGCGGCTGGCCGAGCCCCGCCGCGGTGCCGCTGCGCGGTCCGGGGTCTCACGCGCAGCACGCCAAGGTGCCGCTGCGCTTCGCGCTCAGATGCGCGTGAAGTCGTCGCCCTTCGATCCTTGCGCGGCAAGCCGCTCGGCCAAGGCCTGCAGCAGCGAGCGTGGCTCGGTGTGTGTCAGCAGCGAATCGCGCTGCGCCCGCGCCAGGAAGCCCTCGGTGACCATGCGGTCGCAGAACTGCAGGAAGCCGTCGTAGTAGCCCGCCACGTTGAGCAGCCCGATCGGCTGGTCGTGGTAGCCCAGCTGCTGCCACGTCCACACCTCGAACAGCTCTTCCATCGTGCCGATGCCGCCGGGCAGTGCGACGAACAGGTCGGCGCGCTCGGCCATCATGCGCTTGCGCTCGTGCATGGTGCTCACGACGTGCAGTTCGCTCAGGCCGCGGTGTCCGACCTCGCGTTGCATCAGCGCCTCGGTGATGACGCCGATGGCGCGGCCGCCGGCAGCCAACGTGGCGTCGGCGACCTCGCCCATCAGGCCGACGTGACCGCCGCCGTAGACGAGGTGCCAGCCCCGCTGCCCGATGGCCTGGCCGAGCTCGCGGGCTGCGGCGGTGTAAGCCGGCTCACGCCCGTGGCGTGAGCCGCAGTAGACGCACACGCGCAGCGCGCCGGGCTGTTCGTGGGCTTTCATCGCGGCGAGGCGGCGCCGGGCGCGGGGCGTGCATCGAGCAGGCGCGTGCCGCACAGCACGTCGTGGAGGAACTGGCGGTCGCTGTGCACGCGCGCGAGCCACGCGTAGGCCAGCGCACCGGTGACAAGCACAGTGGCGACTGCACCCCCGCTGGACCACCCGGCAACCTTCAGCGCGGCCAGCGAAGGCAGGAACCACATCCATGCGAACAGGTAGCGCAGCGTGGCCCGCCACAGCGCAGGCGGGCCGTTGTCGCGATCGACCAGTCGGACGTGCCAGGTCTTCATGGCCAGCGTCTGCCCCTGCCGCGACCAGAAGTAGACGAAGTACAGGCCGAGCGCACAGAACAGCGACACCTTCAGGCCGACGGTGCCTTCCATGGCATGGCGCTGGTTGGTCAGCAGGCCATAGACCAGGCCAACCAGCATGACGACCCCGAACAGCAGCACGCCTTCGTAGAGCATGCTGGCCAGCCGGCGACCAAGGCTGGCTGGCGATGGCTTCCCAGGGGCGGGGGCCGGCGGCACACGCTCCCCGACCGTCAGCGAGGACGCCTCGCTCACGGTTGCTGCGTGGGGTCGGTGGAGGCTGCCGTGCGCATCGCCGCTGCCTGCGGCCCTCGCCGCGGCAGCAGCGTTGTCGGATCGACGAAGGCCGGCGTGGCCACGATCTTGGGCAGCCCGGGCTGATGGTGCAGAGGAGGCTTGGCTTGCATGGCCACCGTCGTTGTCGTGGCGCCAGGCTTGGCCTGGACCACGGTAGGCGCCACCGAGCGCGGGGCCGGGCCCGGCGTGGCGGCGACAACGTTGCGCTTGGCGTCCGCGCGGGGCGGGGTCGCGACCGGCTTGGCCGCGACCGGGCTTGCTTGCGCACCGGGCGGCCGACCGGCGGGTGCGGCCCGGTTCTGCGCGACCTGGGCTGCCTTTGCGGTCTGCGCGAGCCGCTTGCGCTCTTCTTCGGACAACGACTGGTAGGCCTGCCAGCGCGCCTGGCGCTCCTCGGCGCCGATGCGTCGCGTCTCCTGGAACTGCACGCGCGCCCGCGCCCGCTCGGTGGGGCTCATCGCGGCCCAGGCCGCCATGCGTTCCTGCACGCGCAGCCGTTCCTCGGCAGGCATCGTCGGGAATCGCTCAGCCACCTCGACCCACTTCTTCTTTCGCGGCGCGTCGTTGGAATCCCAGGTGGGCTTGAGCGGCGCCAGCGCGGCCTGCTGTGCCGGGGTCAGCGAAGACCACGCCGGCACCGCCGCCTGCGCAGACTGGGCGGCGGTGGCGCCGGCTGCGCAGATACCCCCCAGCACCAGGAGCATCAGGACCAGGCCGCGAAAGCCGCGCCCGCGTCGCAGGCCTGGGCCCCGCGCGGCGCCGGCTCGCGTCACGGCATCGGCTCCTGCAGGAACTGCGCGAAGCCCGGGTCCAGGTAAGCGTCGGGCGGCAGGTCGTCCGCCAGCAGAAGGGCATCCACTTCGGCGGCAGCGTGCACCTGTTCGAGTTCCGCCTGCTGCTGGATCAGCAGCAGCCCGAGAACCAGGATGGCCAAGGGAAACACCGACGCCAGCCTCTGCCACCAAGGCGCTGGTTGGCCCAGCAAGGCCAACCCGTGGGACGTGACGCCCAGCACGATGGGCTCGCTCGACGAGCGGGGCTGCGGTGCGTGGCGCCGAAGCAGCGCCGCGCGTGCCACCGCTTGATCGCGGGCGACACGAAGCCGCTCGGCGATGTCATGCGGAACCTCACTCGCCTGCTCGGCCAGCCCCGCGGCAATCCGGGCCGCAACCCGGGCCTCCAGGGCCTGGGCGTCGGTCGGGCGAAGCGGGGCGGTCATAGGGTGATTCCTCGGGCACGCAAGGCCTTGGCCAGTGCATGAACCGCTCGCGAGCAGTGCGTCTTCACGCTTCCCTCCGAGCAGCCCATTACCGCCGCGGTCTCGGCGACATCAAATTCCTCCCAGTAACGGAGCAGGAACGCCTCCCGTTGACGCCCCGGCAGCTCGGCCACTTGAGCTTCCACGGCGGCCAGGATCTGCGACCGGGCCACCGCATCGAGGGCACTCTCCGTGCCCAGCGAGCCGTCCAGAGTGTGCAGCATTTCCAGCAGGTCGAAGTCGCCGTCGTCGTCGGCGCCTTCGAAGTCCGACAGGTTCTGCATCACCGCGTTGCGCACCTTCTCGCGGCGGAACCAGTCCATCGTCGCGTTGCTCAGGATGCGCTGGAACAGCAGTGGCCACTCGGCGGGCGGCCGCCCGGCGTAGTTCTCGGCCAGCTTGATCATGGCCTCCTGGACGATGTCCAGCGCGGCATCGTCGCTGCGGACGGCATACACCGCTCGCTTGAACGCGCGCTTCTCGACGCTCTTGAGGAAGTCGTTGAGTTCTTTGTCTGTGGACAACGCGCGTCAGGGCGTGGCGGCCCGGCTCGGGCGCGGCGGATTATCGCACCGCCCCCTGATGTGGCCCGTGGCCGCGGGGCAGCTTCGGCGCAGCGCCCGGACCTGCTGGAGGTCGATGCCATAATGCTGCTCCGCACAACGCTCTTTGGGTCTTCCGATCGGCCGCCGCACCCCGGTGGCGAACAGTTGACCGCGCAGGCACCGAGGCCGCCTCACGAGGGCGCGCTGCAGGTGCACCGATGGTTTTTCGTCAGAGAAATTCTCAAAGGTTCGAAATGGACATGTCTGCCGCGGAAGTCAAGCGTGCCGCCGTCGTCGACGGCTCGGCCAAGCCTTCCTCCCCCCACGACCACGCCGCGGAACCGAACGGTTCCGAGATCCTCGTTCGCTGCCTGCAGGCCGAAGGGGTGAAGTACCTTTGGGGCTACCCCGGCGGGGCGGTGCTCTACATCTACGATGCGCTGTACAAGCAGCAGAGCATCCATCATGTGCTGGTGCGCCACGAACAGGCGGCCGTGCACGCGGCCGACGGCTACGCCCGTGCCACGGGCGACGTGGGGGTCGCGCTCGTCACCTCCGGCCCCGGGGTGACCAACGCGGTGACCGGCATCGCCACCGCGTACATGGACTCCATCCCGATGGTGATCATCACCGGACAGGTGCCCACGCCCGCGATCGGCCTCGATGCCTTCCAGGAGTGCGACACGGTGGGCATCACGCGCCCGATCGTCAAGCACAACTTCCTGGTCAAGGACGTGCGCGAGCTGGCGCTGACGATCAAGAAGGCCTTTCACATCGCGCGCACCGGCCGCCCCGGCCCGGT
>JAEUPC010000238.1 GCA_016789865.1 Rubrivivax sp.
CAGCAGCACCGGCACGGCAGGGGCCGCGAGCGGCGGGCGCTACGACGCGCTGAAGCTGCGCTACGTGGGCGGCGGCGAGTTCATCGTCGTCGACCACGCGCTGGCCGCGCCGTTGCGGCTGGAGTGACGCGGCGCCGGCCGGGTGACCCCGGCCGCCACGCACGAGATGAAGCGGGCGCCGGTCCGCTTCACGCACTCGATCCAGGCACTCGATTCATACGCATTTGCGTTCGAAAACATGGAAGGGCCTTCGACGAGGTGGTGGCGCCGAGGACGCCGCGTGGTCGGCTCCGCGAATGTCCTTGTTCAGCGGCCCAGCTTCGCTGGACCCCTGAATGCATCCTTTATTTCGCTGCGCCGACCACGTCCTCGGTGGCACCTGGGTGGGTCTTCGTGGGCCAAGTCCCGACGCGGGTGCTGGATCGGGACGATGGGGTGCCGCGCGCAGCGAAATCAAGGGGGCATGCGGGGAACCGGCGAAGCCGGGCCGCCGCAAGAGGACATTCGCGGAGCCGGGCCCCCCGTCGGCCCGACCCCGCCACGGTCTGTGGCCCTGACCCGTTCGATCGATCGCGAAGCCGAATGAGCCATGCGCCCGCCCGGCCCGGGCGGGGTTCGCGGGAGCGATGGAGCCGACCGCCGGCTGGCCGCTTCAGCCCGCCGCCATCGCCGCCGCAATGAGCCGGTGGAAGTGATGCACTCCGCGCTCGTGCCGCGGCGAATAGCGCCCGCGGTCGTACAAGCGTGAGCGCAGGCCCTGCTGCACGGTCAGCACCACGGCCTCGTCTTCCATCTCCACCGGGTCGAGCGCGCCGCCGGCGCCGCGCGTGGTGAGCGATGGGTCGCGCACGTAGCCGCGGAACAGCACGCGGGTGCGCGTGGGCGACAACGGCAGCACCAGGTTCAGCGACAGGCCCCAGGGGTAGAAGTTGAGCATCAGGTTGGGCCACACCCAGAAGTAGTAGGCGCCGATCGGCTCAACTTCCTGCGGCGCGCCCGGCTCGCGCGGCGAGCCGGCCGGACGCGGAGCGGGCGCGAACGCCGGCTCGCCGGGCCGCGCCCGCGCGACCTGCAGGTTGCACCAGGGGAAGAGTTCGTAGCGGTAGCTGGCCATGTCGATGGCCGCGGCCAGCCCCGGGTGCAGGTGCGGGATGTGCAGGCCCTCGAGATAGTTCTCGACGTACAGCGCCCAGTGCGCCTCGAACTCGAAACTGCGGTCGCGCGCGGGATCGCGGCGCCAGTTGTCGATGCCGGCGAGGCCGGCCAGGCCGATCCGTGGCGCGATCGGCGCCAACAGCTCGGCCAGCGTCGGCGGCCCGCTGGGCGAGGGGAGGGCGGCTGCTGCCTGCGCGCGGGCGAAGCCGTGCCCATGCCAGGCCTCGAAGGCCACTTCGGGCAGGTGGTCGCTGGCCGCGGGAAAGTCGCACGCGCCCTCGAAGCCGGGCATGAAGGTCATGCGGCCGGCCAGGTCGAAGCGGCGCGCGTGGTAGCCGCAGCGGATGCCGCTGACGCCGGTGGCGGCCTCGTGCACGAGCAGGTTGCCGCGGTGCGTGCAGACGTTGCTCAGGCAGCGCAGCGTGCCGGCGCTGGCCGCCCCGGTTCCAGACGCATCGCGCGCCAGCAGCAGCGGCTCGTCCAGCAGCCCCGGCAGCAGCGTGCGCGGCGACACGCTGCCGGGCGTGGCCACGTCGGCCAGGTCACCGATCCAGCACCACGCCCGGGCGAAGATGCGCTCGCGGGCCAGCGTCCACGCTTCGCCGTCGAGATAGAAGCGCTTGTCCAGCGTGCGCGCCCGTGTGACGTCGGGCTCGATGTCGAAGTGCACCGCGGCCTCAGAACCTGTGCATGGATCGGTCGCGATCGAGCAGCGCGCCAGGGCGACCCTGCTCCAGGAGCCTGGCGCAGCCATCTCCAGCGAACTGGCGAGCACTCGCAGCGACGAGCGGGGTCGTCAGCGCGCGTCGAGCGGGTGCGAGCGGTCCGTTCACAGGTTCTCACACCCGCAGCGTGAACGCCGCTTCGGCCACCGGCTGGCCGTTGACCTGCACCACCACGCGGTGGCGGCCCGGGTGGTAGACGCGGGTGGTGACCGGCCGCACCGCGTGTTGCCGCTGCAGCGTGCGCGCCTCGCGCGGCGCCAGCGTGACGTGCCAGCCCTTGAACACCTTGGGCGAGGTGCCGCCGTTGGCCTTCACGTGGTGCACCGCGTAGTCGATGTGCAGCACCTGCGCGGTGCGCGCGGTGGAACGCAGTGACAGCGTCAGCTGCACCGCCTCGCCCAGTGCGATGCGCGCGGGCTTGACGGTCAGGTTCGCCTGGCCACGCAAGCGCCCGCCCAGGCCCCAGGCGGCCAGCACGCGCGCGTCGCCCTGCTTGATGAGCGTGCGGCTGGCGTGCCTGAGCAGCGCGCGGCGTTCGGCGCCGGCGCCCGGCAGGTGCTGCGCCAGCCAGTCGGCGAGCAGCCCCGGGTGGTCCTTGGCGATGTCGTTGAGATGGTTGGCGACGCTGCGCCGCACGTATTCGCTGGGATCGTCCTGCAGCGCACGCAGCAGCGGCAACGCGGGCGAGGGGTCGATGACCAGCGCATTGAGCCGCATGCCCCACGGCAGGCGCGGGCGGCTGCCCTCGCTGGCCAGCCGCCTCACGTGCGGGTTGCGGTCGCGGGCCCAGCGCGCGAGCGTGGCAAACGCCAGTTCGGGGTGGGTGGCGATGAACGGCCGGATCGCGAACTCGGCGCTGAAGCGCATGGTCAGCGCGTGCAGCACCTCGAGGGAGCGCCGAGGGTGCGCCATGCCGCGGCGCACGACGAACTCGCCCACCGGCCAGAGAATCCAGCCGGCGAGGCCCGCGTCGCCCATGCGCATCTGCGCCAGGTCTTCGCTCTCGGCCGCGGGGGCCAGGGCGGCTTCGAGGGCGCGCGCCGCAGCGTCGAAATCCGCCGGCAGCGCGTGCTCCAGCGCGGTGGCGATGTGCATCGTGCGCTGCTTCATCTCCAGCGCTTCCAGCCCGCGCGTGGCCTCGGCCGTGAAGGCCGCGCCGTCGAACGCCGGGTGGCTGCGCCGCAGGTGCGCGGCGGCCTGCCGCACGAGCGCGGCGTTGATCAGGTTCTTGAACGGCTCGGCCATCGGCAAAGTGCAGGTACGGGCGCCCGGCTCAGCGCACGTGCACCGGCACGCTGCGAAAGCCGCGGAAGCGCACGCGCCGGTCGCGCACCGGCGCAGCGGCCAGTGCGATGCGCGGAAAGCGTCTCACCAGCGCACCGATGGCCACGCGGCCTTCCATGCGCGCCACGTTCATGCCAGAGCAGGCGTGCGCGCCCTGGCCGAAGGCCAGGTGGTGGTTGGGCGTGCGCGCCAGGTCCAGCCGGTGCGGGCTGGGGAACGCCGCGGGGTCGCGGTTGGCCGCGCCCATCGCCAGCGTGATGAAGGTGCCCTCGGGCAGGGTGCGGTCGCTCAGCGGCACGGGGGCGGTGGTGAGGCGGTTGTTGAGCTGGATCGGGCTTTCGTAGCGCAGCAGCTCTTCCACGGCGGGGGTGATGAGCGCCGGCTCGGCCACCAGGCGCTCCAGCTGGTCGCGGTGCGTCATGAGCGTGACGACGCCGTTGCCGATGAGGTTGGTGGTCGTCTCGTGCCCGGCGTTGAGCAGGAAGATGCAGTTGTGCATCAGCTCGGCTTCGGTGAGCCGGCCTTCGCTGTCGCCACGCATCAGGCGCGTGAGCATGTCCAGCTCGGGGTCGCCGGGGTGGCGCGCGCGGTGCGCGATGAGTTCGCGCAGGAACGCCAGGAACTCGGTGACGGCGGCGTTGGCGCGCGCCAGCAGCGCCGGGCCCGGCGCGGGCTCCAGCGCCGACAGGATGGCCAGCGACCATTCGCGCAGCGGGCCGCGGTCTTCGTGCGGGATGGCCAGCAGGTTGCCGATGACTTCCACCGGGATCTGCGCCGCGAAGTCCTCGATCAGGTCGGGCGCGGCGCTCGCGTCCAGGCGGTCGAGCAGGTGCCCGACGATCGTCACCACGCCCGCTTCCATGCGCGCGATGGCTTTCTGGTTCAGCGCACCCATCAGGATGCGGCGCACGCGCGTGTGCAGCGGCGGGTCGCTGAACACCAGGCTCGTGGTGTGGTGCTCGAAGATCGGCGTGCCGGCGCCGAACTTGGCGCCGAACTCGCGCCGCTTGTCGCTGCTGCAGTCGCGGCTGCGGTAGACGGCGATCAGGTCGTCATAGCGCGTCAGCAGCACCGCGTTCGGCGCCAGCGGGTGCACCGGGCTGTGGCTGCGCAGCGCGTCGAAGAAGGGGTGGGGGTCGTCGAAGAAGGCGGCAGGCGGGTCGGCCAGCGAGAAGCTGCGGGCCAGCTCGGCGCCGCCCGGGCCTGCGGTGCCGGGCGAGGGGCCGAGGGTCTGCGGGGTGGTCATGGCGGGTCTTGTCGGGGCGGTGCGAAGTGGGCGGCGCGAGGCGGGCGGCGCGAGTCCGACGTGCGGCGTGCGGCGTGCGGCGTGCGGCGTGCGGCGTGCGGCGTGCGGCGTGCGGCGGGTGGCGGGTGGGCCGGCCGGCGCGCGCGCCTACGCGGTGGCCTCGACGAGCGAGCGGGCCGCCGCGGCGACGCCGCCCGCGCCGAAGGGCACGCCCTGCACCGTCATGGCCGCTTCCACGCCCGCCAGCGCGCCGAGGATCGTGGCCTCGCTCATGTCGCCCAGGTGGCCGATGCGGAACACGCGGCCGTGCAGCGGCCCCAGGCCCCCGGCGATGGCGACCTGGAAGCGCTCGCGCGCCACGGTGCGCAGCGCCTCGGGGTCGAGGCCGCCGGCCACCTCGATGGCGGTGACCGCCGACGAGCGGGCCGCGGCCACCTTGCACAACGGCTTCAACGCCCCGGCCGTGCCCCAGCAGGCGAGCGCCGCATGCACCGCGTCGGCCAGCCGACGGTGGCGCGCCAGCACGCCGGCCAGGCTTTCCTGGGCGATGAGCTGCAGCGCCGCCTCCAGCCCCGCCAGGTGCGCCAGCGGCGGCGTGCCGCAGAACTTCTTGTATTGCATGTCCGAGACGCGGCGCACCCAGTCCCAGTAGAAGCGCGGCCCGGCGTGCTGCTCGGCAAAGGCCAGCGCGCGCGCGTTCACCGCCACGACGCCCAGGCCCGGCGGGCACATCAGGCCCTTTTGCGACGCACCCATCGCCACGTCGACGCCGAGCGCGTCCATCTCGAACGGCTCGGCGGCCAGCGACGCCACCAGGTCGACGACGAACAGCGCCGGGTGCTTTGCCGCGTCGAGGGCGCGGCGCACCGCGGCCAGGTCGCTGGTGATGCCGCTGGAGGTGTCGGTGTGCACCACCAGCACGGCGGCGATGCGGTGCGCCTTGTCGGCGTGCAGCGCCTGCTCGATGGCCGCGGCGTCGAACGGGTGGCCTTCGGTGTGCGGCGTGCGCAGCACCTCGGTGCCGGTGGCCTGGGCCAGCACCTCGGTCTGCTCAGCCCACGAGTCGCTGAAGTGGCCGCCGCCGGCGATCAGCAGCGCACGGCCGGGCGCCGCGAGGTTGGCGGTGACGCACTCCCACATGCCGTGGCCGTTGGCGGCGTAGAAGAGCACGTGGGCGTCGCGCGCGCGCAGCAGCCAGCGCATGCCGTCTTCGCAGGCGCGGATGAGCGCGCCGACACGCGGGTCCATCAGGTCCATCATCGGCCGCTGCATGGCGTGCATCACCGCGTCGGGCACGCGCGTGGGGCCGGGGGAGTGCAGCGAGCGGATGCCGGGCACGCGCGGGTTCACGGCCGAACTCGAGTTCGCAAGCGGCTTGGCCAGGCGCGATGGGGGGTCTTGGTGCATGGGCCACATGGTAGCCGCGGCCTGCCTCGCAACACGTCGGCCGCCGGCCGGCGCGTCGCTGCGCCCTTCGGCGAGGGCTGGCGCGTACCGGCGTGCGGAACGGCGCTGGTAAGCTCCCCGGCCATGTTCACCGGCATCGTCGCGGGCCAGGCCCACGTGGAACGCTTGGCCGACCGCGCCGGGTTGCGCAGCTTCACCTTGCGCTTCGTGGTGCCGGGCTTCGGGGCCGGGCTGGAGATTGGCGCCAGCGTCGCGGTGGAAGGGGTGTGCCTCACCGTGACCGCGCTGCACGGCGGGCCGGCCGGTGAGGTTGTGGCGGCCGACTTCGACGTGATGCAGCAAAGCCTCGCGCTCACCACGCTCGGCACGCTGGCCGAAGGCAGCGCGGTGAACGTCGAGCGTGCCGCGAAAGACGGTGCCGAGATCGGCGGCCACCCGCTTTCCGGCCATGTCGATTGCCTGGGCACCATCAGCCAGGTCCGCCGCCCCGAGAACAACCACGTGCTGCGCATCGCGCTGCCGCCGCGCTTCATGCGCTACGTGTTCGCCAAAGGCTACATCGCGGTCAACGGCTGCAGCCTCACCGCGGCCGAAGTCAACCGCGCCGAGGGCTGGTTCGAGGTCTGGCTGATTCCCGAGACGCTGCGCCTGACGACCTTTGCCGCCAGGCGCGAGGGCGACGCGGTGAACATCGAGATCGAGCGCCAGACGCAGGTGTTCGTCGACACCGTGCGCGAGGCGGTGGACGAGCGCCTCGGCCCGCTGGTGCCGCTGCTGGAGCAGTGGCTGCGTGAGCGCGGGCAGTCGCTGGACGAGCTGGCGCGGCCTGCCGCGCTGCCGCGGGCTTGAGCCGCCATGGCGTTCGCCGCGCTGTGGGCGCGGGGTGCGCCTTCAAGGCTTCCTGTCCGGCCGGCTGGGCCGGCCGGAGCGCCCACGGATTGCACAACGGCGCGGCGGCCTTTCCAATCGAGGCCATCGGCGCACCCGGCGCCGCTCGACCGGCGAAGGATCCCATGCTCTTCCCCACCACCCTCGTGGGCAGCTTCCCGCAGCCCGACTGGCTGATCGACCGCGAGAAGCTCGCCGGCCGTTTTCCGCCCCGCGTGCGCGCGCGCGAGCTGTGGCGCGTCGGCGAGCCGTACCTGCAGCAGGCGTGGGAAGACGCGACGCTGCTGGCGATCCGTGCGCAGGAAGACGCCGGCCTGGACATCGTCACCGATGGCGAAATTCGCCGCGAGAGCTACAGCAACCGCTTCGCCACCGCACTGGAAGGCGTGGACATCGACCACCCCGGCACCGCGCTCGATCGTTCGGGCCACCCGAACCCGGTGCCGCGCATCACCGGCAAGATCCGCCGCAAGCACGCGGTGGAGGTGGAAGACCTGCGGTTCCTGAAGCGCCACACCACGCGCCGCGTGAAGATCACCGTGCCCGGCCCCTTCACGATGAGTTGCCAGGCGCAGAACGACTTCTACGCCAGCGACGAAGCCGCGGCGATGGACTACGCGGCGGCGGTGAACGCCGAGATCCGCGACCTGTTTGCGGCCGGCGCCGACATCGTGCAGATCGACGAGCCGTACATGCAGGCGCGGCCCGAGCGCGCGCGCCAGTACGGACTGAAGGCGCTCAACGCCGCGCTGGAAGGCATCACCGGCACCACCGCCGTGCACATCTGCTTCGGCTACGCCGCCATCATCCACGAGCGGCCCAGCGGCTACAGCTTCCTGCCCGAGCTGCGCGGCTGCGGCTGCAAGCAGGTGTCGATCGAGACCGCGCAGTCGAACCTCGATTGTTCGGTGCTCGCGCAACTCGACGACAAGCAGATCATGGTCGGCTGCATCGACCTTTCGGACATGAACGTCGAGACGCCCGCGGTGGTGGCCGCACGCATCCGCCGCGCGCTGCCGTTCGTTGCCAAGGAGCGCGTGATCCTCGCGCCCGACTGCGGCATGAAATACCTGCCACGCGAGGTGGCGGTGGGCAAGATGCGCGCGATGGTCGAGGCGGCGAAGCTGCTGCGCGCGGAGCATGCGGGCCGATGAAGCCACCGCACGCTGCCACCGAGGTGGGCCCGGCGCTGCACTCGCTCGGCCAGGCGCTCGCGCGCCCGGCGATGCGTGCGCATGCGATGGACGTGCACGCGGTGCAGGGCCTGAGCGCGGCGCTGGCGCTGGGCCCGCGCGTCGTGTCGCCGTCGCTGTGGATTGCGCGGGTGTGGGATCGCGAGCACGGTGTGCGCCCGCCCGACTTCGCCGACTTGGACGATGCCAACAGCGTGCTGGCCTCGCTGATGATCGTCTACAACGATGTCACGCAGGCGCTGGGGCCTGGCGCCGACGCCGAGGTGTCGTTCGAACCGGCCTTTGTCGGCGCCGGGCCTGAAGCGGTGGTGTCGTTCTGCGCCGGTTTTCGCCGCGGCATCGGACTCACGCCCGAGGACTGGCTGCCGTTGGAGGCCGAGCAGCCCGATTGGCTGGCCCTGCTGGAAAGCCCGGCACCCGATGCCGCGCGCATCGTGCAGCTGATGCAGGAGCTGCGCCGCTACTGGCGCGGGCGCACCGACAAGCTGCCGCCGCTGAAGCATGTGGACCTGTGGGGGCAGGTGACCGCGGCCTTCGACTATCCCGAACCGCCGTTCCCGCGCGAGGCGGTGGACCTGGTGCATCGCCACCGCGAGCTGCTGGCGCCGCGCTTCGTGCAGGAGCTGGACGCGATGGCGCGCGACCCCAAGTCGATGCTGGAAAGCGACTCGTCGCTGCCGATCTTCGCGATGGTCTTCCTCGGGGTCTGGCGCGACACGCGGGCCTGGCGGCCGCTGCTGGCGCTGGCGCGGCTGGACGAGGCCACGCTCGAGCAGCTGCTTGGCGACACGCTCACCGAAACCTACGGCCGCGCGCTGGCCAGTGTGTGCGATGGCGACCTCACGCCGCTGGCCGAACTGCTGCGCGACGAGTCGATCTCGATCTGGACCCGCGGCGCGTTGTTCACAGCCTGGACCGTGCGCGTGATGGAAGGCGATGCGCCGACGCAGCCGCTCGAGGACCTGGCCCTCGAGTTGGGCCAGCGCTGCGCAGCGCGGCTGAAGGCTCCGCGCCATGACACTGACGAGTTCGAAGTCATCGAGCATGTGGCCGAAGTCGCCTGCGAGATCGATTCGCCACGCCTGGCCGCGGCTGTGCGCGACTGGTACGACCACGGGCTGATCAACACCCAGGCGATTGACCGCGAGGGCTTCGAGGTCGAGTGCGCCCGATCGGCTGAAGACAAGGGCAAGGAGATGCACGAGCGCGGGCGCGGTTACCTGCGCGATGTCGAGCAGGAGACGGGCTGGTGGTCGACGTTCGTCGACGAGGACCTAGACGGCTGGTTCCCGCCGCCTTCGAGGACCATCGTGCGCACCGAACCCAAGATCGGCCGCAACGACCCCTGCCCCTGCGGCAGCGGGCGCAAGTACAAGAAGTGCCACGGGGCGAACTGAGCACGCGAACTGAGCATGCGAACTCTGCGCGCGGACCGAGCGCGAACCCAGCGCCAACTCCGCGCAAGCCGAACTCGCCCGGGTTCCACCCCGCGCGACCGCGCCTTGGCGGCGGGGCGGGCCCAGGGGGGTCGGGATGCGGGTTGCGATGAGCTGCCACGCGCGCACCTTGCGTTCCTCTTCGTTGCCCCTATCTGAGCGTATTCGCGCACGACCGCGCTCGGGGTAACGCAGATGGACGAGGTGCTGGCGCCGGCACTGCTGGTGGCCCTGGCGCTGGTGGCGCTGGCATGGCCGCTGGCCGGCCCGCTGCGCACACGCTGGCGCCGCGCCCGGCTGGCGCGGGTGCCGTTTCCGCACGAGTGGCGGCGCATCCTGCGCCAGCGCGTGCCGCTGGTGCGGCGGCTGCCTGCCGACCTGAGGCTGCAACTGCACGGGCTCGTGCAGCGCTTCGTCGCCGAGGTGCCCTTCATCGGCTGCGCCGGCCAGGCCGTCGACGACGAGGTGCGGGTCACCATCGCCGCGCAGGCCTGCTTGCTGCTGCTCAACCGCGGGGGCAGCTTCGAAGGGCTGCGCGAGGTGCTGGTCTACCCGGGCGCCTTTGCGGTGAGCCGCGTGCACACCAGCGAGGGCGGCGTGCGGCACGAAGGGCGCGGCGTGCTCGCCGGTGAATCGCACGGGCGCGGCGCGGTCGTGCTGTCGTGGCAGGACGTGGTCGATGGCGCTGCCGACCCGGGCGACGGCCACAACGTCGTCATCCACGAATTCGCCCACCGCCTCGACCAGGACCACGGCGCGGCCAACGGCGCGCCGTGGCTCGGGCCCGGCCGCAGCGCCGGCGGCTACGACGAGTGGGCGCGGGTGCTCGGTGCCGAGTACGCGGCGCTGCGCGCGCGGGTGGCGGCTGCCGAGGAAGGCGCCGAGGCGCGTGCGCGCGAACGGGGCGGGGGCGCAGCCGGCCCGCGCGAAGGCGACAGCGCGGCGATCGGGGTCCTTCCCGCCTACGGCGCCACCGACCCGGCAGAGTTCTTCGCTGTCGTCTCCGAGGTGTTCTTCGAGCGCCCGAGCGAACTGCAGCGCCACCACGCGCCGCTGTACGCGCAGTTGCGCAGGGTGTACCGAACCGACCCCGCGACCTGGCAGTGACGGGCCGCCGCGCAGGCGCTCGCCGCATGCGGCGGGCCGGCGGGGGCATCAGCCCGGCTGGGACTGCGGCCCCCATGCCGCCCGCCGCGGATTCCCGACAAGCAGGAAAGCCCAGGCAACCACCGCTTTGCTCGGGCCTGCGCGGCGTCTAGATTCACCATCGCCTACCCGCCATTCTTTGTCCATGGTCGCCGCGCTGCACGACGGGCGCCTGGGCACTGCTCATGCAAGCCCGGATGTCCGCGGCCGCGATTGCGCCGCACACTCGCCCGCATCGGACCACGAAAGGAGACCTGCCATGACTCGCCCTTCCATCGACCGCCGCACCGCCATCGGTGCCGGCCTTGCCGGGCTGGCGGCTTCCGCGGGCCTGGCCCCGCTGCTGGCGCAAGCGCAGGCGCAGCCCATCCGCATCGGCAGCACGCTGGCGCTCACCGGGCCGCTGTCGGCCACGGCGCAGGTGCACAAGATCGTCGGCGAGATCTTCGTCGAGCAGGTCAACGCGCGCGGCGGCTGGCTCGGCCGCAAGCTCGAATGGGTGCTGAAAGACGACCAGAGCAAGCCCGACCTCGCTCGCACGCTGTACGAGCAACTCGTCACCGCCGACAAGGTGGATTTGCTGATGGGGCCCTACGCCACCGGCGCGATCCTCTCGGCGATGGGCGTGGCGCAGCGCTACAACAAGGTGCTCGTGCACCACACCTTCGGCATCCCGTCGCTGGCCAAGTACGAGCTGGCGTTTCCGGCCTGGTCGCTGGGCTCCGACCCCGGCAACACGGTGCCCAACACGCTGTTCGACGCGCTGGCCGCCGGCCCCAAGCCGCCCAAGACCGTGGCGGTGGTGACGAGCAAGTTCCCGTCGATCCAGTTCATGAGCGCCGGCGCGCGCGAGGTGCTGAAGAAGCGCGGTCTCACCGAAGTGCTGTTCCTCGACTGGGAGTTCGGCAACCGCGACTTCGGCCCGATCGCCAACCGCGTGAAGGACGCCAAGCCCGATTTCGTGTGGGTCGGCGCCATCGGCCTGGAAGGCAACCTGCTGCTCGACGCGATGAAGAAGATCGACTACGTGCCGCCGCAGCACTTCTACCTCTACCCCGCGCCCGGCCCGCTGGTCACGCTGCCCGAGGCGAAGAACGCGCTGTCGGTGACGATCTTCGAAGACCAGCCGCCGTTCACCGCCAACCCCGGCGCGGCCGATTTCGTGAAGCTCTATCGCGAGCGCGCCACCGCCGCCAAGCTGCCCGATCCCTCGGTGGAAGTGCAGGCCGGCGCCAGCTACACCGCCTGGCAGGTCCTCGAAGCCGGCGTGCTGGCCACCAAGAGCCTGGACGACAAGGCCATCGGCACGTGGTTGAAGGCCAACCGCGTGCAGACAGTGCAAGGCCAACTGCACTTCACCGGCACCGGCAACTACGGCGACGACCTGATGCGCATCAAGCAGGTGCAAGGCGGCAAGTGGACGGTGGTGTGGCCGAAGAGCCATACCGCGGGCGGCGCTTCACTGCAGACGAATTGATCGCGCCCGCTGTATCGGGGCCAGCGCCGGGGCGCCGGTGGTGACCTGGCCCAGCGCCACGCTGCTGGCGCAAAGCGTGCTGTCGGGCATCTTCGTCGGTGCCCTGTACGGCCTGCTCGGGTTGGGCTTGAGTCTGTCGTGGGGGCTGCTCAGGCTCATCAACCTGGCGCACTTCGCGTTTGCCTTCCTCGCGGCGTATCTGTGCTATCAGCTCGCGACGAAAGGCGTCGATCCGCTGGCGAGCCTGGTGCTCATCGTGCCGGCGTTCTTCGCGCTCGGCGCCGGGCTGCACGCGTTGATGGCGCGTTTTGCGATCACGCCGTTCAACTCGCTGCTGCTGACCTTCGGCCTCACCGGCATCGTCGAGGCGATCATCCAGTCGATCTGGACCGCCGACTATCGCAAGCTCGAATCGAGCTACGGCGAGCATCGCTTCAAGGTCGCGGGCCTGTTCGTACCGTTGCCCGAGTTGATCACGTTGGCGCTCGCGGTGGCGCTGTCGCTTTCGGTGTGGGCCGTGCTGCGCTACACCGACCTCGGCCGCGCTTTGCGCGCCAGCGCCGAA
Organism: Rubrivivax sp.; assembly: GCA_016789865.1. GTDB lineage: Bacteria > Pseudomonadota > Gammaproteobacteria > Burkholderiales > Burkholderiaceae_C > Rubrivivax. The sequence goes on from JAEUPC010000238.1 coordinate 12,523, forward strand.
GACGCGCCGATCGCCGCCGCCTTCGGCATCCACGAGAAGCGCAACGCGCTGCTGCTGGCCGGCACCTGCTCGGCGCTGGCGGCGGTGGCCGGTGTGTGCCTGGCGCTGGGCTTCACGCTCGCGCCTTCGCAGATCTACGCCTGGGTGGGCGTGGTGTTCGCCGCGGTGATGCTGGGCGGGCTGGGGCGGGCACTGGCGCCGTTGCTGGCCGGCATCGTCATCGGCGTCAGCGAGGCGGTGACGATGGCCGTGACAGCGCCGTCGTGGGCGCCGCTGGTCAGCTTCACGCTGCTGATTGCGATCCTGCTGTTTCGCCCGGGGCGGGCAGCATGAGTCATCCCCCCCGAAGCGCCTTCGGCGCCTCCCCCCCAGGGGGGCAACGCCATCGGCCCGGCAGAGCCGGGTCCGAGGCGTTCGCCTGGCTGTGAGCCCAATGGGCACGCCGCTGTCCATCGTTGGCATCGCGCTGGCGCTGGCCTTCGTGCCCGCGCTCGGCCTGCCGGCGTTCTACGACTCGCTGCTGTACCTCGTGCTGCACTGGGTGGTGCTGGCGGTGAGCTGGAACATCCTGTCGGGCTACACCGGCTACTTCTCGTTCGGCCACGGCGCGTTCTTCGGCGCAGGCATCTACACCGCGGCCACGCTGATGGCGCGCTTCGAGTGGCCGTTCCTGGCCACGCTGCCGGTGGCGGCGGCGGTGGCGTGCGCGCTCGGGCTGGCGGTGGGTGCGGTGGTGTTCCGCGTCAAGGGCATCCGCGGCGAGGTGTTCGCACTCATCACGCTGGCGGTGACCTTCGTGCTCGGCACGCTCATCGTCAACACGCCCATCGATGGCGGCAACGGCGTGTCGCTGGCCGGTGTGGCGGTGCCCAAGATCGGGCCGACGCCTTCGGCCACCTTCTACCTGCTGGCGTTGGTGGTCGCCGCGATGACGCTGCTTGTCGCCTGGGCGATCTCGGTCAGCAAGCTCGGCGCGGGGCTCTTTGCCATCCACGACGACGAAGACGCCGCCGAGGTGATGGGCGTGCCGACCTACCGCTACAAGCTCATCGCGCTGGCGATTTCGTGTGCGCTGGCCGGTGTGGCCGGCGGCATCCACGCGTTGTTCCTGAACTACGTGACGGTGGGCGAGGTGTTCACGATCACGGTGCCCCTGTCGGTGGTGCTGATGAGCGTGCTCGGCGGCAGCCGCCACTGGGCCGGGCCGGCGATCGGTGCGGTGGCCATCACGCTCTTGCTGTACAGCTTCACCAAGGCCGATGTGGCGGTGCTGGGCAAGGCGGCGGTGGGGGTCATCCTGATCGCGGCCATCCTGTTCATGCCCGAAGGCATCTTGCCGCGGGTGCAGCGGTGGCTCGCACGCCGCGATGGGCCCGGCCCCTTGTCCCGTTTGCGGGACAGGGTTCGGGTGAGGGCCGATGGGCAGCGCGGCTCCGCCGGCGTGGACAGGGCGATCGGCAAGGCAGCCCTCGCACACGCGTCGCAGCCTTCGCAAGAACCCTCGCCCCAGCCCTCTCCCCCGCGCGACGGCCAAGGGCTGACGCCCCTGCGCAGCGGGACAGGGATCAGTGCGCGTGACTTGCTGCTGGACACCCGCGCGCTGGCCAAGCAGTTCCGTGGCGTGGGGGCGCTCGCCGGCGTCGACGTGCAGGTCAGGCGCGGCGAGATCCTGGGCCTGCTCGGCCCCAACGGCTCGGGCAAGTCCACGTTCATCAATGTCGTCAGCGGCCACTACCTGCCCACCGCCGGCAGTGTGGTGTTCGAAGGCCGCGAGCTGGCCGGCCGCGCCGCGCACCGCATCGCCCGCGCCGGCATTGCGCGCACCTACCAGATCCCGCGGCCGTTCCACCACCAAAGCGTGCTCGACAACGTCGCACTCGCCGCGATGTTCGGCGGCGGCCTGCCGAACCCCCAGGTGGCGCGGCGCGAGGCCATGACGTGGCTGCGCTTCGCCGGCCTGGAAGACAAGGCGCTGGCGCTGCCCGACACGCTGAACCTGCACCAGCGCAAGTTCCTGGAACTCGCGCGCGCGCTTGCCTCGCGGCCGCTTCTCGTGCTGCTGGACGAGGTGCTGTGCGGCCTGACGCCGGCGGAGATCGACGACGCGGTGGCGCTGGTGCGCCGCATCCGCGACCAGGGTGCGACGGTCGTCTTCGTCGAGCACGTGATGCGCGCGGTCATGGCGGTCACCGACCGCGTCGTCGTGCTCGACCACGGCCAAGTGCTGGCCGAAGGCCCGGCCGACGACGTGATGCGGCGCCCCGAGGTGATGGCCGCTTACCTCGGCACGCCGCAGGGACCGGCGGCGCAGCCGGCGGAGGTGGGGCAGGTCGGGCCGGATAGGCAGGGCGGCCAGGGCGGCCAGGGCGGCCCGGGCGTGCGGCATGCTTGAAGTGCACGACCTGCAGGTCGCCTACGGCGCCGCGCCGGCGCTGTGGGGCGTGTCGTTCGAACTGCGCTCGCGTGAGCTGCTCACCGTGGTCGGCCCCAACGGCGCCGGCAAGACCACGCTCATCAACACGCTGGCCGGGGTGCTGCGGGCCACCCCGGGTTCGGGTGGCCACATCCGGTTCGAAGGCCGCGACATCACCACGCTGCCCGCGCACCGCTTCTGCGACGCCGGCATCGCGCTGGTGCCCGAGGGGCGGCGCCTGTTCGGTTCGATGACGGTGCTGGAGAACCTGGAGATCGGCAGCCTGCTGCCGGCGGCCAAGGCGCGGCGTGGCGAGACGCTGGCGATGGTGCTGGCGCTGTTCCCGGCGCTCGAGGCCAAGCTCGGCCAGGCCGCGGGTGAACTCTCCGGCGGTCAGCAGCAGATGGTGGCGATCGGCCGCGCGCTGATGGCGCGCCCCAAGCTGCTGCTGCTGGACGAGCCGTCGCTGGGGCTGTCGCCGCTGATCGTCACCGAACTGTTTGCCGCCATCCAGCGTGTGCATCGCGAAGGCACCGCGGTGCTGCTGGTGGAGCAGAACGTGGCCACCGCCATGCGCGTGGCCGACCGCGCCTACGTGCTGGAAGAGGGCCGCATGGTGGCCGAGGGCACGCCCGAGGCGCTGATGCAGCGCGACGAGATCCGCCGCGCCTACCTGGGGGTCTGAAGACGTCGTGAAGGGCCGCGCCGATGTCCGCGCCCTGCCGGCGCGCCCGGGCGGCTCGTCGCCCATGGCAGGCCGCCCCGGTGTCCCGCGATGTGGCCGCGGGCCGAGACAGGCCCGGCCAGCCAAGCCCACAATGCGTTTCCATCGGCCGTGTCGGCGCGGGCTCGTGCTGCACGGCTCCATTCCGGAGGGCTTGACATGACCCAGCACCAGACCGCCGACATCACCCAGGCCGTGCTCGACCGGCTCACGCCCGAGACCGACCCGCGCTTTCGCGAAATCATCACCGCGGTCGTGAAGCATGTGCACGCGCTCGTGCGCGAGGTGGATTTGCAGCCCGGCGAGTGGATGCAGGCGATCCAGTTCCTCACCCGCGTCGGCCAGACCTGCGACGACAAGCGGCAGGAGTTCATCCTGCTTTCCGACACGCTGGGCATCAGCATGCTCGTCGTGCAGATGGAACAGGCGCGCCGCTCGGCGCAGGCGCTCAAAGACAAGAGTGCCAGCGTCAAACCCACCGAGGCCACCGTGCAGGGCCCGTTCTACTGGCAGGGTGCGCCGGCGCTGCCGCTGGGCAGCGACATCGGCCAGGGCATGCCCGGCGAGCCGGCCTACTACAGCGGCCGCGTGACCGACACGCACGGCCAGGCGCTGGCCAACGTCTGCGTCGATGTGTGGTCGGGCGACGGCGAAGGCATCTACGACATGCAGATGCAAGACGCCGGCATGCGGCTGCGCGCGCGCTTCCACACCGATGCCCAAGGCCGCTACGACTTCTGGTCGATCAAGCCCTTCTACTACCCCGTGCCGGCCGACGGGCCCGTGGGCGACATGCTGCGCGCGATGGGCCGCCACCCCAACCGCCCCGGGCACATCCACATGATGGTCTACCGCGACGGCTACGTACCGCTGACCACGCACCTGTTCCCGGCCGACAGCCCGTACCTCGATTCGGATGCGGTGTTCGGCGTGCGCGACAGCCTCGTGGTGCCGTTCGAGAAACACGCGCCGGGCGCGGCGCCGCGCGGCAAGACGATGGACCAGACTTGGCACAGCGCGAGCTACGACTTCGCGCTCGCCCCGGCGTGAATGACGTCCCCCCCGAAGCGCCTGCGGCGCCTCCGCCGAGTCCCCGCAGGGGACTCCTCGAGTCCCCGGGGCGCCGCCAGCGGCCCGGCAAAGCCGGTTCCGCGGCGGCCGCTTGGCCCACGCAATTGCATCGTTGAGAGTTGCGAATGAAGATCGGCAAAGCCACCGTTCCGGAAAGCGCCATTTGCGCCAGCGACGACGAGACCATCGTCGTGCGCGGCGCTGACCTCTGCCGCGAGCTGATCGGCCAGCTCTCGTTCACCGACTACTTCTGGCTGCTGGTCACCGGCCGGCGCCCGAGCGCGATGCAAAGCCGCATGCTCGACGCGACGCTGGTGGCGATCGCCGAGCATGGCCTGGTGCCCAGCGTGCAGGCCGCGCGCATGACGCTGGCAGCCGCGCCCGATGCGGTGCAGGGTGCGGTGGCCGCGGGCATCCTGGGCTGCGGCTCGGTGATCCTGGGCGCCTCGGAAACGGCTGGGCGCCTCTTCCTGCGCATCGATGCGTTGGCGCGCGACAAGGGCCTCTCGCTCGAGGCAGCCGCCACCGACATCGTGCGCGAGATGCGGGCCGCCAAGCACGCCATCCCGGGCTACGGCCACCCGCTGCACAAGGACCGCGACCCGCGCGTGGCGCGCCTGTTCGCCGTGGCGGCCGAGGTCGGTACGCCCGGCCGCTTTGTCGCCATCGCCGAGGCGGTGGAGCGCGTGCTGCCCGGGCTCACGCAGCGCGACCTGCGGCTGAACGTCTCGGCGGCGATACCGGCGGTGCTGCTGGACGTGGGCTTCCCGGCCGAGGCGCTCAAGGGCGTGCCGATCCTCGCGCGCTGCGCCGGGCTCATCGGCCACCTCACCGAAGAGCTGGCGCGGCCGATCGGCTTTGCGCTGAGCTACCAGGCTGCGCGCGAGCAGCGCTACACGGGCGAGCTGCCCGCCGGCGTGACGCTCAAGCCGCACGGCTGAGGCGCAAGGCCGTGCCACCAGGCTGAGGCGTCAGGCCGACACCCAAAGACTGAACACGAAGGCGCACCGACATGGCCGTCAAAGTGCTGGAGGGCGTGCGCGTGCTGGAGCACGGCACGTTCATCACCGGTCCGGCCGCGGCGATGCTGCTGGCCGACCTCGGCGCCGATGTCGTCAAGGTCGAGCAGCCCGAGGGCGACCCGTTCCGCGCCTTCCGCGGTGGCCTGTACAGCCCGCACTACCAGACCTACAACCGCAACAAGAAGAGCGTGCGGCTCGATACGCGCAAGAAGGATGACCTGACCTTGTTCGACGGCCTGGTGCGCGAGGCCGACGTCTACCTGCAGAACTTCCGCCCCGGTGTGGCCGAGAAGATCGGCGCCGGCGAGGCGCGGTTGCGCGAGTTGAATCCGCGGCTCGTCTACTGCGCCATCAGCGGCTTCGGGCCGGATGGGCCCGCCGCGCAGCGGCCCAGCTACGACAGCGTGGCGCAGGCGGCCAGCGGTTTTCTCAAGCTGCTGGTGAACCCCGCCAACCCGCGCGTGGTGGGGCCGGCGCTGGCCGATGCGCTGACCGGCTTCTACGCCGCGCTGGGCATCCTCGGTGCGCTGGTCGAACGCGGGCGGCGGGAGGGCGCTCAGGGTGCTCAGGGTGCTCAGGGTGCTCAGGGCGCTCAGGGCGAGCCCGGCGATCGGGGTGCGGCAGGCGTGCCCGGCCGCCGCGTCGAGGTCTCGATGTTCGAGGCCATGACCCACTTCAACCTCGACGCGTTCACGCACCTGTTCAGCGAGGGTGAGGTGATGGGCCCGTACAGCCGGCCGCGCGTCTCGCAGAGCTACGTGCTGGAGTGCGGCGACGGCAAGTGGATCGCGCTGCACATGAGCAGCCCGCCCAAGTTCTGGGAGGGCCTGGCGAAGGCCATCGAGCAGCCGCACCTCTTCGACGACGCGCGCTTTGCCACGCGCGAGGCGCGCATCGAACACCAGGAGGTGCTGATCGAGGTGCTCGGCGGCCACTTTGCGCGCCTGCCGCGCGACGAATGGTGCCGGCGTCTGGCCGCGCTGGACGTGCCGCACGCGCCGATGTACGACACCGACGAGGTGCCCGAGGACCCGCAGGCCAGGCACCTGCAGCTCTTCGTCGACGCGCCGCACCCCGGCCGGCCCGGCGAGCGCTGGACCACCGTGCGCTCGCCGCTGAGCTTCGACGGCCAGCGCAGCCTGGAGGTGACGGCGCCGCCGCTGCTGGGCGACCACGACGCGGCGTTGCGCAGCGGCGCTTCCATCTGGCGCCCCCGCCAGCCAAGCCAACCAGACTAGAGGCCGTGCCGGCCCGGGGTGCCCCGGCCGCCGCCCGCGCTCAACTCAACTCATACGGCTTCGCGATCGATCGAACAGGTCAGGGCAACAGACCGTGGCGGGATCGGGCCGACGGGGTGCCCTGCTCCGCGAATGTCCTCTTGCGGCGGCCCAGCTTCGCGGGTCCCCCGCATGCCCCCTTGATTTCGCTGCGCAGGGCACCCCATCGTCCCGATCCGGCACGCGCGTCGGGACTGGCTCACGAAGACAAACCCAGGTGCCACCGAGGACGGCGGGTGGTCGGCGCAGCGAAATGAAGGATGCATTCAGGGGCCCAGCGAAGCTGGGCCGCTGAAAAAGGACATTCGCGGAGCCGACCACCCGGCGTCCTCGGCGCCACCACCTCGTCGAAGACCTTTCCCCTGTCTTCGAACGCAAATGAGCATCAATCGGCCGCTGCGCCGTGCCTGCCCGCACCGGCGGCGAAGCGCGCGGCGCCCGGCAAGGCCTCGGCAAACACCACCGGATAACCCGCCGCGCCTTCGCGCTGCAGTGCCTGCGCCAGCGGCAAGTCCCATTGCCCGTAGGCCGAGGCGCGGTCGGCGTTCATGCATTGCTGCGGGAACTTGGCGATCTGCCGCGCCAGCGCTTGCGCCGCGGCGAGCGCTTGGCCGTCGTCGACGACGCGATTGGCCAGCCCCATTGCCAGCGCTTCCTCGGCGCCGACCGCGCGGCCGCTGAGGATCAAGTCCAGCGCGCGGCCCATGCCCACGATGCGCGGCAGCCGCACCGTGCCGCCGTCGATGAGCGGCACGCCCCAGCGTCGGCAGAACACGCCGAAGGTGGCGCTCTTGGCGGCCACGCGCAGGTCGCACATCAGCGCCAGTTCGAGCCCACCGGCCACGGCATAACCTTCGATGGCGGCGATGACCGGCTTGCTGAACGCCATGCGCGTGGGGCCCATCGGGCCATGCGCGGTGCCGCTGGGCTCGATGGCGTTGGCGCGGGCCGGTTCACCCAGGGCGGCGAGGTCGGCACCGGCGCAGAAGTGCCCACCGCCGCCAGTGAAGACGGCCACACGGGCGCCGGCATCGGCCTCGAAGGCCTGGAAGGCGGCCAGCAACAGCGAGGCCGTCGGGCCGTCCACCGCGTTGCGGCACTCGGGGCGGTGCAGCGTGATGGTGACGATGGGGTCGTCGGCGCTCGCGCGCGTGGTGGTGATGGGTGACATCGCGGGCTCCTGGGTGAACTGGCGAACTGGCGAACTGACAAACTGACGGAAGGGTGGAATGACGGAATGGCGGACCGGCGAACTGGCCCTGGGGGCGATCTGCGCGCAGGCGGTTGCCTTGTCCTGACGGCGAAACTACTGCAGACCGTACACGCGCGCCGCATTGCCGCCGAGGAAGAGCGCGCGCGCCTCGTCGTCCAGCCCGAGCGAGTCCAGCCCTGCCAGCGCCTTGGCCGGCTCGATCATCGGCCAGTTGCTGCCGAACAGCACCTTCGTGCGGCCATGGGCGTTCAGGTACTCCACCAGCTGCGGCGGGTAGCGCTTCGCCGTGTAGGCCGAGGTGTCGATGTAGACGCGCTCGTGCTTGGTGGCCACGGCAATCGCCTCGTCGGTCCACGGGTAGCCGATGTGGCCGCCGACGATCGTGAGTTCCGGGAAGTCGATGGCCACGGGGTCAAGGTAGATCGGGCGGCCCACTTCGCTGGGCATCAGCGGGCCGGTGTGGCCGATCTGGGTGCAGAACGGCACCCCTTCCTCGCAGCACGCGGCATACACGGGGTAGAAGCGGCGGTCGGTGGGCGGCACCTCCCACAGCCACGGCAGCACGCGGATGGCCTTGAAGCCCAGTTCGCGCACGCAGCGGCGCACCTCGCGCATGGCCTGCATCGGCCGCTTCAGGTTCACCGAGCCCACGCCGACGAGGCGGCCGTTCGCTTCGGCCACGAAGCCGGCCACCTCGTCGTTGGAGATCATCGCGCCCTGCGGGCCCACCCACGCGCAGGTGAGGGCGCGCGCGATGCCGGCGGCGTCCATCGCGGCCAGCGTCGCGGCCACTGGCAGCTCGGTGGTCGGCAGGCCGCCCTTGGCCCAGCGGCGCAGCGAATCGAACATCGGGTCGCCCGCGTGCCGAAGGGTGGGGTGCTGGATCCAGGCGTCGATGATCATCGTGGGCTCCTGCGACTACTTGGCGGCCGATTGCCGTTCGAGCACCGCCAGGTCGCCGAGGTAGGTGACCTCCGCGCCGCCGGCGTCGCGAAAGCTCAACTCGATCCGGTACCTTCCCGGTTGCCGCGGCGTGCCGCTCAGCACGCCATCCCTGCCGATCATCATCCCGTCGGGAAGCGCGACCGCGGCCTGCGCATTGGGGAAGATCATTTCGTAGGGGGGCGTGCCGCCGGACACCAGCCGCTGCGGACGATAGGCAACGCCGGCCCGCGCGGCAAGCAACTGGTCCGATCGCGCCACGAGAGCCAAGCCGGCGGCGCGCGGCGCTTGTCCCCCGCCGATCTCCACGGCGACGCGGCTGCGTTCCACTCGGATGGTCTTCAGCACCCGGATGGCGCTGCGCGGAATGCCGGCGGCCCTTTCGACGACGCGGGCGATCTCCTCGACGAACGCCACCGGCGCTTCGTTCCAGCGCAGGGTCGCGTCGGTGTAGGGAGGCGTGCGATCCGATGCACCCACGACCCCCACGCGTTCGTAGCCGAGCTCGTCCAGGCCCTTGCGGATCGTGAAGCTGACTTCCTCGCTGGCGCCGGAGATCGTCACCTGCAGCGCGCCGCGCGTGGCGGGGAAGTCCGTCGCCGGGCAGGCTGCTGTCGCCCTCGTCACGCACAGGTCCGGGGGCAGTCGCAGCTGGTAGGTGTCGTTGCTGACCGCGGCGCGGCTGCCCGCAGCCGTGGTCACCGGCCCGACGCGCGCCGAGGCGCCCGCGGCCAGCGCGCGAGCGAGCGCGCGGTCGCTCGCGCCCATCGACCTGAGCGTGGTGCCCGGGGGCGCTGCGCCGTCGGCGGGCGCAGCCATCCGGCTGTTGACGCCGACCACGTCACCCTGCGCCGCCACCAACGACGAGCTCAGGGTCGCCGCCAGCGTCGATGCGAGCGCCGAAGCGACCGGCTCCTGGGGCGGGCTGTCGAAGATGATCTCGAGCTGCGGCCTGCGCTGTGCGGCGGCCGCCGCCGTGACGGCTGCGCGCACCGGCTGCACGCGCTCCAGTGTCTGGCTGCCCATGGCCTCGGCCAGCGGCAACAGCTCGGCGATCTGCTCGCGATAGCGCCTGAGCGTGGCCGGCGTCGCCGCCCGCAGCAGCTCGAGGGTGTTGATGACGCCCGAGGCGCGCTGGTCGGTCATCGGGATGCGCGAAGGCCGCGCGATGCGCAGCGCCTGCGGCAGCGCAAAGGCGATGGCGTCGGAGAGCGCTTCGGCGTCGACCACGAGATCGCGGGTGGCGGCGACGCGGTCGTCGCGCGAGGGGCCGAAGAGGCGGGCGACGCGGGCGCTCAGCGCGGCTTGCTCGGCAGCCCCCAGACCGTCGATGACGGGCGCATTCTCGGGTGAGGGTTGGGGCTCGCGACCGGCGACGCAGTCGCTTGTCACGGCCGTGTTGCGCAGTGCTTCGTCGCGTTGCACCGCTGTGGCGCCGCCCGGCAGCAGCGCACGAGCCACCGCGACATCCATTGCAGTGCCCACCAGCACTTCACCCGGTGTCAGCAGCCAGCGGGCGGTGGGGTGCAGTTCCTGCCACATTGCCTCGGTCATTCCGACGTACTCGAAGCTCGACCGCTTCGCGTCGAACTCCCGGGCGAGCCGCTCGTCCTGCAAGGCGCGCACCATCTGCACCCGAGCCGCCATCCCGGCTGTCGACTGCAGCGGGCACTCCAGGAGCACGAACTCGAACCGGGGCAGTCCCCACACCCGGATCGTGTCGTCGGACATCAGCGCCACGACCCGCCGGCCGCTGGGTGTGAAGGCAATCGTCCTGACGCTCTGTCCAGGTGCCAGCGACAGTGGCGCACGGCCCAGGGTCGAGGCGAGGCCGCGCGACAGGAACGCAGCGCCGGCATTCACCTCGAGCCGGCCGCCATTCGGCGCCAGCTGGGGACCTGCAACAAACCTTGGGTCATCGCGTGGCGCCTCTCGCGGCGGCGGCGAGGTGTTTGGTGGGATCCAGTCCGCGTCACCTGGCAGATCCCATACCCGAGCCGGTCCGGCCGTGGTCTGCACCCGGACCTGCCATTCGCCGAGGAAGGCGAGCACCGGGGCCGCCTCGGTGTCCTTTGGAATCGGTAGCACCGACCAGCTCGCCAAGAGCGGCAGCGCAGACTGCGCCTGCGCAGGCGCCACGCGGTTCCACAGCGGTGTGGCCGCGAGCCCCCCCGCCAAGCCCAACGCGACCGGAACCGCAAACCAATGCGCCTGCAGCCCGAGGCCCGGCCGCCCGTGGCGGAACAGCCGCCGGCGCAGGCCGTCGGGCAGCTTCTGCAGCAGCCGCGTCAAGCGGTCCTTGCGCTGCAGGAAATCGGCCAGCAGCAGGTCCTGCGCGGCGCCGGTGCCGCGGCGCAGCCACGCCGACACCCGCGTGCTCACCTCGGCCAGCGGGGCGCCGGCGGCGTGGCCGAGCGCGGCGTCCAGCCGGTCGCGCACCACGGTCTCGAGCTCCTGCAGCTGCACCGGGCTCAGTTGTGCCTGCAGGTCCTCGCGCAGCCAGTCCGGCATGCGGCCGTGGCGGAACCAGGGCAGGGCCGCGAAGCTGCCCATGCCCAGCGCCAGCGTGCGCTGCACGTCGGCCACGCGGCCGCCCAGCACCTGCTGGCCGAGCGCCAGCGTGAGCGGCGGCGTGAGCTGCGGGAACAGCGCGCATGCCGCCAGCCACTGGAAGCGCATCGCGCCAAGCCAGCCGCGCAGCTGTTGCAGCAGTTCGAGCCGGGCAGCCGCCGGGGGCGGCTCGTCGGCGTCGACAAAACCCAGGCTCGCCCCGCGCAGCGCCACGGGCAGCGCGCCGGGGCTGTCGGCGTCCAGCTGCAGGGTCAGCGGTGCCCCGGTGAGCGCCTGCGCCAGCGTGTGCAGCGCCGGCTCCTGCAGCGGCAGCACGGTGAAGCCGGCGGCGTCGGCGGCATCCTCCGCGCGGCCCCATTGCGCCATCGGTGCCGGAGTAAACCAAGCGCGTTCGGCCAGCGGCCGCAGCAATTGCAGCCAAGCGTGCGCTCGGCCGCTGCGGCGGTCGATGGCTACGTGCGCATCGGCGAACACCAGCAGGCGGCGCCCCGCGGCGCGCGTGGCCAGCTCGGCCAGCCCGACGGGCCGACGCTGCAGCGGGTCGGCGGTGGCGGCCCGCGTGCGCGGCCAGCAGCCCGCGGCCGGGGTGCCGTCGAAGAAGAACACCTGGCAGACGACGCCCGCGCGGTCGAGTGCCGCCAGCCAGGCCTGGGCCAGCGCCGAGAGGTGGTCGGCCGGGTGGCGTTCGTCCACCAGCGCCAGGTACTCGGGCATACGCTGCAAGGCCCGCCAGCGCGGGTTCAGCGCGCCGCGCGCGGCGACGGTGGCATCGATCGTCGCCTTGATGTCCAGCGCCTGCGCCTCGCCGGCACCGCGCTGGCGCAGCGCGCGCGCAACGTTGCGCGCGAGCACCGCGTGCGGCGCCACCGACACGGGTGTGGGGTCGCGCAGCAGATGGTGCCGGACCTCCTCGTCGCTGCGCGTCTGGCGCAGCACCATGCTGCGGCGGCGCGCGCGCCAGGCCGCGGCGGCCAGCAGCGCGAGGCTCGCGGCGGCGGTGCCCAGCACCACTGCGCGCAGCGCCTCGCCGGTGGGGCTGGCCACCGGCGGCGGCGGCTCGGGCAACGGCAGCGGCAGCACGTACCAGGGCAACGCCGGGCTCGGTGCGGGAGGCGGCACAGGGCTCGGTGCCGGCGTTGGCGCGGGGGCCACCGGACCAACGGCCGTGTCTGGCCACTGGCTCGAAATCCATGGGCCCAGCCCCGCGGCGGTCACCGCGACCAGCAGCAACGCCACCGCGAGCCGCCGGCGGCGCCGGCGAGCCGCGGCGTCGCCGGTGGCCCCGGGTCCGGCCCGCCCGGCTTCCCCGTGCCGGTGCTGGAGCCGTTGGAGCAGACCGCGGCGTTCGGGCTGCAGCTCGGCCAGGTGCTCCTGCAGCAGCAGCCGATACCGCGCCTGCTGCTCGCGGCCAGTGCACAGCAAAGGGCCCAGCAGGCCCAATGCCGCGGCGACGTCGGGCTTGCCCGCCTGCTGCGCCGTCCAATGCAGCAGCAGCGCCTGCACCGACACGCGCTCGCGCGGCCCGATGCGAAAACCATGCTCGGCCAGGCGCCGCAGCCAGCCTTCGAGGGCCGAACCGAGCGAGGCGGTGTCGGGTGGCACTGCCAGGGGCTCCTCCAGCGAAGGCCGCGTGCGCCGGGCTACGGCTTGTCCAGCAGCTTCGAGGCGTGCGCCAGGTCTTCGCTGGTCTTGTACAGGCTGCCCACCGACGCGCGCAGCGCAACGCGCTGGGCGGCCAGGGGCTCGCCCTCGTCCAGGCCGTGGGCCTGCAGGGCCAGCAGCCAGTCGAGCAACTCGCTGGTGGAAGGCGCGCGGCTGAACGTGCGGTCCTTGCGCCAGGCGAAGAACAGCGCAATGGCCTCGGTGCGGGCCTTGCTCGGCAGCTCCAGCAGCGCCAGGCGCTCGGCGAGCGCCTGCTGCAGCTCCTGGCCGTCGGCGGGGAACTCGATGTGGTGGTAGACGCAGCGGCGCAGGAAGGCCTCGGGCAGCTGGCGCTCGGAGTTGCTGGTGATCACCACCAGGGGCGTGAACGCCTCGGCCGCGCGGAAGTGCGCTTCCTTGCCCATGTCGGGGATGTGGAACTCGCGTTCGTCGATCTGGTTCAGCAGGTCGTTGGGAAAGTCGCGCGGTGCCTTGTCGATCTCGTCGATGAGCACCAGCGAGCGGCGCGGCGCGGCGTGGCTGGCCGTGCCCAGCACGCTGATCACCTGCTGCGGGTCCAGCGTGGCGAGGATGGCCTCGCCCAGGGCCTGCGGCTGGATGTAGTCGCGCGCGTGCGGCGCCCCTTCGCCACGTGCCGCGGCCAGCTGGGCCTGGGCGAAGTGGCGCAGGCGGTCGTACTGGTAGAAGAGGTCGGTGGCGACGCTGCCCGACTTGGTGTTGAACCGCAACACCTCACCCAGCGCCAGCTCGGCGGCCATGCGGTAGGCCAGCTGCGTTTTGCCCGTTCCGGGGTCGCCGGTCAGCAGCAGCGGGCGCTTCAGCGCCAGCGCCACGTTCACCGCCTGCACCAGCGGCGGGCTGGCGCGGTAACCGGCGGGGTCCTTCAACGGGTCGCCGCGATGCACGTGGCCCGCAATGGCGCCCTCGCCCTTGAAGGAGCCGAAGCCCAGCGGGGTCGGCTCGGCGGACTGGTTCATGACGGATCTCCTCCTAGTTGTCCATGCGCTGCGGGCATGCCCCGCTCTCGCTCAGAGGCCCAGCAGCTGCCTGGCCGCGCGGTCGAACGGGCGCATGCGCAGCTCGGCCCGCTCACCGAATAACGCCTGGGTCAGGCGGGGCAGTTCGGCGAGGCTCTCCAGCTCGTAGTTGGCGTGCCAGTCGCGCACATCGGCGGCGCTGAGCGCTTCGAGCTCGTGCAGGCACAGCGCCTGCACACGTTGCGCGCCTTCGAGCCCGAAGCGCGGCACGAGGCCCGGATCGGCACACAGCTGCGGGTCGCTCACCAGCACGGCCAGCACCAGCCGGTCCAGCGGCGCCCGCCGGGGCGCGGCGTCGAACCAGGCCAGCAGCTCGCGCAGCAGCGCCGCGTTGCCGGCGTCGGGTTGCGAAGGCAGCGTCGCCAGCAGCGGCTGCACTGCCTGCGCGGGCAGCGCGTCGACGATTTCGGCGGGCGTCTTCAGGCGGAACATGTTGCCCGTCAGCGCCTCGGAGAGGGCGGCGCGCACGTCGTCGGCGAGCGATGCGCGCAGCTTGTTGCCGTTCATCGCATTGGGCAGGCGCAGCCGCTTGGGCGGCCGCACCGTCAGGCCTTGCGTTTCGCAGCTGTGCGCCAGTTCGCGCTCGCACAGCCGCTCCCAGAAGCCCTCCGGGTGGTCTTCGTAGCCGCCGCGCACGAACACCAGCAGCAGCTTGCCAGGCTCCCAGTCGTTGAGCACGAAGTGCCTGAAGTCGCTTTCGGCGTCGAATTGGTTGCACAGCAGCGGCAGGTTCAGCGGCAGCCTCGGCCCATGCGGCGCCGAAGGGCTGGTGCGCGGGCCGGCCTGCACCGCGGCGCGATCCTGCTCGGCCGGCGGGTGGGCCTCGTGCGCCATGGCGGCGGCGAGCTGCTGCGCCAGCCGCGTGAGGGCGGCGTCGCGGTCGTCCCAGCGGCGGTCCTTGATCGGCACGAGGTCGTTGTTCGCGTCCTTCGGAATGGCGTTGAAGCTGCCCAGCGTGCGCGTGCCGGCCGGCAGGTTCACGGGTCGGTTGTCCCACAGGCACTGCGACATCAGCACCGGCACGATGGCGGCACCGCTGGCGGCGGCCCACTGCAGCTCCTTGTCCATGCAGAAGCTGGAGTTCATCGTGCGGATGCTCATCAACAGCAGGAAGACGTCGGCGTGCTGGATCTCGGAGCGGATCTTGTCCTCCCACGCGTCGCCGGCCAGCAAGCCGGTGCGGTCGAAGAAGATGCGCTCCCGTGCCAGGCCGAGCTCCGGCCGGTTGTCGGCGAGCATGCACACGGCCTCGTAGACGGCCCGCGGCAGGTCGCCATCGTCGGCCTTGGGGCCGTCGGCATGCGCATAGGAGATGAACACCCGCCGCGTGCCGCCGCTCTGGTTGGACAACAGCTGGATCTTTCCGCGAGGGGCTGACATGGCGCGAGGTTAACCAACCGCCGCTGCAGCAGGCGCACGTTGCGGCGACCGACGTGCTGCGGATTGTGCATGCGCGGTCGGCACGGGGCCGTGCGTGGCGCGCGTCGCCGATGCGCGCGGAACCGCTGGCACACTGCGCGCATGCCTGCGTTGAACCGCCGACGCGCGTTGCGCCAGATGCTGGCCGCGACGCTGCCGCTCCTTCACTTCGTGCGCCACGCGCGGGCCGATGACACGCCGCGCTTCGGACTCGGCATCGCTTCGGGCTCGCCCACGGCGGACTCGGTCGTGCTGTGGACGCGCCTGGCCGGGCCGATCGAAGCCCCCGAGGTCTCGGTGCGCTGGGAGGTGGCGGCCGACGAAGCCTTCACGCGCATCGTTGCGCAGGGCAGCGAACCCGCGCACGCCGACGAGGCTCACAGCGTGCACGTGCAGCCGCGTGGCCTGCAGCCCGCGCGCTGGTACTGGTACCGCTTCAGCGCGCTGGGCCAGCGCAGCGCGGCCGGCCGCACGCGCACCGCGCCCGCGGCGGATGCGGCGGTGCCGCGGCTGGACTTCGCCATCGCCAGTTGCCAGCGCTGGGAGCACGGCCATTGGGCGGCGTGGCGCGACGCCGTGCAGCACCCTTCGGGCCAGCCGCTGGACCTGCTGCTGTTCCTCGGCGACTACATCTACGAATACGCGTCGGCGCCGTTCGGCGTGCGCACGCACGCGCAAGGCGCGGCCACCACGCTGGAGGGCTACCGCGCGCGCTACGCGCTGTACAAGAGCGACCCGCTGCTGCAGGCCGCGCACGCCGCCTGCCCGTGGGTGGTGATCTGGGACGACCACGAGGTCGACAACGACTACGCCGGCCTGCAGGGCCAGGGCCTCGACCCCGCATTCCCCGCCCGCCGCGCCGCTGCCTACCGCGCCTGGTGGGAGCACATGCCGGTGCCGCCGGCGCTGCGCCCGCGCGACGAGCCCGGCGGTGCGATGACGATCCACGGCCGCCTCGACTGGGGCCGGCTCGCGCGCCTGCAATGGGCCGACGGCCGCCAGTACCGCGACCCGCAGCCGTGCTCGCGCGGCGGCCGCGGCGGTTCGGCCACGGTGCGGCCGTCGGATTGCCCAGAGCTCTTCGAACCGGCACGCAGCCTGTGGGGCCGCGCGCAGGAGCGCTGGCTGCACGAAGGCTTCAGCCCCGCGCACCCGTGGAACCTGCTGGCGCAGACCACGCTGATGTCGCGCTTCAGCACCGAGGCCGTGGTGCCGGTGCCCGAAGCTGGCGGCCACGCCACGGGCCGATACTGGACCGACGGCTGGGACGGTTACCCCGCGGCGCGCCGGCGGCTGCTGCAAGCGCTGCACGAACGCCAGGTGCCGGGCGCCGTGGTGCTGGGCGGCGACGTGCATGCGAACTACGTCGCCGAGCTGCACACCGATGCCGACGACCTGCGCTCGCCGCGCGTGGCCGCCGAGTTCTGCAGTACTTCCATCAGCAGCCGCAGCTGGCCGCAAAGCGCGGTCGATGCGGCGCTGAAGCTCAACCCGCACGTACTGCACGGCCGCAGCGACCAGCGCGGCTACATGCGCTTCGCGTTGACACCCGCGCGGCTGGAGGCCGACCTGCGCACGGTGGCCGATGCGCGCGACGCGGGCAGCGCGGTGGGCAGCCAGGCGCGGTTCGTCGTCGAAGCCGGCCAGGGCCGGCCGCTGCCGGCCTGAGGGCGCTGGCCGGCACCG
Organism: Rubrivivax sp.; assembly: GCA_016789865.1. Lineage (GTDB taxonomy): Bacteria > Pseudomonadota > Gammaproteobacteria > Burkholderiales > Burkholderiaceae_C > Rubrivivax. The sequence continues at coordinate 29,560 of JAEUPC010000238.1, forward strand.
CTGCGGCGGGTTTACAGTGGGCCGCACTGCCTGCCTCGGGATTGCCCATGACCGCCCCTTCCGTCGCCGACAAGCGCCGCCAGTTCCACCGCCTGCACGAGTCCGGCTGCTTCCTGATTCCGAACCCCTGGGACCCAGGCAGCGCGCGCTGGCTGCAGGGCCTGGGCTTCAAGGCGCTGGCCACCACGAGTTCGGGCTTCGCGTGGTCGCAGGCGCGGCCGGACAACGGCATCACGCGCGAGATGGCGCTGGCGCATCTGGCCGACATGGTGGCGGCGACCGAGGTGCCGATCAATGCCGACTTCGAAGGCGGCTTCGCGGCCAGTGCCGCCGGCGTGGCCGAGAGCGTGCGGCTGGCCGCTGAGGCCGGCGTGGCGGGCCTGTCGATCGAAGACTCCACCGGTGACGCGGCGCGGCCGCTGTTCACGCTGGACGAGGCGACCGAGCGCATGCGGGCCGCGCGCGGCGCGATCGACCGTGCCGGCGGCGACACGCTGCTCGTCGGCCGAGCCGAGTGCTTTCTCGTCGGCCGGCCCGACCTGGACGAGACCCTCTTGCGCCTGAAGGCCTACGCGAATGCCGGCGCCGACTGCCTCTACGCACCGGGCATCACCACGCGCGAGCAGATCGCCGCGGTGGTGGCGGCGGTGGCGCCCAAGCCGGTGAATGTGCTGGTCGGCGGCCCGAGCGAATGGACGCTTGCGTCGCTGGGGGCGCTTGGCGTGCGCCGCGTCAGCGTCGGTGGCGCGCTGGCACGTGCGGCCTGGGGCGGCTTCATGCGTGCGGCGCAGGCGCTGGCCGAGGGGCGCTTCGACGGCTTTGCCGACGCCGCGCAGGGCAAGGTGATGAACGGGTTCTTCGCGCGGGGCTGAGGCGGGATCGGGCGGCCACGCGGCCGCGCGGCCCCGCGGCCGCGCGTGACCGAAAACGCGCCGGAAACCGCCGCTTACCGCGGCATGGCGCCTGCGGGCGCGCGCTACGCTGGCTGAACGCCCCGCCACTGTGCGCGGGCACTCCTGCCCGCCACCGCCATGCCTGCCACGACCGACCCCTCGCCACCGCTGCGCGTGCTGATCATCGGCTGCGGCAACACCGCCGGCGGTTTCGACGCGGAGCGGCCGGCGAGTGCTCCGCCGCTCACCCACGCCGGCGCCTACAGCCGGCACGGCGGCTTCCGGCTCGCCGCCTGCGTCGAGCCCGATGCTGCGCAGCGCGAGGCCTTCATGCAGCGCTGGCTGGTCGAGCGCGGCTTCGGCTCCATCGAAGCCACTGCGGCGGCCGGGCCGTTCGACGTGGTGAGCCTGTGCTCGCCCACCGCGCTGCACGCCGCGCACATCGCCGCGGTGCTCTCGCTGCACCCGCGGCTGCTGTTCTGCGAGAAGCCCGTCACCGCCAGCGCCGACGACACCGCCGCGGCAGTGGAGGTGTGCGCCACCGCCGGCGTGAAGATGGCGGTCAACCACAGCCGCCGCTGGGCGCCCGACCTGCGCCGGCTGGGCGCCGAGCTGGCCGCCGGGCAATGGGGCGCGGTGCGCTCGGCCACCGGCCTGTACAACAAGGGCGTGCTGCACAACGGCAGCCACCTGGTCGACGTGCTGCAGATGCTGCTGGGCCCTTTGCAGCTGCTGGCCGCCGGGCTGCCGGTGTTCGACCACTGGCACGACGACCCCAGCGTGCCGGCGCTGCTGCAGTCGCGCCAGGGCGTGCCGGTGTCGCTGAACGTGGCGCATGCGGCCGACTACGCCCTGTTCGAGCTGCAGCTGCTCACCGAGCGCGGCATGGTGGTGATGGAAGACGGCGGCGCCGGCTGGCGGCTGCGCCGCACCGTCGGCGGCGTGCGCTTCAAGGGCGCGGCGGTGCTGGACGGCGGCCAGCGCGTGCATGGCGAGTTCCCGGCCAGCATGGCCGCGGCGGTGGCCGACATCCACCAGGTGCTCACCTGCGGCGGCACGCCGGCCAGCAGCGGCGAGACGGCGCTGGCCGCACAGCGGCTGGCCGAGGAGATCGGCTGCCGCGCGCTGGCGCGCGCCGCGGCGGGCGCCGGCGCCGCCGCCGAGTTCAGCCACAGCACCGAGCCGGCAACGATCTCCAGCGCATTCCTCAGCACGCGCTCGCCGGCCACGCTGCCGATGCCGATGGACCGGCCACGCGGCGCGCCGGCCGCTGCCGTGCCGACGCCAGACGACGGCCACGGCGCGGCGCCACGGCTGCCCGGGCCACGTGCCGCGCGCGCGCCGCGCGACTCGTCGGCATCGGCCGTCGCCCAGGCCTGAGCCGCTGCGGCCTGTCGGGCCGCGGTCGCCCGGCGCGGGGGCGGCCGGTAGCGTGGCCGAAAGCCCCGGTGGCGGGGCCATGGAGACAGGCCATCATGAATGAGAACCTTGTTGCCGCGCGCGGGCGCTGCGCCGGGCGCGAAACCGCCCCGAAGCGGCTGCTCACTGCGATGGTGTGGCTGCTGGCGCTGAGCGCGTTGGGCCTGCTGGCGGCCTGGACACCGGCCGCACGCGCGCAGGCCGGTGCCGAAGCGCCCCGCGGCCGGCTGGTCGACCCGGCGTGGCTGATGCAGGCGCTGAAGAGCGCGGCGGCGGCGCCCGGCGCCACGGCATCCACCCTGGTGGTGCTCGACGCCCAGCCGGCGCCGCTGCACGCCGCGCAGCACATCGCCGGTGCGCGGCACGTCGACGTCTTCGCCGGTGGCGCCCGCCCGCCGGGCCCCGCCGAGATGGAGCAGCGCTTCCAGGCCCTGGGGTTGCACCCGGGCACCCGGATCGTCGTGTACGACCAGGGCGGCGACTTCTTTGCGCCGCGCCTGTTCTACGACCTCGTGCTGCACGGTGTGCCCGAAAGTGACGTCTACCTTCTGGACGGTGGCCTGGCGCGCTGGCGTGCTGCCGGCGGCGAAGTGACCAAGGAGCCGACGGCGGCCGCGGCGCGCGGCAGCCTGCGCGTGAGCCGGGTGCGCGAAGAGCTGCGCACGCAACTGCCCGAGTTCCTCACCGCCTCGGGCGACCCGCGTGGCAACGCGCTTCTCGAGGCCCTGGAGCCGGCCTGGTACTACGGCGCGACGGCGTGGTTCGGTCGCGGCGGCCATGTGCCGCACGCGCAGATGACGCCGGTGCCCGAGTACTTCAACGCCGACAAGACCTTCAAGTCGCCGGCCGAGCTGCGCCGCATGATGGCTCACCTCGGCGTCAGGCCCGAGCAGCAGGTCTACAGCTACTGCGGCGGCGGCTTCGCGGCGGCGGTGCCGTTCTTCGCGCTGAAGTACCTGGCCGATTTCCCGCAGGTGAAGCTCTTTCCCGGCTCGCAGCTGGATTGGCTGCGCGACGAGCGCGGGCTGCCGACGTGGACCTACGCGGCGCCGAACCTCATGCGCGACACCGGCTGGCTGAAGGCCTGGAACGGCAAGCTGCTGCGTTCGACGGGCGCCTCGCCGCTGATCTTGGTCGACGTGCGCCCGCCCGAGGCCTACAAGGCCGGGCACCTGCCGTATGCCGTCAACGTGCCGGCCGAGCTGTTCCGCCGCCACGCGCACGAGCCCGACAGGCTTGCCGCGCTGCTCGGGCCGGCCGGCGTGAACGCGGCGCTGGAGGCGGTGGTGGTCAGCGATGGCGGGCTGGACGCCGATGCCGGCTTCGCCTACTGGATGCTCGAACGGCTCGGCCAGCACCGCGTGTCGATCTTCGTGGACAGCCTGGAGCGCTGGGCCGAGCTGGGGCAGGAAGTGGCGCGCGAGCCCACGGTGGTGGGCCCGCCCGCCAAGCCCGGCCAGATCACCATCCCGCGCACCACCTACGCGGCGCGAGCGCGGACCACCGGGCTGGTGGCCGACGCACCAGGCGCCGCGGGCGCTGCGGGCGCTGCGGCGGCCGCGCCGCTGTACCCGCGCGTGGTGGTGGCGATGGGCGCCAAGCCGCCCGCGCCCCCGGCAGCGAGCGGGGCCGCTGCGGCCCGGGTCGTGCACGTGCCGCTGAAGAGCCTGCTGCAGGCGGACGGCCGCCCCAAGCCGGCCCACGACCTGTGGAGCCTGCTCGCCAAGGCCGGCGTTCCCCGCTACGCCGAGCTGGCGTTGGCCGCAGACGATGCCGGCGAGGCAGCGGCCGGCCACTTCGTGCTCAGGCTGATGGGCTTTCCCGACGTCAAGGTGGCCTGGCCCTGATCGCCGGAACCGCCCTCACGCGCTTGCTCACATCTGCCGGAACAGAGGCAGATAGGTGCGGCTCACCGGCAGCACTTCGCGCCGGCCCTTGAGGTGGATGTCTGCCGTTTCGTTCTCGCCGCGCACCACGTGGCTCACCGCGGCGAGGTTGACCACCACCGAGCGGTGCACCTGCACGAAACGCCGCGCGTCCAGCTGCGGCAGCAGCTCCTTCAGCGGCACGGTGATCAGCGCTTCGGCGGGCTGGCCGTCGTCACCGCGCCAGGCCACCAGCGTGTACTTGTGGTCCGAGCGCAGGAAGTCGATGTCGTCCACCGCAATCAGCCGCAGCGTGGGCCCCACCGTGGCGCGGATCCACTGCAGCGGCGCCGGCGGCTGCGCTGCCGCGGCGCCCGCGGCCGCGCCGGGCGCCGGCCCCTGCCGCTGCAGCCGCGCGGCCAGCTCGCGCACCAGGTCTTCGGTGTTCACCGCGGGCTGATCGATACGCAGCCGTTCCTGCAGCCGCGACACCGTCTCGGCCAGGCGGGCCGGTGCCACGGGCTTCACGAGGTAGTCGAGCACGCCGCGCTCGAAGGCCTGCAGTGCGTAGTCGCTGTAGGCGGTGACGAACACCAGGTGCGCACGCCGGCCGATGTGGCGCGCGGCGTCCAGGCCGTTCAGGCCGGGCATGTGCACGTCGAGGAAGCAGATGTGCGGCGCATGGCGGTCGAACAGGTCGATGGCCTCGCGGCCGTTGCGCGCCTGGGCGACGATGCGCAGCTGCGGCCAGGCCTGCGCCAGCAGGCCGGCCAGCTCCGTGCGCAGCACGGGCTCGTCGTCGGCGATCAGCGCACTCGGCGCGTTTGGCGCGTCTGGCGTGTTCGGCGCGGGCACGTTCATGCGCAGGGGGCCGGCCCGCGTGGGGCCTCGGCGCGGGTGTCGGGGCGGGGCGGCCTGGTCATGCCAGAGGGCCGATCACGTTTCGAGCGCTGAGGGTGAGGCGGCCGGCCGGGCCGGGAAGTCGACTTCGGCGCGCACGCCGCGCGGCTCCAGCGCGCTCACGCGCAGGTGTGCATCACCGCCGAAGGTCAGCGCCAGCCGCTCGCGCAGGCTGCTGAGGCCGGTGCCCAGGCCGCCGCCGCTGCCGCGCTGCAGGCCGAGGCCGGTGTCGCACACGCAGGCGAGGCAGCGGCCGCCCTGCACGCGCACCTGCACGTCGATGCGGCCGCCGTCCTCGGCCGGGTCGATGCCGTGGCGCACGGCGTTCTCCACCAGCGTCATCAGCGTCATCGGCGGGCAGGCGAGCGTGCGGGCAGCCTCATCGATATCGAGCGTGAAGCGCATGCGGTCGGGCATGCGCATCAGCATCAGTTCCAGGTAGGCGCGCACCAGCTGCGCCTCGTCGCCCAGCGTGGTGGCGGTGGCCGAAAGCCGCGGCACCGCAGCGCGCAGGTAGTCGATCAGGTGATCCAGCACCTGGGGCGCCTGCGGCGAGCCGGCATTGACCAGCGCGCGCACGTTGGCCAGGGTGTTGAACAGGAAGTGCGGCTGCACCTGTGCCTGCAGCAGCCGCAGCCGGGCGTCGCCGGCCTGGCGCTCGAGTTCGCTGCGCTCCAGCTCGAAGGCAAGGGCCTGCTCGCGCGCGAACGCCTCGCGCTGCCGCACCAGGGCCCCCAGCGCCACCCATGGCGCCACCAGCAGGCTCGTGGCCATCAACGTGCCGAAGCCGCCGGCGCGGTCTTGCACCTGCCAGAACGGCGGCTGGCCGGGCGCGGTGCTCAGCACGTAGATCGTCACCCAGGCCAGCGGCACCGTCACGCCCACCGCGGCCACCTGCAGCACCCAGCGCGCCAGCCACCGCGGCGGCCGCCGCGGCCACTGCTCGAACAGGCCGAACACCAGCATCAGCAGCAGCGCCACGCCGAACATGCGCAGCGCCAGGCCGGCCAGGCTGGTCTTCCAGAAGGTGCTGAACAGCGCGAACAGCGCGGCGCATGTGCAAAGCGTGACCGCGAGGCGCCGCCAGCCGACGAGCGGCGCCAGGCCGTGCCGTCGCCCGGGCAGGAAGTTGGCGGTCTCCATCGCGCGGCATTGTCGGCCGGGGCCGGCGGACTCGGCAGCCGCAACCGACGAAGCACGGCGCCGGGCATCCGGGTGACGCCGCCCGCCGGCTCAACGGCCGCGCGCCCATGCACCCCTTGCGGCATGGCCCGTGCAGATGTCACGACCTGTCGAACAGCCCGGCACTTCACCCCCAGTCCACAAGTTCGGCGCCGGCAGGGCAACTCAAGTCACCCGGGCCCGGCCCGATATCCGACGGACACGAACCGGCGGGCAGGCCCGATGGCGCGCTTTGGGCGCCTGCGGCCCGCGCCGCCGGTTCATCGAAGCACCAAGGACCGCATCATGCCCACGCTGATCCCCAACTACACCACCGCCCAGATCGCCGTCATGGGCACCGCGCAGATCGCGGCCCTGACGACGGAGGACTGGGCGGCGTTCAGCACGGCACAGATCGCGGCGCTGTCGGGCACCCAGATTCCGGTCATCTCCACCACCGGCCTGCGGGTGCTGTCCACGGCGCAGTTCGCGGCCTTCGAGCCCGCGGACGTCTCGGCCTTCACGCCGACGCAGGTGCAGGCCTTCGCCACGCAGCAGGTGCGGGCGATGACCTCCAGCCAGGTCGGGGCGCTGGTCTCGGCCCAGGTGGCGGCCCTCAGTACCGCGCAGGTGGTGGCGATCGACTCGGGCGACTTCGCCGCGCTGGCGACGAGCTCGGTGGCGGCCCTGAACAGCGCCCAGGTGGGCGCGATGGCCAGCGCCCAGATCGCGGCGCTGGAGACCAGCCAGGTGGCCGCGCTGTCCACCGCCGCCGTGCGCGGCCTGGGCTCGGTGCAGATCGCGGGCCTGGGCAGTGCCGACGTGGCCGCCTTCGGCTCGGCCCAGGTGGCCGCGCTCACCACGACGCAGGTGCGCACGCTGTCCACCGCCCAGGTGCAGGGGCTGGACAGTGCGGACATGGCCGCGCTCGGCACGGCCGGCGTGGGCGCGCTGGCCAGCCAGCAGCTCAATGCGCTGAACTCGGCGCAGGTGCAGGGCCTCACCGCCGCCCAGGTGGCCGCGCTGAACACCGCCCAGCTCTCGCAACTGGGCACCACGCAGGTCGGCGCGCTGGAGACGGCCGACATCGCCGCGCTCACCACCGCGCAACTGCAGTCGCTGTCCACCGCCGCCATCGCTGCGCTCACTACCGCCCACGTGGCGGCGCTGTCCACCACGCAGGTGGCGGCACTGGGCACGCGGCAGATCGCCGCCATGGAGTCGGCCGACTTCGCGGCGCTGTCCACCGTGCAGGTGGCGGCGCTGTCCACCGCGCAGGTGGCGGCCATCACCTCGGCGCAGGCCGCGGGCTTCGAGACGGCCGACCTGGCCGCGCTGAGCACGGCCCAGGTCCGCGCGATTTCCACCGGTGCGGTGGACGCGCTGACCTCGGCGCAGATCGAAGGCCTCACGCCGGCCCAGGTGGCGGCGATGAGCACCGCGCAGCTGGCGCGGCTGGACAGCATCAGCGCCGGGCAACTGGCCGCGCTTTCCACCGCACAGGTGGCCTCGCTCGGCGCGGCCTATGGCGCCACGCTCACCACCGCCGACGTCGCCGCGATGGGCACGGCGCAGCTGCGGCTGCTGTCCACCGGCGCCATCAGCGGGCTGGACAGCGGCGACATCGCCGCGCTCAGCGCCGACCAGCTCAACGCGCTGACCACCGGCCAGCTGGCCGCCATCGCCACCGCGGCGCTGGCCGGGTTCGATGGTGCCGACTTCGCCTCGTTCGGCACGCAGCGCCTGGCGGCGCTGACCAGCGTGCAGCTGGGCGCGCTGTCGGGCGCGCAGCTGAACATGCTCGGCACGCAGCAGATCGCCGCACTCAGCGGCACGCAGATGCGCGGCCTGTCGGGCGCCGACCTCGACGCGCTGACCACCAGCCAGGTGCGCGCGCTCACCACGCAGCAGCTGGCCGCGCTCACCACCGAGCAGGTGGCCGGCCTCACCGGCGACATCGGCACGATGACGTCGACGCAGATCAACGCGCTTTCCACTGCGGCCATCGGCGCGCTGGGCGCCGCGCTGCCCTCGGCGGCCATCCTGACGATGACGCCGGCGGCGATCGCCGGGCTCACCACCGCGCAGCTGGACAGCCTGGCTGACAACGCCGCGCTGCAAAGCCTCACCACGCAGCAGATCGCCGCGCTGTCCACCGCAGCGATCGACTCGCTTTCCGGCGCCGAAGTCGCCGCGCTCACCAGCGCCCAGGTGCGCTCGCTGTCGGCGGCGCAGGTGCGTGCGCTGGGCAGCGACGTGGCCTCGCTGGAGACGGCCGATGTGGCGGCGATGAACGCCGGCCAGATCGGCGCGATGTCCACGACGCAGGTCGACGCGCTCACCGCCGGCCAGCTGGCGGCCATCTCCACCGCCGCCATCACCGGGCTGGCGGCCACGCAGATCCAGGCGCTGGGCGCCGACATCAACAACCTCGGCACGGCGCAGTTCGCGGCGCTGGCCGGCAGCCAGATGGCCGCGCTCACCACCGCGCAGGTGGCCGGGCTCGAAGCCGCCGACCTCGCGGCGCTGCGCGCCTCGCAGCTGGCCGCGCTGACCACTGCCGCCGTGCAGGCGATGAGCGCCGGCCAGATCCAGTCGCTCTCCACGCAGCAGATCCAGGGCTTCAGCGCCAACCAGCTCAACGCGATGGGCACCGGCGACTTCTCGGTCATGGAGACGGCCGACCTCGCGGCGCTCACGCCCGCGCAGATGGCCGGCCTGCAAAGCGGCCTGCTGGCCGCCGTGTCGCAGCACGCCTCGGTGTTCTCGTCGGCGCAGCTGGCCGCGCTCAGCTCGGCGCAGTTGTCGGCCTTGACCGGCGGCAATCTCGGCAACCTGGGTGCCGATCAGATCGGCGGCACCGGCACGGCCAACATCGCCGCGATGACCACCGCCGAGATCGCCGCGCTCACCACGGCGCAGATCGCGGGCCTGTCCACGGCGCAGATCCGGGTGCTGGGCACCGACGACATCGTCGCGCTCACCGACGACCAGCTCGGCGCGCTGCGCACGCAGCAGATCGCCGCGCTGATGACGCAGCAGTTCGCCGCGCTCGGCACCACCGACCTGAACCTGTTCGCCTCGGCGCAGGTGGCCGGCTTCACCAGCGCGCAGCTGGGCACGCTCAGCCCGGCCGCGCTGGCGGCACTGGGCACCACGCAGTACGCGGGACTCACCTCCGCGCAGCTGGCGGCGATCTCCAACGACCAGGCCGCGGCGCTGGAAACGGCCGACCTCGCGGCGATCCGCGCCAACCAGATCGCCGGTCTGCGCAATACCGCCGTGGCGGCGCTTGGCAGTGCGCAGGTCGCCGCGCTCAGCACCGAGCAACTGGCGGCGATGAGCACGCTGCAGATCCGCGCCATCGAGCCCGATGACCTGGCGGCGATTGCCACCGGCCACATCGCCCTCCTCGGCACCGCGCAGGTGGCGTCGCTGGCCACGCAGCAACTGGCCGCGCTCACGACCGATCAGCTCAATGCGCTGGGCACCACGCAGACGGCGGCGCTGACGGCGGCGCAGATCGCCGGCATGTCGCCTTCGGCGCTGGCGGCCTTCGGCACGCAGACCTTCGCCGCGCTCACCTCGGCGCAGGTGGCAGCACTGACCCCCGACCAGATGGCGGCGATGCAGACGGCCGACCTGGCCGCGCTGACGACGGCGCGCATGAGCGCCATCAACACCGCGGCGATCGCCGCGCTGAGCGCCGACCAGGTGGGCGCGCTCACCACCTCGCAGCTGCGGGCGCTGAACATCAACCAGATCCGCGCCATGCAGCCCGAGGACCTGGCGGGCCTTTCCAGCAGCACGCTCGGCACGCTGAGCACGACGCAGCTCTCGGCGCTGACCACGGCGCAGCTGGAAGGCCTGTCGGCCGGCCAGCTGAACGGCTTGACGGCGCCGCAGATGGCCTCGCTCACCGCGCAGCAGGTCGCCAGCCTGGAGCCGGGCAAGCTGGCGGGGCTGGGCACGACGCAGTTCTCCGGTCTCACCGCCGCGCAGGTGGCGGCGATGACCACCGCGCAGGTCTCGCAACTGGAAGGCGCCGACATCGCCGCGCTCGGCACGGCGCAGATCCGCGCGTTCGGCACGGCGGCGATCGTGGCGCTGGGCGCCGACCAGATCGGCGCGCTCACCACCGCGCAGGCCGCGGCACTCTCGGTCGAGCAGCTGCGCGCCATCGAAGTGGCCGATATGGGCGGCCTGACCACCGCGGCGCTGGCCGCGCTGACCAGCGGCCAGATGGCCGCACTCAGCAGCGCGCAGCTGGCAGCGCTTTCCGGCGACCAGCTGGCGCAGATGGGCACGGCGCAGATCGCCGCGCTGTCCACGGCGCAGATCGCGGCGATGACGCCCGAGCAGCTGAACCAGCTCTCCACCGCGCAGTTCGCGCGCATGACGGCCGCGCAGGTGGCCGCCCTCACCACCGCGCAGATGGCGGCGCTGGAGGGCGAGAACCTCGCCGCCCTCACGAGCACGCAGGTCGCCGCGCTGCGCACCGCGCAGATCGAGGCCCTGTCGGCCGAGGCGCTGCAGGCGCTGACCACCGCGCAGGCCGCGGTGCTTTCCACCGCGCAGGTGCGGGCCATCGAGGCGGCCGACCTGGCGCAGATGGAAACCGCCGACATCGCCGCGCTGACCAGCGGCGCCGTGGCCGCGCTGCGCGACGCGCAGGTCAACGCGCTCACCGGCGAGCAGCTGGCGGGCCTCGGCACGGCGCAGGTGCGCGCGCTTGCGACCGCGCAGTTCGCGCTGCTCGACGCCGACGACATGGCGGCGCTGACCACCGCGCAGGTGGCGGCGCTCGCCACCGCGCAGGTGGCGTCGCTGACCAACACACAGTTCGCCGCGCTCGGCAGCGACGACCTGGCGGCGCTTTCCACCGCGCAACTGGCGGCGCTGGCGCCATCGAACATCGCCGCGCTCGGCGCCGACGTGGTGGCCGGCTTCACCACCGCGCAAGCGGCCGCGCTGACCACCGCGCAGATCGCCGCGCTGACCACCGCCCAGGTGGCGCAGATGGAGACGGCCGACCTCGCCGCGCTCGGCACGGCGCAGGTGCGCTCGCTGTCGGTCGACCAGATCGATGCCCTGTCGGCCGACCAGCTGGGCGCGCTGCGCACCGCGCAGGTGGCGGCCCTGTCCACCGCGCAGGTGGCGGCCATCGACCCCGACAAGCTCATCGCTCTCGGCACGGCGCAGTTCGCCGCGCTCACCACCGAGCAGGTGGCCGCGCTCACCGCCGGCCAGTCGGCAGTGCTGGAGAACGCCGACCTCGCTGCGCTTTCCACCGCGCAGGTGGCGGCCCTGTCGGCCACCACGCTGGCGGCGATGGAGGGCAGCCACTTCGGCGCCCTCGGTACCACCCAAGCCGCGGCGCTGCGGGCCTCGCAAATCACGGCCATCGACGCCGCCGACATCGCCGGCTTCGGCACCAGCAACCTTGCGGCGTTGAACAGCGCCGCGCTGCGCTCGCTTTCCGGCGCGCAGCTCGGGGTCATCGAGGCCGAGCAGCTGGCCCAGCTGGGCACGGCGCAGATCGCCGCCCTGCTGACCGAGCAGGTGGCCGCGCTGTCGGCGGCGCAGCTCGCGGGCCTGAACACCGCGCAATTCGCCGCGATGGGCACGGCGCAGATCGCCGCCTTCACCACTGCGCAGGCCGCGGAGATGGAGACAGCCGACCTGGCCGCGCTTTCCACCGCGCAATTGCGCGCGCTGGCTGCCGACAACATCACCCGCCTGAGCGTGGACGCCGTGCGTGCGCTTTCCACCGCGCAGGTGGCAGCGCTGACCACCGCGCAAGTGGCGGCACTCACCCCCGAGCAGGTGGCCGGCATGGAGACGGCCGACCTCGCCGCGCTGTCGGCCGCGCAACTGGCGGCGCTTTCCAGCGCGCAGTCGGGGGCACTCACCAATGACCAGCTGGGGGCGCTGGGCACCGCGCAAGTGGTGGCCTGGGGCACCGCGGGCATCGCAGCGATGACGCCGGAGGCCATCGCCGCGCTCAACACCGCGCAGATTGCTGCCTTCAGCACGGCGCAAGTCGCCACGCTGAGCGCGCAGCAGGCCGCGGCGCTGGAGACCGACGACCTCGCGGCGCTGTCGGCCGCTCAGGTGCGCGCGCTCACCGCCTCGGCCATCGGGGCGCTGGCCCCGGCCGCCGTGGCCGCACTCGGCAGCGAGCAGGTGGCGGCGCTGAACAGCGCGCAAGTGGCGGCGCTCTCGGCCGAGCAGATGCAGGCCGTCGAGACGGCCGACATCGCCGCCATGACCACCGCGCAGGTGGCCGGCCTGACGACCGTGCAGCTCGATGCGCTCGACACGTCGCAACTGGCGGCCTTCGGCACGCGCCACATCGCGGCGATGACGACGGCGCAGATCGCGTCGCTGCAGCCCGATGACCTGGCCGCGCTGGGCACCGCGCAGTTCGCCGCGCTCACCACCGCGCAGGTGGCGGCGCTCACCGCCGACCAGGCGGCGGCCATGGAGACGGCCGACCTCGCCGCGCTCTCCGTGGCGCAGGTGCGCGCGCTCAGCCCGGCTGCGGTGGCCGCACTGTCGGCCGGTGCCATCGCCGCGCTCACCACGCAGCAGGCCGGTGCGCTGACCACGCAGCAGATCGCCCAGCTCAATGCCGACCAGGTGGCCGCGCTGGAGACCGCCGACCTCGCCGCGCTGGGCGTGCCGCAACTGGCCGGCTTCACCACCGCGCAGATGCAGGCGCTATCCACCGACCAGCTGGCGGCGTTCAACACCCGCCAGGTGGCCGGGCTGAGTGCCGACCAGCTGGCGGCCATCGAGCCCGACCGGCTGGCCACCCTGGGCACCGCGCAGTTCGCCGCGCTCACCACTGCGCAGGTGGCCGCGCTCAGCGCCGCGCAGGCCGAGCAGATGGAAACGGCCGATGTGGCGGCGCTGTCCACCGCGCAACTGCGGGCCCTCGGCACCGAGGCGCTGGCGGCGTTGTCCACCGGCGCCATCGCCGGCCTGGGCACGGCGCAGGTCGCTTTGCTCACCACCGAGCAGGTGGCTGCGCTGCGTGAAGAGCAACTGCAGGCCGTGCAGACCGCCGACCTGGCCGCGATGAGCACCGCGCAGCTGGCCGCACTCGGCACGAGCGGCATCGACCAGCTCACCACCGATCAACTCGCCGCGCTCACCACGCGCCAGGTGGCCGCGCTGTCGGCCGACCAGGTGGCGGTGATCGACGC
>JAEUPC010000241.1 GCA_016789865.1 Rubrivivax sp.
GCGGATGTACGGCCGCACGTCCACCACGCTGCCGGTGACGGTGATGCCGGGCATCGTGCCCAGCGCCAGGATCTTCGGGCTCGGGTCGGCGCCGACGATCACGAGCTTCATGGTGCCGCGCTCGCGGCGCAGGATCGGCCACACCTCCTTGCAGAAGCGCAGCATGCACTCCTGGTTGGGGTAGTAGTCCATGCGGCCGATGAAGCTGACGGTGTCGGTGTCGTAGGCGCCGCCGGTCCTGGGATCGGGACAGAAGAAGTCGGCGTCCACCCCGTTGGGAAACCAGTCGGTCGCCGCGCCCGTGCCGTAGTCCTCCAGCGTCTGCCACTCGGCGCGTGTGGTGGCCGTGCACAGGTCGAACCGGCGCGCCAGGCGCTTCTCGGCCCACAGCATCTTGTGGCCTTCGAAGGTGTAGCCCAGCGACAGCGGGAACGGCTTGTAGTTCGCGTACTCGAGCCACTTCTGCGAGTCCATGTCGCCGAAGTCGAGGATCTTGGGCGTGTCGCTCACGTGCTCGACGTACTGCGCCACCGACGAGCAGTGAACGAAGATCAGGTCGTAGTGCTGGCGCCTGAGCAGCTTGCGCACGCGCGCGGCCAGCTCGCCGCTGTAGAAGTAGCCCATCGACGATGGCGTCACCAGCGGCAGCCGCGCGATCATTCGCAGGTACTGCACCGGCTCGCTGACGTGGCCCATGTAGTACGCGCCGCAGTGCGGCTTGATGCCATGGCCTTCCATCGCCTCGGCCGACGAGCGTGCCAGCGAGCACACCGTCACCTGGTGGCCGGTGGCCTGCAGGTGGCGGATCATGTTGAACGGCCGGATCTTGCCGCCCCGCTTGGGCGGGTACGGGAAGCGGTGACAGAGGTAGAGGATGTTCATCAGGCGGGCACTGCGTCGCGCGCCGGCCGGGCGGTCCCGGCAGCGCGCGGCGCGGCGAGTTGTCCGAGTTCATCGGCCACGTCGGCGCTGGCACGGCCGTCGAGGTAGACGCGGCTCCAGACCTCGAGGTTCAGCAGCGCCAGCAGCGCATCGGTGCCGTCGGTGCGGTTGGCTTCATGGTCGGCCAGCAGCGCCGAGACGGCCTCGGGGCGGAACAGGCCGCGCTGCCGCACCACCGCCGGGGAAAGCAGCTCGCGCACGACGGCCAGCAGCTCGCGCTTCAGCCAGGCTCCCATCGGCGTGCCGAAGCCGCGCTTGGCGCGGTGCAGGATGTCGTCGGGCAACTGCGGCGAGAGCGCCCGCTTCATCAGGTGCTTGAGCTGGCCGCCTTTCACCTTCAGCGGCCCGGGGATGCGCGCGGCCATCTCCACCAGCTCGTGGTCCAGCAGCGGCACGCGGCACTCCAGGCTCACCGCCATGCTCATCTTGTCGGTCAGCAGCAGCAGGTCGTCGGGCAGCTGGGTCTGGGCGTCGACGGCGAACATGCGATTCAGCTCGTCATCGCGGCCGGCGGCGGAGAACGCCGCCGCCAGCCGGTCTTCGGCGCCCGGCCGGGGTGCAGCCAGCATCAGCTGCGCCACGCTCTCGCGCGACACCACCTGCAGGTAGCTGCGGTAGCGCGCGTCGGCCTCCATCTCTGCACTGGCGATGAAGCCCTTGGCCAGCCGGGCCATGTTCAACCACTTGTTGTGGCGGTCGGCCGGCAGGCGCGCCGCGGTGGCGCTGGCCACCCGCCGCGCCCAGGCGGGCAGCGCATTGAACTTGTCCGCGTAGTGGGCACCCAGGTAGCGGCGGTAGCCGCCGAACAGCTCGTCACCGCCCACGCCCGAGAGGATGACCTTCACGTCGCGGCGGGCAAACTCGCTCACCAGGTAGGTGGTGATGAAGGCCGAGTCGGCGATCGGCTCGTCCATGTGCCACACGAGCCTGGGCAGCAGGCCCACGACGTCGGGCTTGACGACGATCTCGTGGTGCTCGGTGCCGAACAGCTCGGCCACGCGGCGCGCGTAGGGCAACTCGTTGTACAGCTGCTCGGCCGCGCCGCCCTCGAAGCCGATGGCGTAGGTGCGGATCGGCTGACCGCCGCCGTGCGCGGCCATCGCCGCCACCACGGCGCTGGAGTCGACACCGCCGGACAGGAATGCGCCGATGGGCACATCGCTGACCATCTGCATGTGCACCGCGCGGTCGATGCCGGCGCGGATGCGCTCCACCCACTCGGACTCGCCGCAACCGCGGTCCACTTCGGTGGGCAGGCGCCACCAGCGCCACTGGCGCACCTGGCCGTCCTCCACGGCCAGCAGCGTGGCCGGCGGCAGCTTGCGGATGCCCTTGAAGATCGACAGCGGCGCGGGCACGTAGCCCAGGTGCAGGTAGTCGGCCAGCGCGTCGCGGTTGAGCTCGGCGCGCACCCCCGGCAGCCCGAGCAGCGCCTTGGCCTCCGTGGCGAAAGCCACGCGTTGGCCATCTTGCAGCACGTACAGCGGCTTGACGCCCAGCCGGTCGCGGCCGATCAGCAGGCGCCGCCGCCGCGCGTCCCACAGCGCGAAGTCGAACATGCCGTTGAGGTGTTCGACCACCGCATCGCCCCACTGCGCATAGCCGTGCAGCAGCGTCTCGCTGTCGGAGTGCGTCTTGAAGCGGTGGCCCAGCGCCTGCAGCTGGGCGCGCAGCTCGCGGTAGTTGTAGATCTCGCCGTTGCAGACGATGGTCAGCGTGCCGTCGGCATTGCTGATCGGCTGGTGGCCACCGGCCAGGTCGATGATCGACAGCCGCCGCATCGCGATGCCGCACGCGCCGTCGATGTGCTGACCCTCGTCGTCGGGGCCGCGGTGGGCGGTGGCGTCGCCCATGGCGGTGAGCCAGCGCGGCTCGACCGCTGCGCCGTCGAGGTGGATGAGGCCGTGGATGCCGCACATGCAGTGGTTGCTCCGGGGTCGTGCTCGGGTGCGGGCGAGGTGGGCGGCCGGGGGTCGGCAGGAAGTGGCGCGCCGGACGCCCTAGGCAGCCAGCGCGGCCGGCACGGCGCGGCCGCGGCCGACGAGCGCCTGCCGGTACACCTCGGCATACCGGGCGACGCTGTGGGTCCAGGTGCGCTCCACCTCGACGAAGCGGCGCGCCTGCTGGCGGATGCGCGGCCACTCGGCCTCTCGCGCCAGCACGTCGGTGATTGCGGCGGCCAGCGCACCCGCTTCGCCCGGCGGGCACAGGAAGCCGGTTTCCCCGTGACGGATGAGCTCGCGGTGCCCGCCCACGTCGCTGGCCACGAAGATGCGGCCCTGGGCCATGGCTTCCAGCGGCTTCAGCGGCGTGACGAGCTCGGTGAGGCGGATCGGCAGGCGCGGATAGGCCAGCACGTCGATCAGCCCGTAGTAGCGCTGCACCTGGGCATGCGGCACGCGCCCGGTGAAGATGACCCGGTCGCCCAGGCCGCGCGCGGCCACCTGGGCCCTCAGCGCATCTTCCTGCGGGCCGCCGCCCACCAGCAGCAGGCGCAGCGCCGGGCGTGCCGGCAGCAGCAGCGCCAGGGCATCCACCAGCAGGTGCAGGCCCTCGTAGCCGTAGAACGAACCGGCGAAGCCGAGCACCGTGCAGCCCTGGAGGCCGAGCCGGGCGCGCAGCGCCGGGTCGGCCGGCTCGCCGAAGCGGAAGGCAGCCACGTCCACCGCGTTGGGAACGACGGTGACCTTGCCGTCTTCGATGCCACGGGCGGCGATGTCGCCGCGCAGCCCCTCGCAGATGGTGGTGATGCGGTCGACCCGGCGCAGCGCAAAGCTCTCCAGCGCGCGCGACAGGCGGTAGCGCAGGCTGCCTTCGGTGGTGGTGCCGTGGTCGACGGCAGCGTCTTCCCACGACGCGCGCATCTCGTAGACCACCGGCAGCCTGAGCGCGGCATCCGGGCTCAGCCGTGCCCACAGCGCCGGCAGCACGTTGAGCACGGGAGAGTGCGCGTGAACCAGGTCGGGCTTCTCGGCGCGCACGACTTCGGCGATGCGTGCCGCGGTCAGGCGCATCTGCGCCAGCAGGCCGGCCCCCTGCGGGCTGGGCGTGCGGTACAGCTTCAGGCCGTCCGCCACCTCCTCGCGGGCCGCGCCCGGCCCCTGCTTGGGCGTGGTGAGCTGCACCGTCTCCCAGCCGCGCCGGCGCTGCTCACGCAGGATGGCCAGCGTGCGGAAGGTGTAGCCGCTGTGCAGCGGGATCGAGTGATCCAGCACATGCAGGATGCGCATCGGCGTGGGTCCTTGCGCCTCAGGCCGGCACCGCAGCGGCGGCCGCGGCGGTGGGCCGTGCCGCGGCCGGCATCACCCGCTCCTCGATGCCCTGGCGCAGGAACGCCTCGAACATCAGCAGGGTCCACAGCGGCGCGCTGTAGTCGCGGCTGCCGTTCTGGTGCGCCTCGACAAGATGGCGAAGGTAGCCCTCGTTGAACCAGCCGGTGGACAGCAGCCGCTCGCCGAGGATCGATTCGCGCACCCGCTGCTTCAGCGGCCCGCGGAACCAGCGCGCCAGCGGCACCGCGAAACCCATCTTCGGCCGGTACAGGATGTCTTCCGACAACTGAGGCTCCATCGCCTTCTTCAGCAGGAACTTGCCCTCGTTGCCGCGCACCTTCAGGCTCGAAGGCAGCGTGGCCAGCCACTCCACCAGCGGATGGTCCATCAGCGGCTCGCGCACTTCCAGCGAGTGGGCCATGCTGGCCCGGTCGACCTTGGTGTTGATGTCGCCGACGAGGTAGGTCTTGAGGTCGAGATACTGGATGAGCGCCAGCGGGTCGTCGGTGCGCGCCCGGGCCGCGTGATGGTCGAACACCGCCTGCGCGTCGTAGCCGCCGAGCTGGCGCTTGAGCGCGTCGCTGAACAGCAGCGTGCGCATCGGGCCACGCAGGATGCTCACCGAATGGAAGTAGGCCTCCACCGAGGTGCGCGCCAGGCCTTCGAAGGTGGTCTTGGCACGAAAGACGCGCGGCGCCCAGTCGGCCTTGGGGTACAGGCGGCCCAGCGCGCCGAACAGCGGCCGGCGCAGCCCGTAGGGCAACGCGGCGCGCATGCGTTCCTCCATCAGGTGCATGCGGTAGCGGCGGTAGCCGCCGAAGGTCTCGTCACCGCCGTCGCCCGACAGCGCCACCGTCACGCGCTGGCGCGCCAGTTGGCAGACACGGTACGTGGGGATGGCCGAGCTGTCGGCGTAGGGCTCGTCGTACAGGTGCGCCAGCGTGTCGATGAGGTCGAAGTCGTCGCTCTTGACCGTCTCGACATGGTGGTCGGTGCGGTAGCGGTCGGCGACGATCTGGGCAAACTGCGACTCGTTGAACCTCGGGTCGTCGAAGGCGATCGAGCAGGTGCGAACGGGCGAGTCCGACAGCCCAGCCATCGTCGCCACGACGGCGCTGGAGTCCACACCGCCGGACAGGAAGGCCCCCAGCGGCACCTCGGAGATCATGCGCAGCTTCACCGACTCGGCCAGCCTTCGCCGCAGTTCCTCGCAGGCTTCGTCGACGCCGATCGTGCTGCCCAGCGAGAAGTCGACGTCCCAGTACTCGCGCTGCTCGGGCTCGCGCTGGCCGCGCCGCCAGGTCAGCATGTGGCCGGGCGCAAGCTTCTTCGCCTGCTTGAAGATGGTGCGCGGTTCGGCCACGTAGCCAAGCGCAAAGTACTCCTCGATGGCCAGCGGGTCCACGTCGCGCCGGAGCCCGCCGTGGACGAGCACCGACTTGAGCTCGCTGCCGAAAGCCAGCATGCCGTCGTCCAGCAACGCGTAGAAGAAGGGCTTCACGCCCAACCGGTCGCGCGCCATGAACAGGGTCTGCCGGTTGCGGTCCCACAGCGCGAAAGCGAACATGCCGCGCAGGCGCTTCACGCAGTCCTCGCCCCAGGCCTCCCAGGCGTGCACGATGCACTCGGTGTCGCTCTTGGTCCTGAACACATGGCCCAGCGCCTGCAGCTCGGGCATCAGTTCCTGGAAGTTGTAAATCTCGCCGTTGAACACGATGACCACGCTGCGGTCTTCGTTGAACAGCGGCTGCTGCCCGGTGGCCACGTCGATGATCGACAGCCGTCGGTGCCCGAAGCCCAGCCCCGGCTCGATGTGCAGGCTGCCTTCATCGGGGCCACGATGGTGCTGCGCGTCGTTCATGCGCTGCAGCACGGCGTGGGCGATCGGACGTAGTCCGCGGGTGTCGAAGATGCCGGTGATTCCGCACATGGCCTGGGGATGGGGTTCAGCCGCGATGCAGGCGATCGGCACAGCCGGCGCCAAGGGGCGCGGGCATTGAGCGGCAGCGTCGGAGGATCGTATGCGAGCCCCTTCGTCAACGGCTTTGACAAGCTGCCGCAAACCCTGGGCGGTGCCCACGAACCCTCGCGGAACATGACATCTCGCACGGCGCCGGACGAAGGGGCAACGCGAGCGCGGGCCGGGCCGGGCCGGCGTGCGCACCACCCAAACCGGCGGCGCGCACCTTTCAGGCGGTCACGCGCCTCATCGCTCCCTCTTTCGCGACCCTTGTCATGCGCCTCGATAGACCGCCGTGTACCCGTCGATCATCGACTTCAGGCTGAAGCGCACGCAAACGCGCTCACGCCCCACCTGGCCGAGCGCCCGGGCGGCATCGGGCCGCTGGCACCACTGAATCAGCGTCGCCGCCAGCGCGTCGATGTCACCCGCGGGCACCAGCACGCCGGTGCTGCCACCGCTGACGAGTTCGGGGTTGCCGCCCACCGACGTGGCCAGCACCGGCAGGCCGGAGGCCATGGCCTCGAGGATGGTGTTCGAGATGCCCTCGGCATGCGAGGGCAGCACGAAGGCATCGAAACCGCGCATCAGTTCGGGCACGTCGTGGCGTTCGCCCGGCAGCCAGGCGAGCTCGGCCACGCCCGCTTCGTGCAGGATGTGCCGGGCCTGTTCGCGCAGCGAGCCTTCGCCCACCATCACAAGCCGCAGCCGCGCACGCAGCGCCGGCGCCTGCCGCAGCGCGCGCACGAAGGCCTGGGCGAGGTCGGGTTGCGCCTTCACCGTCATCATGCGGCCGACGGTGCCCGCCACCCACAGCCCGGGGTCGTTGAAAGGGCTGCCGGCCACCGGCTCGCGCCGGGCCACCGCAGCGTGGCCGGCATCGCTGCCCACCGGCTGCGCGGGCCGGAAGCGCAGCGTGTCCACGCCGTTGTAGACCTGCGCGACACGACGGCCGTCGATACCGACCCGCTCCGTGAGGTAGCCCGCCAGGTCGCGCGACAGCGCCACGTACCGATGCACGAAGGGCGCATAGGCGCGGCGCATCCACTGGTGGCGCCGGCTCGTGCCGTCAATGTCTTCGGCATCCCGCCCGTGTTCGCCATGCACGCGCAGCGGCACGCCGGCCCAGGCGGCGGCCGGCTGCATCTCCAGTGCGGCCAGGTTGCGCGTGTGCACCACGGCGGGCCGGCAGCGCCGGAGCAGCTTCACCAGCGGTGGGTACAGGCGCAGCCCGTGACCCGGGGGCTTGTGCAGGCTGACGAACTCCACGTCGCGGCGGCGCACTCGCGCCGCAAACCCCTCGGCCACCTCCGTGAGCGCGACGACCATGTGGCGCGCCGTCGCCCGAGGCATGTGGTTGATGAGGTTGACGAGGCCGTTCTCGAGGCCACCCGTATCGAAGCGGTAGACGATGTGGCACACCAAAGGCGGCGGTGCCGCCGGTGCGCGCGGGCGCAAGTCGGCCTGCGCGGCGCGCACGGCCTGCAGCGTGGCCCCCGGCGTGGCCGCCGCGCCGGGCGCCAGCACGTCGGCCGTGCCGCCGGGGTTGCCGCGTGCCGCACCGCTGTCGAACGGCTTGCCCATCGCGGCGCGGGAACGGTTCAGCGCCCCGTCACAGCCGCCAGACTCGGTAGCCGGCGGCGCCCAGCGCCTTCTGGTCGAAGGTGGCCTTGACGTCGATGAAGGCACCGCCCTTGACCAGCTTGTTGCCGATCTCGGCCGCCGACAGCGCCTGGTACTCGCGGTGCGCGACGGCGGCCACGACGGCGTCGGCCCTCGGCAGGTCCTTCCAAGGCACCAGCCGCACGCCGTACTCGTGCATCGCCTCCTCGGGGTCGGCCATCGGGTCGGTGACGAACACGTCGACGCCGTAGCTCTCGAGTTCGCGGATGATGTCGATGACCTTGCTGTTGCGCAGGTCGCCGCAGTCTTCCTTGAACGTGAGGCCCAGCACGTTGACGCGTGCACCCTTGATGAAGCTGCCGCAGGCGATGAGCTGCTTGATCGTCTGCTCGGCGACGAACTTGCCCATGCCGTCGTTGATGCGCCGGCCGGCCAGGATGACCTGCGGGTGGAAGCCCAGCATCTCGGCCTTGTGGGTGAGGTAGTAGGGGTCCACGCCGATGCAGTGCCCGCCCACCAGGCCGGGCTTGAACTTGAGGAAGTTCCACTTCGTGCCGGCGGCTTCCAGCACCTCGGTGGTGTCGATGCCGATCTTGTCGAAGATGATGGCCAGCTCGTTCATCAACGCGATGTTCAGGTCGCGCTGCGTGTTCTCGATCACCTTGGCGGCCTCGGCGGCCTTGATGCTGCTGGCGCGGTGCACGCCGGGGATGATGATCTTCTCGTAGACCTTGGCCACCTTGTCGAGCGTCTCGGGCGTGTCGCCGCTGACGATCTTGAGGATCCTGGTCAGCGTGTGTTCCTTGTCGCCGGGGTTGATGCGCTCGGGGCTGTAGCCGACGAAGAAGTCTTTCTTCCAAGTCATCTTGCTCTCGCGCTCGAGCACCGGGATGCACACCTCCTCGGTGGCGCCGGGGTAGACGGTGGATTCGTAGACGACGACGGCGCCCTTCTTCATGTGGCGCCCGGCGCTGATGCTGGCGCCGATGAGCGGCTTGAAGTCGGGGATGTGCGCCTCGTCCACCGGCGTGGGCACGGCGACGATGATGACGTCGGCCTCGGCAAGCATGGCGCCGTCGCTGGTATAGACGGCGTGCTTGGCCGCGGCCATCTCGCTGTCGGGCAGCTCGCGCGAGGGGTCGGTGCCGCGCTTGCAGGCGGCCACCTTGTGCTCGGCGATGTCGAAGCCGATGGTGCGCGCCTGCTTGCCGAACTCGACGACCAGCGGCAGGCCGACGTAGCCCAGGCCGATGACAGCGATGGTTTGCATGGAAAGGTCCTGTTGTTCGAAGGTCAAGGAAGAAGGGAGGCTCGGACGCCGCAGCGCATCGTGGCCGCGCGGCTTCAGCGCCCGCGCGCCGCGGCACTGCCGACCGCCTGCGTGGCCGAAGCCGGCGCCGACCCCGCGGCCTGGATGCGCGCGCCCAGCTCGGGCAGATGCTCGCGGACGAAACCGGCCAGCCGCTCGCGGCCGCGCGTGTCGTCGTCCGCCGGGGTGTAGAACATCAGCACCGCGGTGTCGTCGCCGCGGCCGAGCAGCCGCTGCCAGCCCAGCCACATCATGGCGCGCGCGTCGCCGGCGACGAAGCGGCCGTTGACGTGGTAGGCGCGCCAGACCAGCAGCCGCTGGGTCGGTGTCAGCTTCGGATCGGCCGGGGCGCGCAGAAGCGTCGCGCGCAGTTCGACCACATCGGCGCCGACCTCCACGCGCCCGGCGGGCTGGGCCAGTGGCAACCAGGTCAGCGAGCCCTCTTCGACCAGCACGTTGGTCGACGTGATCATCTTGCGGTCATAGCCTTGGTCGCGGTACAGGCCGGCCCAGACCCCCACAACGTCGTCGGCGCCGCCCTCGCGCGGGCGGTACTGCGCGGCGACCACCGCGGCGGCGTGGCGATACGAAGGCGCCCAGGCGGTGAACGGCTCGGCCAGCAGCTGCCAGCGGCCCCACTGCGCCGGCATGGGGGCCACGGCCAGCGGCCCGGCGCGCACACCGGACAGTTGGTGATGAACCTGCTGGGTGGCAAAGAACACCGCCACCAGGCCGAACGCCGCCAGCCAGGGGCCGCCGGCGCGCCGGGCAGGGGCCGGCGAGGCAACCGCGGCCACTGCCGCCGGTGGCGCATCGACAAAGCGCGAGCCGATCATGAACATCAGCAGGATCACCACGCCGAAGAACACCCACCCATACACCAGGTGGTCGGCGCTGGCTGCCAGCTTGTTGTCCGACAGGTGCCCGAGCATCACGATCAGGTAGGCGCGCAGCCAGTTGGCGACGACCGGCACCGCCACCGCGAAGGCCACGAAGGCCAGCCGCCGCTTCGTGGAGTGGAAGTTGAGATAGGCGAACAACGTGCCCACCATCATCGAGGCGATGAGGTAGCGCACGCCGCTGCAGGCCGCCACCACCGACCAGTTGCCCGAGGGGATGACGAACTGCAGACCCTCGCGGTACACGGGGATGCCGGTGAAGCGAAGCGCGGCGACGGTGAAGTCGGCGGTGCGTTCCATCATCGGCTCGATCAGGAACTCGCCCACCGGCACCGCGAAGAACAGGAACGCCAGCGGGAACGCGACGATGCGCGCCAGCCGCGTGCCCAGCACGGCGGGAACCGCGCACACGATCATCGCCACCAGCGCCGCCTGCGCTGCGGCATGCACGCCGGCCAGTTGCGCCAGCAGCCACGCGGCGCAGGCCGCGGCCACCGGCAACAGCCATGGCACCGAGGGCGCTACCGGGGCCGCCCGCAGATCCGCCCGCCGTCGCCACGCCAGCCACAGCGAGATCGGCGGCACCAGGAAAGCATGGGCGAACGTGTCCGAGCGCGACCAGATGGCGACCATCGCCTGCGCCGTCTCGCGGAACTGCCACAGCAGCACGGCCAGCGCCAGGGCCAGCGGCAGCGCCTTCGCCCACGCGGCGGCGGCGCGGGCGTCCGGCAGCGGCTTGGCGGCAGTCATCTCCATCGCGGAGCCCGGTGCCACGCCGCCTCAGCCCAGCGAGCGGACCACGTACGGCCCGAGCCAGTTGGCAAAGCCCAGCGGCAACTTTCGCCACGTCTCGATCATCAGCTTGTATTTGGCGTTGGCCGGGTTGTTCTGCGGCACCGCGTCGCGCTTGTACAGGCGGTACTCGTAGCTCAAGGGCTGCGGCTCGAAGCCCCAGTTCTTCTTGAACGCATAGGGGCCCGTGCCCTGCTTGCTGCGGCCGTAGTCGAACAGCGTGAGGCCGCGCGCGCCGGCGCGGCGCATCAGCTCCCAGTACTTGAAGTCGTTGGCCGCCAGCTCGCGCGCCGCGAAATCGTCGCCGGCGTAGTACGGCAGCACCTCGTTGCGAAAGTAGAACGTGAGCACGCTGGACAGCAGCTGCCCCTGCTTGCCGGTGACGGTGAGCACCTCGCAGTCGGGGCCGAACTCGCGGCGCAGGGCCTCGAAGTAGCGCCTGGGCAGCGCCGGCGTGCCGTGGCGGTGCACGTTGTCGGCGTACAGCGCGAAGAAGCGTTCGACGCCCGCGTCCACTTCACTCTTCAGCTCGTTCTTGATGCCCTTGCGCACCATCGCGCGCTGCTTGCGCGGGATGGCCAGCAGGTTGGCCTCCTCGTCGGGCAGGATGGCCTTGCGGAAGGTGACGTACAGGTCCTGCGCGGGCCAGTCGGTGTGGCGCTTGTTCAGATGGCGCAGCTCGAGGTGCTGCACGCCGAGCTCCCGCGCGATGCGTTCGGCTTCGGCCTCGAGCGCCAGCGCCGTGGCCTCGTCGTCGGCAACCACGCCGCCGTAGACGGCAAACGGCAGGCTCGTCAGCGCGTTGCCGAACAGCAGGCTCTTCACGTGTGCCAGCGGCAGCACGCCGCGGATGCGGTTGTCCTGGCTGGCCAGCAGGTAGTGCGTGCGGTGACCGAACACCTGCTCGAGGATGCGCTGCCAGCCGCTGCGGTGGAAGAAGGTGGCGCCCGGGCTGGCCAGGACGTACTCGTCCCAGGCGGCGGCGAGGCGGGCGTCACCCGCAAGCAGGCGTTCGATCGTCGGCACGTTGTACGAAGGGGTGGCGAGAGGGGCGGTCGGGGCCGGGGCGGGGTTGCTCAGGCGGGCACCGCGGCAGCGGCAGCCGGCAGGGCCGGCCCGGCGCCCGCCGCGCGAGGCAGGAAGATGGCGTCCATGCGGCCCCAACGGAAGTCGCGCAGCAGTCGCTGCAGCTTGGCCTCCGTGCGCGGCAGGTTCACGTAGTGGCGAAAGCGCGTCTTGGCATCGATGCCCGGTACGCGGGGTTGCCCCGGGTCGATCTCCCAGGGGTGAAAGTAGAAGACCGCCGCCTCGCGATCGACCCGGTTGACGCGCGAGATCAGCCAGCGGCTGGCCGCGTAGGGCAGCAGCCGGAAATAGCCGCCACCGCTGGAAGGCAGGTTGCGGTTTCTCATGCGCACGGTGGTCACCGGCACCTCCAGCAGGCCGCAGGCCAGCCGATGAGCGAAGCGCGGCGCGTCGGGCATGCCGTAGTGATCGTGGGCGATGGGGTAGATGCTGCTGCTGTAGCGGTAGCCGGCGCGGGCCAGCACGTCGAACGCCCAGAGATTGCCCTTGCCGATGGAGAAGCTGGGCGCGCGGTAGCCGAGCACAGGCCGGCCCGCCAGATCTTCGAGAAGGCGCTTGGCGCGCGTCACGTCTTCGGTGAAGGCCGCATCGTCCAGGTCGCTGGCGCGTTCGTGGCCATAGCCGTGGCTGGCCAGCTCGTGCCCTTCAGCCACGATGCGCCCCACGACCTGCGGGTAGCGCTCGGCGACCCAGCCCAGGGTGAAGAAGGTGGCCTTGATGCCTTGCGGCGCCAGCAGGTCGAGGATGCGGTGAACGTTGCGCTCGACCCGGCACTCGCGACTGCCCCACTCATCGCGGCGGATGTAGGGCGCGAGCGCCGAGACCTGGAAGTAGTCCTCGACGTCGATCGTCAAGGCATTGGTGATCGAAGGGGCGAGCATGAAGGCGGGCGGGCGGCGCGCCCGGCGTGTGAGGCGCCCATGGTTTTACCGTCTCCCGGCGTGGCCCTCGCGCCGGCCATGCCCCGGTGCGTGAGGCATGGCACGAGGGCGAACGTCACTTTTTCCGGGGTTCGGGCTTCTCCGCCTTGTCGGCCTTCTCGGTCTTCTCGGCGCGCTCCGGCCGGTCGCTCTTCTCGGCCTTCTCGACCCTGTCGGCCTTGTCGGCCTTCTCGACCTTGTCGACGGTTTCGGCGCGGCCCGCTGCCGGGCGCGCGGCCAGCGCGTCGACCAGCTTTTGCATCAGCGCCAAGGTCTGCAGGTTGGTGCGCTCCAGCCGCAGCAGGCTGCGCTCGAGGCGCTGCAGCTGGTCGCCGCGCTGCTCGGCCGTCAGTTGCGCGAGCTGCCGCGACATGTCCTCGGCCTTCTCGGGCGCGAGGTTGAGGCTGGTGAGGTCGAGGTCAAGCACTGCGCCGGCCAGGCCGCCGGGCATCACCGGCTCGCCGGAGGGCGTGACGGCCACCGTCGCGGGCTTGCGGTGCGGGACCTCGTTCTCGGCGTTGACCTCGCGCACCACCTCGTTCAGGTCGGCCACCGTGAGGTGCGCGCGCTCGGCCAGGAAGCCGGCCAGCAGCAGCCGATCGGCCAGGCCGTTGATGCGCCTCGGGATGCCGCCCGAAGCCTTGTGCATCTCGTCGAACAGCGCCGGCTCGAAGGTCGGCTTGCCCGTGCCGCCGGCGCACTTGATGCGGTGCTCCATGTACAGACGCGTCTCTTCCTTGTCCAGCGGGCCGATGTGGCAGGTGGCCGCCACGCGCTGGCGGAACTGCTCCATCTCGGGCCGCTGCAGGATTTCGCGGAACTCGGGCTGGCCGACGAGGAAGCTCTGCAGCAGCGCCTGGTTGCCGAACTGGAAGTTGCTGAGCATGCGCAGCTCTTCCACGGCGCGAGGCGTGAGGTTCTGCGCCTCGTCGACGATGAGCAGGCAGCGCTTGCCCTTGCTCGTCTGGCTGATGAGGAAGGCCTCGAGGGTGATGAGCAGTTCGCTCTTGGGCACGTCCTTGACGCGAAAGCCGAACGCCGCACCCACCATTCGCAGCGTGTCCTCGGCACCGAGCTGCGTGGTGACGAGGTGGCCGGTGATGATGTTGCTGCCCTGCAGCCCCTCGATCAGCGAGCGCAGCACCATCGTCTTGCCGGCGCCGATCTCGCCGGTGATGACGATGAAGCCCTCGTTGCGCGACACGCCGTACTCGAGGTAGGCCTTGGCACGACGATGCTGCTTGCTCGCGAAATAGAACGCGGGGTCGGGGTTGAGCTGGAATGGCTTGACATTCAGCCCGTAGAACGCTTCGTACATGGTCAGAACCGCAGGCTGAGGGAGGCGGTGATGCCGACTTCGCGGTAGGTGTCGCTGGTGCCGTTCAGCACGCTGTAGCCGACGCGCAGGGTGCCCGCCGTGCGCGGCCCCAACTGGGTGGTGAGCCCGCCCGACAGCGCCTTCAGGTCCGAGCGCAGCAAGCTCACCGTGTCCTTGCTCATGGCCCGTGAGCCCGTGAGGTTGATCGAAGTCTGCGGCGTCAGCCGCCACCCGGCCGATGCAGCATAGCCGGACTGGGCGGTGTTGTCATTGCGCGCCGCCGGGTTGACGCCGCCGGTATCGGCCCGCTCGGAGTCCAGCGTGTACGCGTTGGCGCTCAGCGTGAGCCGCGGGCCGGTCCATGTCCACAGCACGTCCTGGCGCCGCTGCGCAGCAACGCCGCCGTTGCCGAACAGCCCGCCGCTGACCACCTCGTTGCGGTTGCGACCTTGCAGCTGGATCAGGGCAAGGACAAACTGGTCGCGCTGGATTGGGTCGGGAATCTGCGCCGCGAACTGCGCGAAGTAAAGCTCGTACAGCGTGACCGCCTGGCCCTGCGAAAGCACATCGGACCCGATGTTGATGTCGCGCTGGCTCGACAGGCGAAAGCTGCTGCGCGAGAACCGATGCTCGACGACCACCCGGTGAGCATCACCGAAGTAGCGCCGCTCGGCTTGCGCGACGACCGTCGTGCGAGCTGACGGCGTCCACTGCACGCTGGCGCCGTAGTTGTCGTAGCTCTGGCGCAGCGCGCCGACCACATCGGTGCGCTCCTTGCCGGCGGTCACGGCGAAGCGCCAGTCGATGTCCGGCACCAGGGTCAACTCGCCCGTTGCACGGTCGGTGATGGTGGGCGTGGCGGCACCGGAGAACTTGACGCGCTGGCGCGACCCGAGCAGCGACCACCCAAGCATCGAGCGGCCACGCGGGGAACGCAGAGTGAGCAAGCCCTGCTGCACACGCGAATCGCTGATCGCGTCGTCGCCGCCGTTGGTCTCGGTGGCCGTGGCCCGCGCCTCGACCTCGGCCACGCCTGCCAGATTGCCCACCAGATAGGGCGACACCGAGACGGTGGTCACCTCGCTGCGATTGCGGCTGCTGGGCTGCAGCACGCTGACCGGGCCGCCGATCGCGGAAATGAGCTGCTGCGTGATGCTGGCGCGCGCATCGACGAAGCCCACCCCTTCGATGGCCTCGAGCAGGTAGCTCGCGCTCAGGCTGTTGAGGTAGTTGGTCTCTTCGCGGTCATCGACGCCATGCCGCGCAGTGAGCGTGCCGCTGTAGATGAGTGACCCCCGCAGGCGGCCGCCCCGATTGACCAGCGTGACGCCGGGCGTGGCGCGGCCGACGATTTCGGTGCCGGAGCCGGCCGGTCGATCGCGCACGACGATGACCTCGCTGTCCAGCAGCAAGCTGGTCGCCAGGCCGTTGGTCCGCTGGGCGGGTGCCCCACCTGCCTCCGCAGCCGGCGCCGGCTGAGCCCTTGCCGCGCCGCCGCCGAGCACCAGCGCAACGGCCAGCGCAATGGCGCCGCGGCCGCGGCAAGGCCGGCAGCGCAGAACCTGCGGGTGGGGCACGGGCACGCCGCTCAGACCTTCAGCTTGTCGCCACCGGCCCGCACCGGGTCTGTGCCGCGCACGGGGGGCGCCGAGCTGTCGAGAGGCACGGGTGCCGCGGCGGTGCTGACGCCGCCGCCGTCTCCATAGGCGTAGCCGTAGCCATAACCGTAGCCATAGCCATAACCGTAGCCATAGCCGCTGCCGCTCTCGACGCGCACCATGTTGAGCAGCATCATCTTCACCGGGCAGGCCTCGATGGTGGCCAACGCCTGCTGCACGGTGGACTGCAAGGTGCTGTCCGCGCGCACGACGACGACGATCTGCCCCATGTGCGCGGCCAGTACGCGCGACTCGGTGGTCAGCAGCAGTGGCGGAGAGTCGAAGATGATGATGCGGTCGGGGTAGCGCGTCGCCATGTCGTCCAGCATGCGCACCATCGCGTCGCTGGCCAGCAGCTCGGTGGCCCGCGGGTGGGGCGAGCCGCTGGGCAGCAGCGTCAGTTTGTCGACGTTGGTGCGCAGCAGGACATCGGTCATCTGCGCCTTGCCTTCGAGCAGCTCCAGCAACCCGGCGCCCGGCGGCAACCCCAGCACGCGCAGCACCGACGGCCGCGCGACGTCGGCGTCGACGAGCATCACCGTGCGGTCGAGTTCAGCCGCGATGCTCATCGCCAGGTTGATGGCGGTGAAGCTCTTGCCTTCGCCGGCCAGTGCGCTGGTCACCATGATGAGATTGGCGTGCTTGATCGACGCCGCACCCTTGCCCATGACGTTGGCGATGAGTGGTCGCTTGATCACGCGGTACTGGTCGGCCATGCGCGTGCGGGGCGCGTTGGGCGTGACGATGCCCGACGCGGCGATGGCCACGAGATCGAGGTCGACCTTGCGCGAGGCGGGCTGCACTTCGTGACGGCGCGACTCGGCAAGGCTGGCCGCCAGCGCGGTGGCCGAGGCCGGGCTGAGCGACGCAGCAGGCGACGGCGCCACAGCCGCCGCGCCGGCTACCGGCGCCGGGGCAATCGGACCGGCGGCCGGCGCAGGTGCCGCGGGACGCGCCGCAGCAGCCCGCGCGCCGGCACCGCCGGCGGCAGCCCCCTGCGGTCGGGCCGCGGGTGGGGGTGCGGCGGGCGTGTCGATCTCGGGCACTTCGATGCCCGCCTGCCGCAGCTGCTCCAGCCGCTTGGCCGCTTGCTCGATCAGGCTGCTCATCGCTCAGGCCCCGTATCGGTTCATGATGATCATGGCGATCAGGCCGGCCACGAAGATGCCCACCAGCCCGCCCGAGGCGGTGACGAAGCGGAACATCGAAGCGCGCTCGCGGCGCCGATCGGCATCGGTGACCAGCGCCGACACCACGCCCAGCAGAGGCAGGCCGGTCCGCTGCCGCAGCTCGTCGCCGAGGCTGAAGGTCGGCCGCAACTGCACCGCGCCGAAGGCAAATCCGAACGCCAGCCCGATGGAGGCCAGCAGCACCCCCGGCAGCAGCAGCAGCCGGTTGGGCGACACCGGCCGAGGCGCGACGCGGGGCGGATCGATGAGCTTGAACTCGGCCACACCGGTGGCCACGTCGAGCTCGCCGGACATCACGGCCGACTGGCGCCGAGCCACCAGGTCCTCGTAGTTCTTCTTGATGATCGCGTAGTCGCGGTTCAACTGCGCGGCCTCGGCCTCGATCTGCGGTGCGGTCTTCAACTGCTGGCGAACCTGCGCCATGCGGCCGGCGTACTCGTCCACCCGTGCCTGCATGGCTGCCACCTGCACTTCGGCCGTGGCAAGCATGCGGCTCATCTCCTGCACGGCCAGGCTCTCACCCGGCGCGGTGGCGGTGCGCGGCGCAGCGGCGGCAGCCTGGGCTGCGGCCACCGCGGCCGCCTGGGCCTTGCGCTGCAGCTCGGCCACCTCGCGCTTCTTCTGTTCCTCCAGCTCGGCGATGAGCCGGCGGGCGTTGACCACATCGGGGTGCTGGTCGGTGTAGCGCTGCAGCAGGCCATCGAGGTTGCGGCGCTGGTCCTGGATGCGGGCATCGATCTCGGGCGTGGGAAAGTTGCCCGTCACGCCGGCGGCAGGCACGGTGCCCGGCGCAGGCGCCAGGTTGGGCAAGGTGGCCGAACTCGGCGCCTGGCCACGCGCTTCTGCCAGCTGGCGCCGCGCTGCATCGCGCGAGCGCTCGGCCTCGCGCAGCTGCAGGCGCGCGGCCTCCAGCTGCTGGCTGATCTCCGCCATCCGGCTGGCGACGTCCTTGCCGTCCGCACCCTGGCGATCGATGTTGCGCAGGCGGAATTCCTTGAGCTTGGTCTCGGCCTCTTCGAGCCGGGCCTCGTAGATCTTGATCTGCTCGGCGAGAAAGGACTTGGCCGAGTCGGTGTCCTTGCGGCTCGCGCCCATGCCCGACTCGACGAAGATCGACACCATCGACTGGATGACTCGCTTGGCCTTCTCGGGCTCGGGGTCGCGGTACAGCATGACGTACAGGTTGGCACCCCCCGCGGTGCGCATCTGGATGCCCTTCTGCAGCCGTTCGATCAGCGCCTCCTGGTCCGCCTTGGACTGGTTCTTCAGGTCCAGGTCGGCCATACGGACCAGCTTCTCCAGGTTGGGCCGGCTGATCAGCGTGCGGCTGAGCATCGAGATCTGCTGCTCGACGTTGGGCTGCACCGCCAACCCACTCATCAGCGGCTTGAGGATCGTGTCGGTGTCGACATAGATGCGGGCCGAGGCCTCGAACTGGTCGGGAATGCGCCAGACCACCACGACACCGATCACCGCCACCACCCAGGCGACGATGAGCGCCGGCCAGCGGAACTTCCACATTCCGCGCAGGGTGTTGATGATTTGATTGACGAGGTCTTGCATGGTGGGCAGGGGTCGGGCCGACTGCAGCGGGACAACCGGACTCCCGGCGTCGGACCTGCGACGAGGAGTCAGGACGGCGCCCGAAGGCGCCGCGCCGGGTACTCAGAAGAAGCTCTGCGGGATGATCAGGATGTCGCCCGGCCTCATCTCCACGTTGGCCGTCACGTCGCCACGACGCACGAGGTCCTTCAGACGCACCGAGTACTGCTTGTTCCCCTCGGAGCTGCGCACGATGGTGGCGCCATTCCCATCGGCGAAATCGGTCAGGCCGCCGACCGCGATCATCACGTCGAGCACGGTCATCTTCTGCCGGTAGGCCAGGAACTGCGGTCGCGTGGCCTCGCCGACCACCCGGATCTGCTCGGCGAACGGGCCGACGAACGCCGTGACGATGACCGTCACCACCGGGTCCCGCACGAACTTGGCCAGTTGCTTCTCGATGTCGCGAGCGACGGTGGTCGACGTCTTGCCCTGGGCCACCAGTTCGTCGACCAGCGGCGCGGAGATCTTGCCGTCGGGCCGCACCGGCACCGACAGCGACAGCTCGGGGTTGCGCCAGACAATGATGTTCAGCGTGTCGCCCGCGCCGATGACGTAGCTGTAGTCGGCAGCCGCGGCCACCGCCGGCGCAGCGGGGTGACCGCCTAGGCTGCCGCAGGCCGACATCAGCACCGCCGCGGTCGCCGCGGCCATGCCGCGCAACAGCGAACGGGCGCGATGCGCCATCGTGGGGTGATCATGCTTGGTCAAGGCAACCTCCTCAGGCCGAAGACATCTGTGCTGGCGATCGCGCGACGCGCACGCCGCGGCATCAGGCGCACGCCGGTCGCCCCGGAACCCCGAGCGCAGACACCGCATCCACACATCCATTGTGCGGTGCGGCGCGACCTTACTCTGATGATGTCATGGGGACAACCCGCCCCGCCCGGCGGCATGCCGGGGCCCGGAGGGTGCGGCGCGCAGATTTCACGCGCCCCTTTCTCGCTGACGAGTACAGCGTGACAAAAGGCAAGGGCGGCCGCAGCCGCCCTTGAAGTCACAACGCGAGCGGGCCTCAGCCCTTGCGGCGCCGGGTGGTGCCGGCCACGCCCAGCAGGCCGAGGCCCAGCAGGCCGAGGCTGGCCGGCTCCGGGATCATGCTCAGGTCGAGGCTAGACTGCACGTTGCCCCAGCGCGAGTAGTTGGAGTGGTCGAACAGCGCCACCAGGGTGGCCGAGTAGGTGCCGGCCAGAGCCACCGATTGCGAGCCGCCCGGGCTGTTGAAGCCGTTGTGGCTGAAGATCAGGCTGTCCTCGCCGAAGGCGGCGTTGCTGTCGTCCACGTAGCCCGCCCAAGACGCCGTGACGCCCATGCCGCTGCCGTTGGAACTGCCGCCGCCGAACGCCGCGAAGCGCATCGAGTCACCGCCGGAGACCAGGTCGGTCTGCGTCACCTTGATCGTCAGCTGGCCGTCTGTGCGATCGCCGTACGCGATGGCGCTCAGGTGCATGTCGAACGGGTCGATGTTCGCCGACCCGGTTCCGATGGCCAGCGACCAGCCGTAGAAGGAACCGGCATACGACACGATGCCCGCGTCGGTGGCGTCGTCCATGCCGCTGCCGTCGGCCACGGTCAGCGTGTGCGTTCCATCGCTGATCTGGATCAACAGCGCCGCCTGCGCTGCCATCGGCAGCAGGGTCATCGCAGCGGCAGCGGCGATCGGGGCGAGCAGCTTGTTCAACTTCACGGCGTTTCTCCAGGTCAGGGCTTGCGGGAATTGCATGCCGGGACATTAGCAACCGCGATGCCAGCCTTTGGGAACAAGCACTTGCGAGAGACGCGTGAACAAATTGCAACCGACCTGTCAGCGCGATCGACAGCGACATACATCACGGCGCAGTGGCGCACCCACGAACGCGGGGTCGGGCCGCAGCGCGCCTGCCAAGACCCCCCTCCTACAATTCGCTCACGCCCGCACTCATGCATCCGCCCGGAGCACCGCCATCATGAACAGCCAGACGACACCGGCCACCCCGCCTGAAGGCCCGACCGGCCGTCGGCGTTTCCAGCTCGATCGACGCGCATTGCTTCGGGCTGGCGCCGGTGCCTCGCCGGTGCTTCTGACGCTGGCCAGCAACCCGGTCGCGGCGGCCAACACCTGCGTGGTGGCCTCTTCGTTCGTCTCGGTGGCCACGTTCAAGAGCCGCAATCCGACGGTCAGCTCGATCAACTGCGCGACCCGCCGAGTCGAGGAGTGGCGCAACGCCTGCATCGCCAACGCCTCGCTCGCTTGCGTGGCTCCGGCGGTCAAGGACGTGTTCGGGCCGACTCCGTCGACTTACAACACGCGCACGATGCGCAGCCTGCTTTGCGACTCGGGCGGCATCCAGACGAACTCGGAACTTGGCGTGCTGCAGCACCTCATCGCGCTGCACCTGAGCATCACGCAGGGCTTCATGCGCATGCCTTCGGGCAACGTCAGCCAAGCCTACCTGAGCGGCGTGTGGCTCAATTTCAAGGCCAACGGGAACCAGTTCAAGGTCCCCTCGACCACCATTGTGTGGAGCTCGCAGCAGCTCGTGACCTGGCTGCGCTACCAGCTGAACTACTCGATGGCGATCTGACGGGCGACGCGGGCGGCCGAGGCCCGCCCGCACACGCGCCGGCATGTTCATTTCGACCAGGTACGCGGCGCCACCGGCGCTGGGGGTGCGCCACTGGGAAGGCGAAGACGCGGCGGTCGTCCGCGACCCGAACACCGGCGCCACGCATCTCATTGCGCACGAGGCGCTGGCGGTCCTCGAAGCCGTCATGGCGCATGCGCGCGGAGCCGGCCTGCGCGAGATTGCGCACGACATGGGGTCCGAGTCACCCGACGACACCGAGTTCGAGGTAGGTGTTCAACGCATCATCGACGGTTTGCTGCAAGCCGGTCTGCTGCACCGAGTCGATGTCCAAGGCGTTGCTGGCCGAGAGGCCCGCCCATGAGGTTCGAACCGCGCTGAGGTGCTTCGGTGCCGGCGGCGGCCTGCGCTTGCGCATGGGGCCGTACGTCGCGCGGATCGGCTCGCCGTTGCCGGAGGTGGCCGATGCGGTGATCGAGCTGTATCGGCACCACGAGATCGTTGAAGACGCCGGTTTTGTCGACTTCGACGTCGCGGTGCGGCGGCCCCGCTCTCTGCGGGCACTCTGGCGACCCCAGGTGGTGTTCGAACTCGACGGCGAGGAACCCTTCAACCCACTGCCTGGCGACCAGGGGTTTCCGCTGCTGGAGTGGGGGCTCAACTGGTGCGTGTACGGGCACTGTCACCAGCACTTGACGCTGCATGCCGCGGTCCTGGAACGCGGGGGCCGGGCATTGCTGCTGCCGGCGCCTTCGGGGTCCGGCAAGAGCACCTTGTGTGCCGCCTTGGCGTTTCGAGGGTGGCGGCTGTTGTCCGACGAGCTTGCACTCATCGACCCGGCGGCCGGTGAGCTGCTGCCGCTGCCTCGCCCGGTCAGCCTCAAGAACGCCTCGATCGAGGTCATCCGGCGCTTTGCACCGCAGGTCCGGTTCGGCTCCATGGTGGAAGAGACCGCCAAGGGCGTTGTCGCCCATTTCGCCCCGGCCGAAGCCGCCGTGCGCGCCGGCGGCAGGCGCGCCACGCCCGGCTGGGTGGTGTTCCCGCGCTACGCCGCCGGCGCCCCCGCGCGCCTGCAGCGGCTGGAGCGCGCCCGCGCGTTCGTGCAGCTGGTCGAAAACGCCTTCAACTACGACGTCTATGGCGCGGCCGGCTTCGACCTGCTGGGCTCGGTGGTCGACCGCAGCGACTGCTACACGTTCGAGTACAGCAGCCTCGACGAGGCGATCCAGGTCTTCGAGCGCCTTGCGGGGGGCCCGCGTGGCTGACCGCGACGACCTCGTGATCGAGGCGTTGACGCGCGATGCCGGGCACTTCCGCCGGTGGCAGGCGCCGCACTGGTCGCGGCTGCTTCAGCAGGCGCGCGGCACCGGGTTGCTCGGCAGGGTGGGCGAACGGCTGCGCCGGCTCTGGCAGGCCGAGGACATCGCGCCACTCTGGCCCGAGGCGCTGGCGGCCCACGTGGCCTCGGCGAATCGCGTCATCGCCGCACAACGCGCCGAAGTGCAACGCGAACTCGAGCTGGTCGCACGCGCCCTGGAGGACCTGGGCGCCCCGGTGATCGCCCTCAAGGGCGCGGCCTATCTCGCGGCG
Source organism: Rubrivivax sp. (assembly GCA_016789865.1). Lineage (GTDB taxonomy): Bacteria > Pseudomonadota > Gammaproteobacteria > Burkholderiales > Burkholderiaceae_C > Rubrivivax. Next base: position 22,726 of record JAEUPC010000241.1, read on the forward strand.
GCGCTGCCGCCGGCGCAGGCACGCGTCTTCTCCGACGTCGACATCCTGGTGCCCAAGCACGCGCTGGCCGAGGCCGAGTCGCGCCTGATGCTGCACGGCTGGCTCGGCAGCCACCACAACGCCTACGACCAGCGCTATTACCGCGAGTGGATGCATGAACTGCCACCGATGCAGCATGCGCGCCGCGGCACCACGCTGGACGTGCACCACAACATCCTGCCCGAAACGGCGCGCCTGAAGCCGCAGGGGCACCTGCTCGTCTGCGCCGCGGTGCCGGCGCCGGCGCATCCGGGCTGGCACGTGTTGTCGCCCCCGGACATGGTCTTGCACAGCATGACCCATCTGTTCATGAACGAGGAGACGAGCCACGCGTTGCGCGACCTGTCGGACCTCGACCTGTTGCTGCGCCATTTCGGCACCGAGGATTCCTTCTGGGCCACCCTGCTCGAGCGCGCCGGTGCGCTCGATCTGCGAAGGCCGCTGTTCTACGGGTTGACGCAGACCGCGCGCGTGCTGGGCACACCGGTTCCGCCCCACGTTGCCGCCCGCGCTCGCGCCGGCGGCCCTGCGCTGCCGCTGCGCCCCATCATGCAGGGCCTGTGGCGCCGCGTGCTTCGCAGTGCCCACCCCAGCGCTCAGCTCCCGGGAGCAACCGCCGCGCGCTTCGCGCTGTACGTGCGCGGGCATTGGCTGCGCATGCCCCCTGGGTTGCTCGCGCGACACCTCACGATCAAGGCGCTGCGGCTGCACCAGCGCCAGCCCGGCGGCCAGGCCAGTCCCCCGACGAACGGATGAGCGGGCCGGGCGCTGTTACATCGGCGCCGTCCGTTCCGCACGACGGCAGGCAAACCCTTCGTGCAGCAAGTCACCGAAGCACAGGCGGCAGGCGAACTCCCCTTATCGCGGGGGTTGCTGCCTCGGCGGGCGACTTCTTAAATTGCCCGCACCGGTACCTCTGTCGCACCCGGTCACAGGGACCACATCTCCACACCATGGGTCGGGCGGTGGTCGAACAAGTCTCCGGTTCTCGCCGCTCCAGCCGATAAGCCCGTCTTCATGATCAGGATCTTCAACCACTACGTGCACAGAGCCTCGCTGCGCAGCATGTCCTTCGACTTGGCTGTGGCGCTGATGCTGGCCCTGGGTGCAGTGACCTACCAGATCGGCGGGCTGGATCAGGCGGTGCCCTTGGCCGGCGGGCAGTTGGTTTCCTTCGCGGCGGCGCTGTTCGTGATCAACACCGCTTCGGGCCTTTACGAGCCCCAGAACTCGCTGTCACTGTCGCGCTCCTGCGCACGCGCGGTGTTCGTGCTGCTCGTCGTGCTGCCCGTGGCGTATGCCATCTTCGGCCTGCTCCCGTCGGCATTCAGCAGCCGCGAAGCGGTTCAGTTCTCGGTCATGGCCGGCGTTTCTGCCCTGGTGCTGCGCCGCGTCTATGTGTCGCAGCGTTCGGCGGTGCCGCGCGGGCGTACCCGTATCCTCATCTTCGGCGCCGGTCCGGCCGCCCTGGTGGTCGGCAACACGCTGCGCTCGGCCGACCCGAACGCCGTCATCGTGGGATACATGCCGGGCCCCAACGAGAGCGAGGCCGCGGTGCCGGCCTCCGAGTTGCTCACCAGCCGCGGCTCGCTGACCGAGACAGCTGTCAGCCTGGGCGTGGACGAAATCGTGGTCGCGCTGACCGAGCGCCGCGCCGGCAGCATGCCGCTGCGTCAGTTGCTCGACTGCAAGCTGGCCGGCGTGAAGGTCTACGACCTCAACACCCACTTCGAGAAGACGCTGGGTCAGATCCGCGTCGACTACCTGAACGCCAGCTGGCTGATCTTCGGCGACGGCTTCAACCAGGGCGCGCTGCGCACCTTCATCAAGCGTGTCTTCGACATCGTGTGCGCGACGCTATTGTTCATCGCCGCCGCGCCGGTGATGGCCATCACCGCCCTGCTGATCAAGCTGGAGAGCGTCGGGCCGGTGTTCTATCGCCAGGAACGCGTCGGCCTCAACGGCCGCACGTTCCAGGTCATCAAGTTCCGCAGCATGCGCACCGACGCCGAGAAGGACGGCAAGCCGCGCTGGGCCGCCGCCAACGACGACCGCATCACCCGCGTCGGCCACATCATCCGCCGCCTGCGCATCGACGAGCTGCCGCAGATCTTCAACGTGCTCAAGGGTGACATGAGCCTGGTCGGCCCGCGCCCCGAGCGGCCCTACTTCGTCGAGCAGCTGACGCAGAAGATCCCCTTCTACGCCGTGCGCCACAGCGTCAAGCCCGGCGTCACCGGTTGGGCCCAGGTGCGCTACGCCTACGGCGCCACGGTCGAGGACTCGCAGGAGAAGCTGCAGTTCGACCTGTACTACGTCAAGAACCACACCCTGTTCCTCGACTTCGTCGTCCTGCTCGAGACGGTGGGCGTGGTACTGACCGGCAAGGGCGCGCGCTGACGGCCCTGCCCGGCACTCGCGGCCAGCGCCGCGGCAGCAGACCAGCCGACCGGCACCCCGCATCAATGGTGTGAACTCGGCCGCATCCGGGCCGGCGGCGGCATGCGCCCAGTCGATCGAACCGGGCCGCGCCAAACACAATCGCGGCCCCGCCCGGTTCCCCCCGGGCCCCTGACCTGAGCCTGCCGCGTTGGACGACCTTGCGGTGGCCGGCCACGCATTCAGCGCGGTCGCCCACCTGACCTTCCTGGCCTTCCTGGCCTGGACGGGCCGCATGCCCCGCGGCTCGCCGCTTTGCGCCGCGCTGTTCGTCGGCGCGCTGGGTGCCAGCGGTCTGTGGGCGGCCTCCCAGGCCCTGGCCTTCGGCACGCCGGAGACCGGCTGGGCGGCCGCCGCCGCGCTGCTCGACCTGGGGCGCTACGGACTGTGGCTGGCCTTCCTGTACACCCTGATCGGCGCGATGCGCGACGGTGCAGCGCCGCGTGTCGCGCGCACGTTGCGCTGGATCATCGTCATCGCGTTGGTCGTGGCCACGGCGCTGCAGGGCCTTCGCGCCGCGCTGGGCATGCTCCACCAGCCCACCTCTCAGTTCGTGCTGATGGTGGTCCTGGCATTGCCGCTGCTCGGGCTGCTGCTGCTGGAGCAGCTGTTCCGCAACCTCGGCGAGGACCCACGCTGGCATGCCAAGCCGGTGTGCCTGGGCCTGGCGATCGTGTTCGTGTTCGACATCTACATGACGTCGCAGGCCTTCCTCTTCGGCCGCGCCGATGGTGACACGCTGGGTGCCCGCGGGTTGGTGCACACGCTGGCCATCCCGTTCCTGCTGGTGGCAGCGCGCCGACGGGCCGACTGGATCACCCAGTTGCAGCTTTCGCGCACTGCCGTGTTCCACTCGGCGACGCTGGTGCTGGCGGGCCTGTACCTGTTGTTCGTCTCGAGCCTGGGCTACTACCTGCGCTTCTTCGGCGGCACATGGGGTCGGGCCCTGCAGATCAGCCTGCTGTTCGCCGGCCTGGCCGCGCTGGTGGCGTTCGCGCTGTCGGGCTCGTTGCGGGCGTGGCTGCGGGTCTTCGTGGCCAAGCACTTCTTCAGCTACCGCTTCGACTACCGCGAGCAATGGTTGCGCTTCACCGCCATGCTGTCTACCCGCGGCGCACCGCACGAAGTCGGGCAGTTCGTCGTGCGTGGGCTGGCCGATCTGGTCGAATGCCCTGGCGGCAGCCTGTGGACCCGCAGCGAGCCCGAAGGCCCGTTCCAGCAGGTGGCGCGCTGGAACGTTCCGCCCGTGCAGGCCCACGAGGGCCCCGACAGCGCCTTCGTCGCATTCCTGCGCCGCACGGGCTGGGTCATCGACCTCGACCAGCGGCTGGCCTCGCCTCACCTGTACGAGGGCCTGCCGCTGCCGCAGTGGCTCGGCGGGCCTGCCCGGCCCTGGCTGGTGGTTCCCTTGCTGGTGGGCGACGAGCTGCAGGGCTTCGTGCTGCTGGCCCACCCGCGCACGCGGGTGGACGTGAACTGGGAGGTGCTCGACTTGCTGAAGACCGCCGGCCGCCAAGCCGCCGGGTACCTGGCCCAGATGCAGGCGACGGAGGCCTTGCTGGAGGCTCGCAAGTTCGAGGCCTTCAACCGCATGTCGGCCTTCGTCGTGCACGACCTCAAGAACATCGTCACCCAACTGTCGTTGATGCTGAAGAATGCCGAAAGGCTGCGCGACAACCGCGAGTTCCAGCAGGACATGCTGCTGACCGTGGAAAGCTCGCTCGCGAAGATGCGGCGTCTGATGCTGCAATTGCGCGAAGGTTCGCCGGCCCCCGGCGGCGGAGGCGGCGTCGTGTTGCTGCCCATCGTGGACAGCCTGCAGGCCCTGGCCAGGGCACGCGGGCGCGAACTCGAGGTGGTGCAGCGGGAGCGTCTGGCCACGCGGGGCCACGAGGACCGCATCGAGCGCGTGCTCGGTCACCTCGTGCACAACGCGCTGGACGCCACCGCGGTGCCCGGCCGCGTCTGGATATCGGTGTACAGGGAGAGCGGGCAGGTATGCATCGAGGTGGGCGACACCGGGGTGGGAATGAGCGAAGAGTTCGTGCAGACGCAGCTGTTCAAGCCGTTTGCCAGCACCAAGGACACCGGCATGGGCGTGGGCAGCTACGAGAGCGCGCAGTACGTGCGTGAGCTGGGCGGCACCATCGAGGTCGCCAGCCGGGAGTCCGAAGGCACGGTGATCACCGTGCGCCTGCCGCTGTTCGAGTCGCAGCACGACTCCGACCTGATGGCCCCCGACCTGTGATGACAACCTCCACTGGCGGCGTCGAGACGGGCGCGGCGCGCACCCTCTCCGCCACCGAGGGCGACGCAGCACGCGCGACGCCCCTGCTGATCGTCGAGGACGACCTCGCGCTGCAGCGCCAGATCCGCTGGTCGCTCGACCGCTTCGAGGCCGTCACAGCGGCCGACCGCGAATCGGCCCTGCAGCAGTTCCGACGGCACAGCCCGGTGGTGGTCACGATGGACCTGGGGTTGCCGCCCGACCCCGACTCGGTCTCCGAAGGCTTCCGGCTGCTGCAGCAGCTGCTGGACATCGACCCCAACGTGAAGGTCATCGTGCTGACCGGGCAGAACGCCCAGGCCCATGCGCTGCGCGCAGTGGCGCAGGGTGCCTACGACTTCCTGGCCAAGCCGTTCGATCCCGACGTCCTCGAGCTGACCATCGAACGTGCCTTGCGGCTTGCCGAGCTGCAAGCCGAAAACCGGCGCCTGCTGTCGGCCCAGGCCGGGCCCGGGCCAGACGCCCTGGGAGGCCTGATCACCCGCGACGCCCCCTTGCTGCGCGTGGCGCGCACCATCGAGCGGGTGGCCTCCAGCAACGCGACCGTGATGCTGCTGGGCGAATCAGGTACCGGCAAGGAGGTGCTGGCCCAGGGCCTGCACGCCGCCAGCAAGCGCTCCGGCCGCTTCGTCGCCATCAACTGCGCTGCGATCCCCGAAAACCTGCTGGAGAGCGAACTCTTCGGCTACGAAAAGGGCGCCTTCACGGGTGCGTCGAAGACCACGCCCGGGAAGATCGAGACGGCACACAACGGCACGCTGATGCTCGACGAGATCGGCGACCTGCCCGCTTCGCTGCAGGCCAAGCTGCTGCGATTCCTGGAGTCGAGGACGATCGAACGCCTGGGCGGGCGCAGCGAGATCGCCGTCGACGTGCGTGTGGTCTGTGCCACACACCAGGACCTGAAGAACCAGATCCGCGACGGCCGCTTCCGCGAAGACCTGTACTACCGCCTGGCAGAGATCGTCGTGGAGATCCCGCCCCTGCGGCAGCGCGCGGGCGACGCCGTGCTGCTGGCGCACGCCTTCCTGCGCCGCTTCGCGCAGGAGCAACGCCGGCCGGCCATGATGCTGTCGGAAGAGGCCATCCGCGCCATCGAACAGCATGCCTGGCCCGGCAACGTGCGCGAACTCCTCAACTGCATCAAGCGCGCAGCCATCATGGCCGACGGCGAGCGCCTGACGGCCGACGACCTCGGCCTGCCCGGCATGGCCGCGGGCGACGAGGGCGCCGGCCCGCCTTCCGACCTCAACCTGCGAGCCATCCGCGACGCCGCCGAACGCGGCGCCGTGGTCACCGCGCTGTCGCGCACCAACGGCAACATCGGCCGCGCCGCCGAGTTGCTGGGCGTGAGCCGCCCGACGATCTACGACCTGATGAAGCGGCTGGGTATCAAGCCGTGACAGGTGGCCGCCGATCGGGGCGGCCCCCAGCGTGCTGCCTCGCACGCACCGGCCCGGTGGATGATGCCCGGTGACCAGCCCAGCCGGGACAATTCGCGGCCCGGATGGACCCCAAGCCGCACCGCCGTGAACGGGCGCCGCGCCATCCCGGGTTGCGTCGGCCTGCCACAAGCGGCCAGGCCGACGGCCACTCGGAGGACACCACCATGAATGCACGTCACAGCCGTTTCGCCCTGGCCGCCCTGGTCGTTGCCGCCGCGATGCTCGGCGGTTGCCGCGGCGAATCGGAAGAGAAGCTGTTGCAGTCAGCGCAGTCGTTCATGGCCAAGAAGGAGTACAAGTCCGCGACGATCCAGCTCAAGACCCTGCTGCAGAAGAACGGCAACTCGCCTGCCGGTCGCTACCTGCTGGGCAAGGCCCTGCTGGAGTCGGGCGACCCCGCGGGTGCGCTGGTGGAACTGCAGCGTGCGCGCGAACTCGGCCATGCCGAGGACCAGGTGAGCCCCGACCTGGCTCGCACGATGCTGCTCACCGGCGAGCATGCCAAGGTGGTCTCGCAGTTCGGCGCGGCCGTGCTCGCCACGCCCGCGGCACAAGCCGACCTGGCCACCAGCGTGGCCATCGCCCACGCGGTGGCAGGGCAGGCGGCCCCCGCCAAGGAGGCCCTGGCCCGCGCGCTGAAGGCCAGCCCGCAGTTCGCACCCGCGCTGATCCTGCACGCGCGCATGAAGGCCGGCGAGAACGACGTCGACGGCGCGCTGCGCCTGCTCGACGACGTGCTTGCGCGCGAGGCGGGCAACGAGCGCGCCGGCACGCTCAAGGGCGAGCTGCTCTGGCGCGGCAAGCGTGACGAGGCCGCCGCCCTCGAGGCGCTGCGCAAGGTGTTGGCCGCGGCGCCGTCGGCGGCGACGGCGCACGTGGCGATCATCGGCATCCACGCCGAGCACGGCCGACTGGCCGAGACCAAGGCCCAGTTCGAGGCATTGCGCAAGGCCGCGCCGCATCACCCCGACACGCTGTACCTGGAGGGCCACATGGCGCTGCAGGATGGCGATGCGCAGAAGGCGCGCGACATCGCCACGCGCATGCTCAAGGCCATGCCCGACCACCCGCGCATCCAGGCGCTGGCCGGTGCCGCCGATTTCCGCCTGCGCTCGTACAACCAGGCCGAGAGCAACCTCACCAAGGCGCTGCGGGCGATGCCGCAGCACCTGGGCACGCGCCAGCTGCTCGCCCAGACCTACCTGCGCACTCAGCAGCCGACCAAGGCACTGGAGGTGCTGGCGCCGGCCCTGGAAAGCAAGCCGGTCGACGGTCCCACCTACGCGCTGGCCGGCGAGGCCCTCATGCTGTCCGGTGACCCCAAGCGTGCCGACCAGATGTTTCAGGCCGCCGCCAAGGCCTCGCCCAGTGACCCTCGCGTGCGCACCACGCTCGCCCTGGCCCGGTACGCCCGCGGCGAAACCCAGCCGGCGATGGATGCGCTGGAGTCCATCGCCGCCGAGGACACCGGCGGCACCCGCGCCGACCTGGCGCTGATCTCTGCACGCCTGCGTGCCGGCGACCTGCCCGGCGCGCTGCGCGCGGTGGAAGCGTTGCAGAAGAAGATGCCCGACAAGGCCCTGCCCGAGCTGCTGCGTGGCCGCGTGCTGCTGGCGAAGAAGGACGAGGCTGGCGCCACCGCGGCCCTCTTGGCAGCGCTCCAGAAAGAGCCGAAGTTCGTGCCTGCCGCAGCCGCACTGGCAGCCCTCGACGTGGCCGCCGGCCGCAATGACGCAGCGCGCAAGCGGCTGCAGGACCTGGTCGCCCAGGACCCCAACAACGTCGCGCCCCGCATGGCGTTGGCGGAGATCGTGGCCCGCACCGGCGGCACCAGCACCGAGGTGGCACAGATCTACGCCGCGGCGGTGAAGGCAGCGCCCGCGCAGCCGAACCCGCGCCTGGTCTACATCGAGCAACTGCTTCGTGTGGGCGACCCTCAGGCCGCGGTCATCGCCGCTCAGGATGGCGTCGCCGCCCTGCCGGGGAACGCCGACATGCAGTCGGCGCTGGGCCGCGCGCAGCTGGCCGCCGGCGACGCGCGCCAGGCGATGGCCACTTTCAGCCAGCTGGCCACGAAATACCCCGGCGAGGCGATCCACCAGCTGCGCCTGGCCGAGGCGCATGTCCAGCACAAGGACCTGCCCTCGGCACGTACCGCCCTGCGCAAGGCGCTCGAGCTGGAGCCCGAGTCGTTCGCGGCCAGGCGCGGGCTCGCCGCGCTGGCACTGCAGCAGGAGCGTCCCGACGAGGCCCGGGCGATCGCGCGCGAGCTGCAGCGAGGCCGGCCCACCGACATCGGCGGTTTCCAGCTCGAAGGCGACGTCGAACGGCATCAGCGCAACTGGCCGGCCGCGGTGGCGGCCTACCGCAAGGCCTTCGCGCTGTCACGCAGCACCGATCTGGCGATCAGGCTGCACCAGGCGATGTTCGCCGGCGGCATGCGCGCCGACGCCGAGAAGCTGGCCCTCGACTGGCAGAAGGAGAACCCGAAGGACTTCGGCTTCAACTACTACCTGGGCGACCTGGCGATGGCACGCGCCGACTTCGCCGCCGGCGAGAAGCACTACCGCGCCGTGCTCGATGCCCAGCCCCGCAACGCGCTGGCGCTGAACAACGTGGCCTGGCTGATGGCCAAGCAGGGCAAGCCGGGCGCCGTGCCGCTGGCCGAACAGGCCAACCAGATCCTGCCCAATCGGCCGCAGATCATGGACACGCTGGCCACCACGCTGGCCGCCGAGGGGCAGCTCAAGCGCGCGCTGGAGGTGCAGAAGCAAGCGGTGCAGATCGATCGCCACGACCCGCACCTGAAGCTCAATCTGGCCCGCCTGCACCTGAAGGCCGGCGACAAGCCGCCGGCGCGGGCGGAGCTGGAGGACCTGGCCCGGCTGGGCGACCGTTTCAAGGCGCAGGCCGAAGTCACCGAGCTGCTGAAGCTGGCGCGCTGATGGTTCGCGCCGGGCGCCGGCGGCTGCTGCTGCGCGCGCTGGGCCTGGGGTTCGGCGCGCGGTTCATGCCGGCCCGCGCCCTGCGGCTCGGTCTTCCGACTGCCGCCGCCGGCTCGGTGCTCGCCACGGGCTACTCCGGCGCTGCATGCGGCCAGGCCCGACCTGCCGACGCTGCCGGCCTCGACCTGCGTGCACTGGTCGCGAACGCACGACCGTCGGTCGTGCCCGTGGGCACCTACAGCGCGACGGCGAGCCCGCGCTTCGGGTTTCGAGGCAGTGGCTTCGTGGTCGCCGATGGATCGGTCATCGCCACCAACGCCCATGTGCTGCCCGCGCCGACGGAGGCGGGCTCGGGGCAGGGCGTGCGCCTGGCCGTGCTGGGGCAGACCGCTGCGCCCGGCCGGGAGGCCGGCGACCTGCGCTTTGCGACCCTGCTCGCCCAGGACAAGGCACTCGACCTGGCGCTGCTGCGCATCGATGGACCGCCGCTGCCGGCGCTGGCGTTGTCAGCGTCGGAGCAGGCGGCTGAAGGGCAGTCGATCGCGCTGCTGGGCTTCCCGATCGGCGGCGCTCTGGGCTTCGCGCCGGTCACGCACCGCGGCATCGTTGCCTCGGTCACCACCGTGGCGCTGCCCGCGCCCACTGCCGCCCAGCTCGACCCGCGCGCGCTGGCCCGGCTGCGCGCGGGCAACCTGCAGGCGCTGCAGCTGGACGCCACCGCCTACCCCGGCAACAGCGGCGGGCCGGTGCTCGATGCCTCCACCGGCGAGGTCATCGGCATCGTCAACATGGTGCTGGTGCGCGGCAGTCGCGAGACGGCGCTGTCGGCGCCCACCGGCATCACCTACGCCATCCCGGTGCGCTACCTTCGCTTGCTGCTCGAAGAAGCAGGCGCCGCCCGGCGCTGAGTTCAGACCTTGTAGTACTCGCGGTACCAGGCCACGAAGCGGCCGATGCCGGCGCGGATGTCGGTGGCCGGCACGAAGCCGACCCACTCCCGCAACGAATCGACATCGGCGTAGGTCGCCGGCACGTCGCCGTCCTGCAGCGGCAGCAGGTTCTTCTCGGCCTTCATGCCCAGCGCTTCCTCGATGCAGCCGATGAAGTCCATCAGCGGCACCGGGTTGTGGTTGCCGATGTTGAACACGCGGAACGGCACGTTGCTGGTGCCCGGGTCGGGCGCCTCGGCGCGGTAGGCGGGGTTCGGCGCCGCCGTCTTGTCGAGCACGCGGATCACGCCTTCGACGATGTCGTCGACGTAGGTGAAGTCGCGCTGCATGCGACCGTGGTTGAAAACGTCGATCGGCCGCCCCTCGAGGATGGCCTTGGTGAACAGGAACAACGCCATGTCCGGCCGCCCCCAGGGCCCGTAGACCGTGAAGAAGCGCAGCCCCGTGGTCGGCAGGCCGAACAGGTGGCTGTAGGTGTGCGCCATCAGCTCGTTGGCCTTCTTGGTGGCCGCATACATGCTCACCGGGTGGTCGACGCTGTCGTGCTCCGAGAACGGCATGCGCGTGTTGCCGCCGTAGACGCTGGACGAGGAGGCATACACGAGGTGCCCGACCTTGGCATGGCGGCAACCCTCGAGGATGTTCATAAAACCCACGACGTTGCTGTCGATGTAGGCGTGGGGGTTCTTCAGCGAATAGCGCACGCCGGCCTGGGCGGCCAGGTGGATGACGCGGTCGAACTTCTCGGCCGCGAACAGCGCCTCCATGCCGTTGCGGTCGGCGACATCGAGCTTGGCGAAGCGGAAGCGCGCGTGCGGTTGCAGCCTCGCCAGGCGGTCGAGCTTGAGCTGGACGTCGTAGTAGTCGTTGAGGTTGTCCAGGCCGACGACCTCGTCGCCCCGGGCCAGAAGGCGCAGCGACGCAGTGCTGCCGATGAAGCCGGCAGCGCCGGTTACGAGTACTTTCATGGTTGGAGATTCTGGCATCGACGTTCGGGTGAACCCTCATGGATGCGGGGGCGGGGCGCGTGAAACGGCACGAGACGGGCGCATTTCCGGGCTTTGGAAGTCGGCCTGTGGCCTAATGTCGAAAGTGGATGTCACCGTCAGGCTGATCATGAACTTCATCACGACCTACACCACCCCCGTTCAACCCGACCATCCTCGCCACCCGCGGTCGGGCCCGGCCGGGCTGTCGGGCGGAATCTGCCGTGCGCTGGGCGCCGGCATCGCCGCGCTGGCGGTGGCCTGTGTGGTGCCCTTGGAGGCTGCCCAGGCGGCGTACGTCCTCGCCCCGCAGTACCCGGGCACCTTCGCCGCCGGCAACGGCGCGGCCGCCGAGTTCCACCGCATCGGCAACGACTGGCAAGGCAGCGCCGTGCTCTGGGACGAACCCAACCGTCGCTTCGGCGCCGGCGTGCCCATCTCCACGTTCGCCTGGGGCACCGGCCTGTGGGGCCAGGTCGACTGGGCCGCCGTGCACGCGGCGGCGGCCGGCACGGCCAGCGCCGCCAGCGGTGCGTTGCTGCAGAGCTACTCGGGCGTGCTGGACACCATCAACCACGGCAACTCGCGCTACAACGAGTGCTACAGCGCCACCTGGGGCGCCGCCGACTTGGCGCCATTCTTCGCACCCTCTGCGCCGCTGGGCAACTGCGACAATGCCGAGGCGGCCGACCCGGCGCAGCAGAACTGGACCGCGCGTTACAGCGGCTTCATCCGCATCACCGAGCCCGGCGAGTACAACTTCAGCGTGTTGCACGACGACGGTTTCTTCTTCCGCCTCGTCGGCGCAGGCGGCGCCGAGCTGGGCATCGGGCGCGACTTCCTCAACCCGCGCGATCGGCTCGGCTTCGACCAGAACCTGCTGCTGACCTCCGGCCTGTACGGTTTCGAGCTGGGCGCGTGGAACCGGCTGGGTGCAGGCGTCGTGGACCTGCGCTGGACGACCGCCTGCGCGGCGGGCTGCGACTGGACGCTGGTACCCACCGAGCACCTGGTGGCGGGTCAGGTCGATGCGCCCCCACCGTGGACGCTGGTGCTGCTGGCCCTCCTGCTCTGGCTGGCCCGGGCCCGCCAGACCTCCCTGCCGCAACCGCGGCTTCCGGGGTGCATCCGCACCGGCCGTTGATCACGCCGGGGGGTGCTCGTGCCGGCGATGCGGCAGCCGAAGGACCGGCTGCGTCCAGGCACGGTCACTGGCTGCGCAGGTTCGCCCACCTTCTGGCCATCGCCGCCGGATGGGCTCTCTTCTTCTGGGGCTGGTATCGCGTCATCTCCCGCGGCACCGACTTCTCGGAGCTGCGCACGCTGATGATCGGGGCGGCGGTCGTCGTCCCGGTGATCACGGTGTCCTGGATCCTGCACAACCGCGGCATCTACCGCCGCAAGGGGCCGCGGCGGCGCGCCGCCGGCGCGGTGCTCGACTACCGGGTGGACTTCCATGGCCGCGAGGTGGTGGCCGATTTCCGGGCGCTCGCCAGCGCGCAGCGCATCGAACTGGTGATCGAGGGCGCGTTCAAGCGCTACCTCGAGGCCCCGCCGCCGCGCGGCGACGCCGAGGGCGCACCGACCGACCTGCAGGCCCCCGCCTCGGACCTTGCGGCACGGGCGCGCAGCGCGATCGACCACGCCAGCAGTCAGGCCGGGCACCGCCCCGCCGCCGCGGACACCAGCGACCCGGCGGTGCGCCGATGAGCATCGAAGCCGTCCTGCTGGCCATCCAGCACTCGCCGCCGTACTGGCTGGTGCTGGTGTTCTTTGCGGCCTACCCGATCGTCACGAGCATCATGTGGATCATCACCGCGCTGCTCTTTCGCTGGCGCTGGGAGGACGCGATGCCGCCTCCGCCGCCGTCGGCGGCGCCGGGTGCCAGCCTCGAAGCCGCACCGTCGTCGCGCAAGCCCGCCTTCGTCAGCCTGCTGGTGCCGGCCCACGACGAGGAAGCGGTGATCGCGCCCTCGGTGCGGGCCATGCTCGATATCGACTACCCGGCCTTCGAGGTCATCGTCATCGACGACGGCTCGCGCGACGGCACGCTGGCCGCGCTCGAACCGCTGCTGGCCGACCGCCGGCTGCGCGTGCTGCACAAGCGCGTCAACGAGGGCAAGGCGATGGCCTTGAACGACGCCCTGCCGCTGGCACGTGGCGAGATCCTGCTCGGGCTGGACGCCGACGCGGCGCCCGATCCGCAGTTGCTGAACTGGATCGTCCCGCACTTCGACTCGCCGCGCGTCGCCGCGGTCACCGGCAACCCCCGGGTGCGCAACACCACCACCGTGCTGGCCCGGCTGCAGGCGGTGGAGTTCTCCTCCATCATCAGCCTGCTGCGGCGGGCCCAGCGCATCTGGGGCCGCATCGTCACCGTCTCGGGCGTCGTGGCGGCGCTGCGCAAGAGCGCCGTGGCCGATGTCGGCGGCTTCAGCCCCAACATGCCCACCGAGGACATCGAGCTCACGTGGAAGCTGCAGAAGCGCCACTACGACGTGCGCTACGAGCCGCGCGCCATCTGCTGGATGACGGTGCCGCTGAGCTGGCGCGGCCTGTTCCGCCAGCGCCTGCGCTGGGCGCGCGGGCTGGCCCAGGTGCTGCACAAGCACCGCGACGTGCTGACAACGTGGAACTGCCGCCGGCTGTGGCCGGTATTCGTCGAGTCGTCGCTGTCGATCCTGTGGTCGGTGTGCTTTGTCTTCCTGACGGCGCTGTGGAGCGTGTCGATCGCGGTGGGCGTGCCTCCGGTGGGCGCCAGCCCGATCCCCAACCTGTGGGGCATGTCGATCGCCACGCTGTGCCTCGTGCAGCTGACCACCGGCGTGCTCATCGACCGCCGCTACGACCCGCGCGTGCTGCGCTACCTGCCCTATGCCGTGTGGTACCCGATCGCCTACTGGGCGATGCAGGCGGTGACCACGGTCATCGCCTTGCCGTACTTGTTCAGGCGCCCTGCAGCGCACAGCGTGCGCTGGCAGACCGCGCGCACGGGGAAGGCCGCGTGAGGCGCCGCTCACCGCTTGCCGCGGCCCTCGGTGCCACGCTCGCCGCCACGTTCGCTGCCGCCCTCGCGGGTGCAGCCACATCCGCGGCCGCCCAGGCGGCACCGGCGGCCGATGCCGACCGCGCCGGCACGCTGGCGCAGGCGCGCGCGGCCACCGACCGGCGCGACTTCGCCACCGCCTTGCCGCTGTTCGAGCAGCTCGTGCTGCGCGCGCCGGCCGACACCGACCTGCTCATCGAGGCCGCGCGCGTCTTCGGCTGGGCCGATCGCAATGCGCGCGCCGCGGCGCTGTACCGGCAGGCGCTTGCGGCCGCGCCGGCCCGCCGGCGCGACATCGTGCCGTCGCTGGCCTGGCAGACGCTGTGGGCCGGCGACACCGCCGCCGCATTGCCGCTGCTGGCCGAAGCCACCGCGTTGCAGCCTGGCGACCGCGCACTCGGCTGGGCCCATGCCAATGCGCTCAACAGCGCCGGGCGCCACCGAGAAGCGCTGGTGCAGTTCCGGCGCTGGGCCCCGCCGGCCAGCGAAGGAGAACGCTTCGACCTCGCACGGGCCTGGCGCTGGGCGGGCTTCGAAGACCGTGCCTGGCCATTGGTGCAGCAGGCCGGCTCGGCCGAGGCTGCCTGGCTGCGCGACCACCGCTTTGCGCGCGACGTGCGGCCCTACGGCTTCGGGGTGCTGGAGGCCACCGAAGACCGCGACGGTCTTCGCACTCGCGCCACGTCCGTGGGCGCGGGTGCCAGGCCAGTGGCCGCGATGAGCGCCGAAGTAAGCCTGCGCCATCTCGAACTCGAAGACGCCGCGCGGGTTTCGGCGACCACGCTCGAGGCCTCCGGCCGCTGGCGTCTGGGCGAAGCCGATGCGGCCGCGGGCACCTGGTGGCCGCAGGTCGTGCTGCGCAGCCATCACATCGGCGCCTGGCAACCGTTCGCGCCCACCGCGCGGCTGAAGTGGATTCCGGCCGACGGCTGGCGCGTCGACGCGGAACACACGCGCGAACTGGTCGAGACGCCGCGGGCGTTTGCAAACCGTGTGCACGTGGACATCGATTCGCTGGGCGCCGACTGGCGGGGCCACGGGCGGCTGCTGCTGGCCGGGGCCGCGGCGCGGCTGCGCTTCGACGACGGCACCACGCGCGAGCGGCTGGCCGCGCGCGGGGAGTGGGCCCTGGCCTCGCGGCCACGCTGGCTGGTCGGCGCCGAGTGGAGCCGCTTCGAGCGCAGCCGCGAAGGTGCCCCCGGCGCCGACGCGCGCGGCTACTGGAACCCGCGCCGCTACGAAGAGGCGCGCCTGACCACCACGCTGTCGCACGAATGGCAGCCCTTCGAGGCTCAGGCGCGCCTGGGGCTGGCCCGCTCGCGCGAGGTGGACTCGGCAGGCAACGCCAGCCGCGGCCATCCGCACCTGTGGGAACTCACGCTGGCCGCCGACACCTCACCGCAGTGGCGGCTGCGGGCATCGGTGGGCGGCTCGGGGCAAGGTCTGGGCCTGGGCGGCGGCGCGGGGTCCGGCGCGGGCTACTGGCAGCGCTGGGTGCAGGTGGCCGCGTACGCCTGGTTCTGACCGACTGACCGCCACAGAGGGCGCCGCCCAAGCGGACGCCCCGGCCTGCGCCAGCGGGAATCGGGCCGTGAAGGATTTGGGCAAGCCCGGGTCCGCTCCACGAGCACGCCAGGGTCGCTTCCTAGAATGCCTCGCCCCTGACAAGAAGCTCTTCGGAGCGCACGAACATGCAAGTCGAATCCCAGGTCCTGCGCCTGCTGGACGAGGTGCTCAGCCTCGACGGCCGCAGTGCCACCTTCAACCGGCAGACCCCGCTGCTGGGGGCCATCCCCGAGCTCGACTCGATGGCCGTGGTGTCGTTGATCTCGGCCATCGAAGAGAACCTGGGCCTGGTCGTCGACGACGACGACATCGACGGCGAGACCTTCGCCACTGTCGGCTCGCTGTGCGACTTCGTCGCCGCACGCATGGCTTGAAGCGCACTCGGCCCGCGCCCGACCCGTTCTTCCTTCCACGGTCAACCGCAGCATGGGCATGAAGGCGATGTTCCGTGACGGCATTGCGCCGTTGGGCGGCAGGCGCCTGCTGGTGGTGCACGAACCCGACGGCGTGCCGCGTGGTGTGGTGGTGGGGGTCGCGGCCTTCGCCGAAGAGATGAACAAGGGCCGCCGCACCGCGTCGCTGGCGGCGCGGGCCATGGCCCGCGCAGGCCTGCGGGTGGTGCAACTGGACCTGGCCGGTTGCGGCGACAGCAGCGGCGATCTCGTCAGCGCCACCTGGCAGGCCTGGGTCGACGACGTGGTCGACACCGCACGGTGGGCTGCGGGCCAGGCCCCCGCCGGAACACCGCTCGTCCTGTGGGGCATCCGGGCCGGCTGCCTGGTCGCCTCGCAGGCTCAGGCGCAACTCGGCAGCAGGGCCCATCTCATGCTCTGGCAGCCGCAATCCAACGGCAAGCTCGTGCTGCAGCAGTTCCTTCGTCTGAAGATGGCCGGCCAGTTGCAGCAAGGGGCCGCCAAGGGCGTCACCGATTCGCTGGTGGCCACGTTGGCCGCGGGCGGTGCAGTAGAGGTCGCCGGCTACGAGCTTGGCCCGGGCGTCGCCGACGGCCTGGCCGCCTCGCAGCTGCGGCCTCCGGCGCAGGGCACGCGTGTGGCCTGGCTCGAGGTGTCGGCCCAGACGCCCCCGGAGCTGCTGCCCGCGTCGCAGAACATCGTCCAGAAGTGGTTGGCCGCCGGCGTGGAGGTGCGCGCCGCAGCCGTCGGCGGGCCGCTGTTCTGGCAGACCCAGGACATCGAGGAGGCCCCGACACTCGTCGACCTCACGGCCATCGAAGCGGGCACGCTGTGCGAAACGACGGCCTTGGCATGATCACCGAGACCGCCGTCGTCTTTCCCTGCCAGGGGGAAGAGATGCTGGGCATCGTCAGCACCCCAGCGGCCCCGGCGCCACCGGCGCGCCACGCCGTGCTCATCGTGGTCGGCGGGCCGCAGTACCGCATCGGCAGCCACCGGATGTTCGTGCGCCTGGCGCAAGCGCTGGCCGGGCACGGCGTCGCCGCGATGCGCTTCGACGCCCGCGGCATGGGCGACAGCAGCGGCCCGCGCCAGTACTTCGAGGACTTCTACGCCGACATCCGCGCGGCGCTGGACGCGCTGTTCCTCGAGGTGCCCACGTTGCGCTCGGCGGCCATCTGGGGGTTGTGCGGCGGCGCCACGGCGGCACTGCTCTACGTCAGGCGCACCAGGGACACGCGGGTCAAGGCACTGATGCTCGTCAACCCCTGGGTGCGCACCGACGAGACCGCGGCGGTCACGCAGGTCAAGCACTACTACCTGCAGCGGCTGGCGCAGAAGGACTTCTGGCTCAAGCTGCTGCGCGGCGGCGTCTCGCTGGGCAGTTCCCTGGGTGAACTGGCGCGCGCGCTGCGCATGAGTGCCCGCGCCACGAGAAGGCGCGAGGCCGATGCACCGACGCACGCCGACGACGATGGGGCCGACGACGGCCATCTGGACCTCGGCGTGCGCATGGGCGCCGCGTGGGCCGGCTTTGCCGCGGGCGGCGGGCGCACGCTTCTCATCCTCAGCGGGAACGACTACACCGCCAAGGAGTTTCTCGAGACCGTGCAGATGAACTCGATGTGGCAGCAGAACCTGGCCCACCCGGCGACCACACGGCTGGACCTGCCGGGCGCCGACCACACCTTTCCGCAACCCGAAGCGCACGCTCGGGTCGAGCAGGCCACGGCGCAGTTTGCAGCCTCGATGCAGTGAACCGAGCTGCCGACATGACACCCGACCCCGACTCGCTCAACCCCGCGTCGTACGGGCAGCGTTCGATGTGGGCCTTCGCGCTGCGCTACCGCACCGCCAACCTGAACGAGATGATCATCCCGTGGCACGTGCGCGGGCCATTGGACGTGGGCGCGATGCAAGGCGCGCTGGGCGACCTGGTCGCCCGCCACCCCACGCTGCGATCGCGGCTGACCTATCAGCACAGCCAGCTTCACCAGCGCATCATGCCGCCCGCACCAGTGACGCTGGGTGTGGCTGAGATCGAAGGGGCCACGCCTGCGGCCCGCCTCGACGCCGCCGTGCGGGCCCTGTCGGACCCCGACCGCCCCGCGCTGGACATCCTCAACGGTCCGACCTTTCTCGCCCAGCTCTACCGCCTGGGCGCCGATGAGCATGTGCTGTGCCTGTATGTGCACCATGGCATGTGCGACGGCTGGTCGATCGGCATCATGCTGCGCGAGCTGGTGGCGCTGTACCAGGCTCGGCTGGAAGGCCGCAGGGCCGACCTGCCGGCCTTGACGGAGCAGTATGTCGATGTGGCACGCTGGGAGCAGCAAGCCTACGACTCGGGGCAGCTGGACGACGAGATCCGCTACTGGCGCGCCGAGCTGGACGGCCTGCCGCCGCCGGTGGCGCTGCCGGCCATCGCCCAGCGCAAGGGCAACCGCGACTGGCGGGCCGGCACGACGCACGTGATGGAGCCTGCCGCCTTCCTGCAGGGCTTGCGCGAGACAGCCGGCAAGCTGCGCGCATCCCCCTTCGCACTGCTGTTGGCGGCGTTGGCGGTGCTGCTGCGGCACCGCACCGGCAACGAAGACTTGCTGGTCGGTGTGCCCACGCTCAACCGCTGGAGCGCCTCGGCCATGCAGATCGTGGGCTACATGACCAGCATGCTGCCGGTGCGCGTGCGGCCCGCGGGCGCGCTGGGCTTCGACGCGCTGTGCGCGCAGGCCCATACGACGATCCGCAAGATGCTGGCCTACGGCCGCGTGCCGCTGGAGGTGCTGCTGCGCGAGACGGCCCTGGCACCTTCGGGCAACACCGTGTTCCCCATCTGGGCCCAGTTCCTGGAGGACAGCGCCGGGACGAGCTACCAGGGCGCCGGGCTGCACCTCACGCCGCTGGCCACCGACCGGCGCAGTCTGCTGGCCGAACTGGATGTCGACATGGTCGGCGCCGCCTCCGGCTGGCGTTGCGAGTTCGCGTACCGCAGCGCGCTGTTCGCGCCCGACGCGATGCACTCGATGATGCTCGACTACGTGGCCACGCTCAGCCGGGTGATGGAACAGCCGCGGACCACGGTGCAGGAGCTCACCGCACGGCTGTCCTGAGCTGCCACGCAGCGGCTGCGCCGTGCGCGCCCGGCGCGCTTGGCGCGCGTTGCGAGGTCTGTCAGGTCGAAGCCTGCACCGCCGCCAGCCACAGCTGGGCGCCCTGCGCCGGTGTGGCCGACCAGCTGACCTGGTACGTGCCCGCTGCGCTGACCTGGCGGGTGGCCACGGCGCACTGCACCAGTTCCCCCGAGGCGAGCACCGAGTCGACGACCACAAAGCCGTTGCCGGGTACCGCCGTCTTGTCGCCGTCGACGCCCGCGTCGCCCCACCACCACGCGACGAGCAGCGCCGGCCCGGTGGTGACCACGCTCGCGCTGGTGGTCGGCGTGCCGGCGAGCGCCTCGTTCCAGCGCACGTCTTGCAGCACGCCGGCGCCGCGAACCTCCAGCACTGTGAGCGTGGTCTCGTCCAGCGCGGGCTTGCTGGCCCTCACTTCATGGCCCGCGCCACCCGCGGCAGAGCGACACACGTACAGGGCCGTGCCTGAACTCGGCCACAGCGTGTAGGTGTGAGGCGAGCCGACGGCCTCGAACAGGTTGCCCTTGTTGTCGGTGGGCAGCGCATGCGCCGAGACATTGCCGCGCCCCACGCACACCAGCAGCGTGCTGCCGGTGGCCGCGCTGGCCATGCCGGTGACCGCCAGGCCGGGCACCGCGATGTTGTGGCGGGCAAAGGCGAGCCCGTGGGCACCTAACGAAGGCGCCCCGGCCGGTGCCGGTGCCGGTGCCGGTGCCGGTGCCGGTGTCGGTGCCGGGCTCGGTGACCCGGGCGGGCTCGGTGCCGGCGGCGGTGGAGCAGCGGCACCGTCGCTGCCCCCGCATGCGGCCAGGGCGGCCGGGCCAGTCACCGCGGCGCCCGCACCGAGCCACCTCCACAGCGAGCGGACGAAGGCACGGCGGCGCTCGGAGAGCAGATCGCCGACGCGGCTGTTGCCACCGGAGCTTTCCATCTGGTGATCGTAGTTCAGCAGTCGAATGCCCGCCGCACACCTGCCGGGGCTGCGTGCCATCCCGCGCACACTTGGCCTCGCTCACGGTGCGGGCCTGCCGCCCTGCTGCCCTTCAACCCGCCTCCACCCGGTTGCGGCCGGCGTCCTTGGCCCGGTAGAGCGCCGCATCCGCCCGCGCGACGAGCTGCCCGACCTCCGCATCGCCGGGCGCCGCGAGCGCGACGCCGATGCTGCACGTGGTGCCCAGCGCCGCGGCCTCGACGCACGAGCGCAGCCGCTCGGCAAGCTGCAGCGCGTGATCCAGCGGCGTCGCCGGCAGCAGAAGCCAGAACTCCTCGCCGCCGGCGCGGCCCAGCACGTCCTCGGCGCGCAGCTGCACCTGCAGCACCGCGGCCACGCGCACCAGCACGGCATCGCCGGCCGCGTGGCCGGCACTGTCGTTGACGTGCTTGAAGCGATCCAGGTCGATGACCAGCGCGGCCAGCGGCTCGTGCGTGCGCCGGTGGCGCAACCATGCACGTTGCAGCGCCTCGTTCATCGCGCGGCGATTGAAAAGCCCCGTCAGCGAGTCGCGCATCGAAGCCTCGCGCAGCCGCACCACCAGGCGCTGCGTGACCAGCGTCAGGAAGCCAAAGCAGAACAGCGCGCTGCCCGCCAGGTAGGTGAGCATGACGGCAAAGTTGGCGGCGTTTGTCGCCTGCATCTCGGTGGGCTCGGGCCAGGCCAGCACCTGCCGCAGGCCCAGCAGCAACAGCACGCCGGCCAGCAGCGAGCCCGGGCCGACCAGGCCGAGCATCGTCGCGCGGCCGAACTCGGCGATCAGCGCCGGGCGAATGCGCCACAGCATGCGCACCATGATCCAGGCCTGCATCCAATAGGCGGCCACGATGCGCAGCGGCGCGTCGTCGCGCCCCGGCCCGAGCCAGGCCAGCAGCGCAATCGCCGGCGCCAGCGTCAACACCTGCTCGCGGTCGCTGGCCGGCAGCCCCATGAAGCGCTCGGTGCCACGCCGCATCAGTGCGAAGCCGGTCATGATGATCACGTTGGTGCCGTTGTATGCCCACCAGTGGCGCGGCTCGCCGCGCAGGCCGGCAAGCACGAAGCCCGCGCACAGCAGCACCATGAACCCCACCCAATGCGCCACCGCCCTGCGCGACTCCTGCAGCAGCGCCAGCGCCAGCAGCCACATCACCGCATACAGCCCCATCTGGAAGCACACCACCCACAGCAGCGCCGGGACATCGAGGAGGTTCATTCTTTTCGTCGGTTCCCGTGGGCTCGCGCGCACTGCTCGTGCGTTGGTGCGGCGTGGTGGCTGCTGCCGTGCCCCAGGGTGAAGTGGCAGCGCGGTGGAGGCCGGTCCGCAAGGGGCGGCGAATGATGGCATCCACCTCGGCGATGCCGCCCCTGCGCACCCTCCCTCCGGGGAGGGATACCTTGGTGTCATTCGCCGCGGCGGGGTCCTCGATGTGCAATGCGCCTCACCCACCGAACGCCACTCGCAGGAGGCCCGCCGTGCAGACCCTGACCCAGACTTCGATCCCGGTTCCGTCCCTTGCCTTCCGGGCCGCCGTGCCGCCGTTGGCAGGCGCCTCGTCGGCCTTCGCCGGCAGTCAGGCCGCGCCCTCGCGGCCTGCGAACACTGCGATGACGACGATGCCGCCGCTGATGCCCGCCGCCCAGCCGCGCACTACCGGTCAGGCCGTGGCGCCCACGGCCGCACCGACGCCCGTGACGCCGCTGCGCTCCACGCGCCTGGCGGCGCTCGGCCATGCGCTGATGCAGCACCTGGAGACGCCTCTCATCGTCACCGACGCGATGGGCGCGGTGCTCGAGTGCAACCCGGCGGCCACGCGCCGCGTCGAGCGCTGCGAGGGCCTGTGGCTGGACGCCGCCGGCCGCCTGGCGGTGCGTCAAGGCGGGCGCTGGGTGCCGATCACCAAGTGGCACGCCGAGCTGGTGGCCGGCCGCGGCGTGACGCTGCTGCTCGAAGCCGAGGGTGCCGCGATGCAGCTCGCGCTCAAGCCGATGACCGTGCACGATGGCGGCCTGGGCACCACGACCTGGGTGCTGGCCACCGTGGAGCGCGTGGTGCTGACGCGGGCCGACGCGATGCGCCGCCGCTTTCGGTTCACGCGCACGCAAGCCCGCCTGGCCGAGATGCTGTGCCAAGGCATGCGCCCGGCCAGCGCGGCCGAGGCGCTGGGCGTGAAGATCTCCACTGTGCGCACGCACGTGGGCGAGATGTACGAAAAGACCGGCACGCACAGCCAGGCGCAGCTGGTGGCGCTGCTGCACGCCTGCTGAACGCCGCGGCCGGCGCCGCGTCGACGACGCCGCCGTTGCGGGCGGCGCTCGGGAGGATGGCTCTCGCGCTGTCGCGCCGTTGCGCTGTCGCCCTCAAGCGCTTGAGGCCTTGGGCGCTCAATCGGCTCAGTCGCCCAGGGCCTGCCTCAGACGATCCCGCGTGCCCCGGCCCACCGCGCCGGTCAGCGCCACCGCCGGCGGCTGCACCAACAGACGCTCGAAGAACGCGCGCACCTGCTCGGCGCTGACGGCCTGCGTGCGCAGCGCCAGTTCATCGTCGCGCCGCGGCCGGCCGGTGGAGAACCAGTGCAACGCCGCGTCCTCCAGCCAACGCAGCCCGCGCTCCTGCGCGCGCAACCCGCGCACGGCGAGCTGGCGCTGCGCGCGCAGCAGCTCACCGGGCGCAGCCTGCGCGGCCTGCTCGTGCAGCAGCGCCTTCACCTCTACCAGCAACGAGGCCACGTCGGCCGGCGCCAGGCTGGCCTCGATGACGAACTGCCCGCACATGTCCAGCACGTCGGCCGAGCAGGCGGTGTAGTACGCAAGGCCGCGCTGCTCGCGCACGCGGTCCAGCAGCGGCGAGCTCATGCCCTCGCCGAACACGGCCGCCGCCACCGCGGCCAGCGGATCATCGGCGCGGCGGCTGGGCACCGGGTAGCCGAGCACCAGATGTGACTGGCTCGAACCGGCCAGCGCGCGCGTCAGCACGCCGCCGCGCCACGATGCAGGCGCCACCGCGGCCGGCACACCGGCGGGCATGGCGCCAAAAGCCCTCTCGGCCTCGCGCAACACCGCATCGGGGTCGACCGCGCCGACCACGCCGACCACCGTCTGCCCGGCGCGGTAGCCCTCGGCCCGGTAGGCCAGCAAGTCGGCGCGCGTGAAGCGCTCCAGGTTGCGCCGGCTGCCCATCACCGGTTGCGCCGCCGGGTGCATGCCGAACGAGGCCTTGTCGAAGAGCTTGAAGGCCGTGGACACCGGATCGTCCTCGTCCTCGGCGTACTCCTGCAGCAGCACCTGGCGTTCGCGTTCGAGCTCGGCCTCGGGCAGGCTCGGGTACAGCACGATCTCCGCCAGCATGCGCAGCATGTCGCCGGCGTGCCCGGGCAGGCCGCGCATGTAGAACGCCGTGTGGTCCTTGTCGGTGTGCGCGTTGACCTCGGCGCCCAGGGTCTCGGCCTCGAGGTTCACCTGGCGCGCATCGCGCTTGCGCACGCCGCCGGGGGTCGGCAACTCCGTGCCCTTGAAAGCCATGTGCTCGAGCACGTGGCCGATGCCGTTCAGCCGCGTGCTCTCGTTGGCACTGCCCCAGCGCACGAACACCGCCACGCTGCACGTGCCGGCATGCGGCGCCTGCCCCACCAGCAGGCGCAGCCCGTTGGCCAGCGTGTGCGTGTGTTGTTCGATCAATCGCGGCGGGACGAGATGGATGCGCCGTGGATGTATCGCAGCTCGGCGCGTTCAGGCCGCCCCGGCGTGCCGGCTCAAGCCACCACGCGCAGCCCTGCCTTCGCCGACGCCTGCATGCGCCCGACCACCGCTGCCTGCTCGAAACCGTGACGGCCGAAGATGCCCAGCACCGCGTCCACCGACGCGGCGTCGCAGGCCACCAGCAGCCCGCCACTGGTCTGCGGGTCCGTCAGCAGCGCCTTGTCTTCGGCCGCAAAGTCCGCCGGCAGCGACACGTCCTTGCCGTAGCCGGCCCAGTTGCGGCCCGACGCGCCGGTCACGTAGCCCTGCGCGGCCAGCGCCCGCACGCCCGGCAGCTGCGGCACCGCTCGCCAGTCGATCTGCACTTCGGCGCCGGCGCCGCGTGCCATCTCCAGGCCGTGGCCGGCGAGGCCGAAGCCGGTGACGTCGGTGAGCGCGTGCACGCCCGGCAGCTCGGCCAGCTCGGGGCCTGGCGTGTTCAGCTTGGTGGTGTTGGCGATCATCTGCGCGTAGCCCGCATCGCCCAGCTGCCCCTTCTTCAGCGCTGCGCTCATCACGCCCACCCCCAGCGGCTTGCCGAGCACGAGCACGTCGCCGGCCTTCGCGTCGGCGTTGCGCTTCACGCGCTTGGGGTGCACGAGGCCCAGCGCCACGAGGCCGTAGATCGCCTCCACCGAGTCGATGGTGTGGCCGCCGGCCACCGGGATGCCCGCGGCGCGGCACACGCTGGTGCCGCCGTCGAGGATGCGGCCGATGGTCGCCGTGCTCAGCACGTTGATCGGCATGCCGACCAGCGCCAGCGCGAGGATCGGCCGCCCGCCCATTGCGTAGACGTCGCTGATGGCGTTGGTGGCGGCGATGCGGCCGAAGTCGAACGGGTCGTCGACGATCGGCATGAAGAAGTCGGTGGTGGCGATCAGCGCCTGCTCGTCGTTGAGCTGGTACACCGCCGCGTCGTCGGCGGTCTCGATGCCCACCAGCAGCTCCTTGGGCACCGCCATCGACGCAGTGCCCTTGAGGATTTCACTGAGCACGCCCGGCGCGATCTTGCAGCCGCAGCCGCCGCCGTGCGAAAGCGAGGTCAGGCGGGGCTCGGCGGCGATGGTGGCGTTCTTGTCGGGGGCGTTCATGGTTCGGCGTTCTCCGGGAAGACAGGATGTGGCACGTATCGGGCCGGGATGGGCGCGGCGTGATGATGCCGCTCTGTTCAACCCGAGGGGCGTTGCCGCAGCAGCCGCTGCACGATGCGCTGCAGCGCCGCCGACTCGGCCTGGGGCGAGAACAGCGCCGCGCGCGCCTCGATCTGGCGTGCCAGCGCCGGCAGCATAGCTGCATCGTCGCGGGCGCGCTCGATGAGGGTTGCCAGCGCCTTGGCGTCGCCCACCGGGAAGTAGCCCCCGTAGTCGGCGCCGAGCAGGCCGACATTGCCGTCCATGCGCGAGCCGAGCACCGGCGTGCCCGAGCGGATGGCCTCGATCACCACCTGTGCCCCGCCCTCCATCACGCTGGGGTGCACCAGCACATGGGCCTGCTGGATGCGCCGGCGCGCCTGCCCATGCCCGAGCGCGCCGAGCCAGCGGTAGTGCGGGTGCTCGGCCATCAGCGCGCGCGCCTGCTGCGCCAGGTTCTCGTCGAGCCCCTGGCCGATGTGGTCGAAACGCAGGTCGCCGCGACCGGCGAGCCGGCGGATCGCGGCGAACCAGGTGGCCGGGTCCTTCTCGTCGCGCAGGTGGCCCACCATCACCGCGCGCAGGGTGTTGCGCGGCTTGTCCGGTCGCGGCCGGCGCGCCGAGCACGACTGCAGCACGACGTGGCAACGCGTCCGCCAGCGCGCCGGCAAGCGCGCGGGGCCGAGTTCGTTGAGCACGACGAAGGCATCGGCCAGCTCGAGCGAGCGCTGCGCATCGGCGTCCTCGTCGATGTCACGGTACAGATCGGTGCCGGTCAGCGCCAGCAGCAACGGCGCACGCGGTCGCGCCGCGCGCCATGCGGCGATCGAGGCCGCCGAGCGCCGCGCGTGCAGCGCGATCATCAGCGCGTCGTCGGCCGACCGAGCGTCGCCATCGGGCTTCCACAGCTTGGTCAGCCGCACGCTGTAAGCTGGGCCGAGCAGCCGCGCCCAACGTTGGGCGGTGCGCCAGTTGCCGTTGTTGGCATCGGCCAGCGCGGGCGTGACGATGACGATCTGGGGCTTGCGATGCACGATGATGAAGGCTTAGCGGCCAACGTGGTGGCCAACGTGGTGGCCAACGTGGTGGCCATCGTGGTGGCCGACGGCCGGGCGGGTGCCGCAGGCGCCGCCCGCGCGGCCGGGGCGCAAGGCACCGCCGCTCCATCGGCCGGGGCGCCGTGTGGGGTTCCCGAGGCCGCGCGCCAGGCGCGCCAGGGAGATGCGTGTGCGCTGGCTGAAGCCCTGGTGGCGAGCCGGCACGACACCCTGGCGACGTTTGCCGCCTACGAGCGTGCGCTGCCCGGCTTGCAGGTGCCGCGGCGCGCCGAGTTGAACCCGCCGCTGTGGGAGCTGGGCCACATCGGCTGGTTCCAGGAGTACTGGCTCGGCCGCAACCCCCTGCGCGCTCAGGGCCACCGGGCCGACCCGCAGGCCCCGCGCGCAGTGCCGCTGCGGCCCGATGCCGACCGGCTGTACAACTCCAGCGAGGTTGCGCACGACACGCGCTGGTCGCTCCCGCTGCCCGATGCGGGTGCCACCCGCGGCGAGCTGGCCGTGCAGCTCGAACAGTCCCTGGCGTGCCTGGCTGCGCTGGGCGGCACCGGCGACGACGATGCGCTGTACTTCTACCGCCTCGCGCTGCTGCACGAAGACATGCACCACGAGGCGGCGCTGTACATGGCGCAGGGGCTGGGCTTCCCCATCGACGACGGCGGGCGCTGGCAGCCGCAACCGCTGCCCCCTGCACCGGGCGAACTGCGCTTCGATGCCGCGGCCTGGTCGCTGGGCAACGAGCAGCCCGCGGGCTTCGTGTTCGACAACGAGTTCGGCCGCTGCGTGGTGAACACCGGGCCCTTTGCCATCGACGCGCAGGCCTGCCGCTGGGCCGACTTCGTGCCGTTCATCGAAGCCGGCGGTTATGCCAAGCCGAGCCTGTGGAGCGCCACCGGCTGGGCCTGGCGCCAGGTACAGCAGGCCGAGGCGCCGCGCCATGTGCGCCGCGCCAACGGCGGCTGGGAACAACAGCGCCACGGCCGCTGGCAGGCGCTGAACCTGCATGAAGCGGCGTGCCACCTCACGCAGCACGAGGCCCACGCATGGTGCCGCTGGGCCGGCCGGCGCCTGCCCACCGAGGCCGAGTGGGAACGCGCCGCGCTCACGCGCCCCGGCGCCTTCCGCTGGGGCGACGTGTGGGAGTGGACCGCCTCGCCCTTCATGCCCCACGAGGGTTTCCACCCCCACCCCTACCGCGACTACTCGGCGCCATGGTTCGACGGCCGACCGGTGTTGCGCGGCGCCTCGTTCATGACACAGCCGCGCATGAGCCACCCGCGCTATCGCAACTACTTTCCGCCCCATCGCAACGACGTGCCGGCCGGGCTGCGCAGCTGCGCGTTGTAGCCGCGGCCCGCCATGGCGCAGGGGCGCCGCTCGGTGCGGGCCCGGCGTAACCGCGCCGCCCGTCTGTAAGAACACCGCCCTCGGACGCGACCCAGTCCGGGTCACCGGATCCTTGCCCATGTCCGACCCGATCCCTGGCCGAGCCTGCCACGCGCGGCGGAGTTCAAGCGCGCGCGACGAACACCCCGAACCAGCCTTGCGGGTCGGTGAAGCAGCGCACGGCGCCGTAGCCGGCCGCGTGCAGCAGCGCCTCGAAGCCGGCCGCCCGCCACTTGTACGAGTTCTCGGTGTGGATGCGCTCGCCCGCGCCGAAGCGGCGCTCGCCGCCTTCACCGCTGCCGGCGGCTCCCTGCGGCCAGCGCACGGTGAGCGTTTCGCGCGCCTCCAGATGCATCTCGATGCGCGAGTGGCGCGTATCGAACAACGCCACATGCCGCCACTGCCGCAGATCGAAGTCGGTGCCAAGGAGTGCGTTCAGCCGCCGCAGCAGGTTGAGGTTGAAGGCCGCGGTCACGCCCAGCGGGTCGTCGTAGGCCAGTTCCAGCGCGGCGCGGTCCTTCACCAGGTCGGCACCGATCAGCAGGCTGCCGCCCTGCCGGCATTGGGCACGGGCCTGGGACAGCAGCCGCACGGCCTCGGCCGGGGCGAAGTTGCCGATGCTCGAGCCTGGGTAGAAGACGAGCGCCGGGCCGTCCACGAGTTCAGCCGGCAGCGCCAGCCGCGTGGCGAAGTCCTGCCCCACGCCCACGAGGTCCACGGCCGGGTGCTCGCGCTGCAGCCCGGCCAACGCCTCGCGCAGGTAGTCCACCGAGATGTCGACGGCGACGTAACGCCTTGGCTGCACGGCCGCAAAGAGCTTCGCCGCCTTGGCGCAGCTGCCCGCACCCAGGTCCACCATCACCGGCTGCGGGCCGGTGCCGCCGAGTACGGCGTCGGCGATCGCCGCGCCCTGCGCGGCGAAGATGCCGGCTTCGGTGCGCGTGGGGTAGTACTCGTCCAGCTCGGTGATCGCGTCGAACAGGCGCGAGCCCAGCAGGTCGTAGAAGAACTTGGGCGACACCGCCGCCGCGCTTGCACGCAGCCCCGCCTCGGCCTCGGCAGCCAGCAAGCCCGCGTCGAGTGAATCGAGCTGGAAGAAACGGGGTGCCTTCATCGTATCGTCCTGGTGGGCGGTTCGCTGCACCCGGCGATCAGGTCGATCGGCGGGTCGCACGGCGCCACCCTTGCGGCCCGGGGCCTTCGGGGTCGGCCCCCTGTTGCCGCAAGTCCCAGCGTCGCACTCTAGCAGCGCAGCGCCGATAGAGTCGCGGCCTGTCCCTTGACCCTTACAGCCAGGAGAGAGCGTCATGATCAGCTTGTCCCCCTCGCGCACCCTGCGTGCGCTGGCCACCGTCGCGCTTGTCGGCTTCGGTGCCTTCGCCCACGCGCAGCAGGTGTTCCGCGTCACCACCATCCCCGAGGAAGCGGCCACCGAACAGGTGCGCAAGTTCACCCCGATCGCTTCTTACCTCGAGAAGCGGCTGGGCATGAAGGTCGAGTTCACCCCCGTCAACGACTACCCCGCCGCCGTCGAAGCCCTGGTCAACAAGAAGGTCGACCTGGTCTGGTTCGGCGGCTTCACGCACGTGCAGGCGCAGTTGCGCTCCGGCGGCAAGATCATCCCCATCGCGCAGCGCGAGGAAGACACCAAGTTCCAGTCGGTGTTCATCGCCAAGACCGACTCGGGCATCAAGACCCTGTCCGACCTGAAGGGCAAGCAGATCAGCTTCGGCTCGCAGAGCAGCACCTCGGGCCACCTGATGCCGCGCAACTTCCTGCTGGAGGCCGGCCTCAACCCCGAGAAGGACTTCAAGCGCATCGCCTACAGCGGGGCGCACGACGCCACCATCGCCTCGGTGGTCAGCGGCAAGGTCGAGGCCGCCGCGCTCGACATCACCGTGTGGCGCAAGTTCGTCAGCGAGAACAAGGTCGACACCAAGGCGGTCAACGTCTTCTACACGACGCCGCCGTTCTTCAACTACAACTGGTCGGTGCATGCCGACCTGCCCGCGGCGCTGCGCGAGAAGATCACCAAGGCCTTGCTCGACCTGGACGCCGGCACGCCCGAGGGCAAGGAGATCCTGCAGCTGAACCGGGCCACGCGCTACATCCCCACCAAGGCCGAGAATTACAAGGGCCTGGAGGCCGCCGGGCGCAGCGCCGGGCTGATTGGCGCGCCTTGAGCGGCCCCGCGCCCCGCCCGGCTGCCGTTCGCGAAAGCGCGCCGAAGTGAAGCTCGAACTTGACGGCCTCGCGGCCCGCCATCCGGCCGCCAAGGCCGGGGCCGCGCCGGCCCTGCAGTCCACCAGCCTGGCGGTGGCCGCCGGCGAAGCGGTGGCCATCATCGGCGCCTCCGGCGCCGGCAAGACCACCTTGCTGCAGGTGCTGGCATGTGCGCATCGGCCCAGCGCCGGCACGTTGCGGGTCGATGGCGTGGACCCGTGGGCGCTGCCCCGGCGTGCGCTGCACCGGTTGCGCGGGCGCCTGTTCCTCGCGCCGCAGGTGCCGCCGCTGCCGCCGCGCCAGCGCGTGGTCACCGCGGTGCTGGCCGGCCGGCTGCCGGCCATGAGCCTGGCCACCAGCCTCCGCTCGCTGTTCTATCCGGTGGACATCCCCGCGGCCCACGCCGCGCTGGAACAGTTCGACATCGCCGACAAGCTCTTCGAACGCGTCGATCGCCTCTCCGGCGGCGAGCGCCAGCGCGTGGGCCTGGCGCGCTCGCTGCTGTCGCCGGCGCGGCTGTGGCTGGTCGACGAGCCGTTGTCGGCGCTGGACCCCACGCGTGCCCGACGGGCCACCGAGACGCTGGTGCGCGAGGCACGCACACGCGGCGTCACGCTGGTGGCCACGCTGCACCAGGTGGACATGGCGCTGGCGCATTTCCCGCGCATCGTCGGCCTGCGCGAGGGCCGCGTGGCGTTCGACCTGCCCACCGCGCTGGTCACGCGCGAGCGCCTGGAGCGCCTGTACGCGCAGCATGAGTACGAGCTCCTGGGCGGCCACACCGCGCCCGCCGATGCGCCTGCAGCACACGCGGACGCGAACGACGACGAGCCGCACCGCGCCGCGCCGGTGGTGATGCACTGCCGCTGATCCCCGGCCGAACCCGCCGCTCGCTCTCATGACCACCGCCACCTCCGCCGGGCCCGCCCCACCCAGCCGCGACCCGGCCTGGCTGGCGCGCTTGTTCTGGATCGGCGCCTTCTTCGTCGTGCTGTGGCCGCTCTTCGTGGCCACCGAGTTCAAGCCCTGGATCCTCGTCGAGCAGAAGAACCTCGAAGTCACGGGCCAGTTCCTGGCCAGCTTCGTGCCGCCCGCGCACGGCCGGGAGTTCCTGTGGATGGTGGCCAAGGAGTCGTGGGCCACGGTGGCCATGGCCACGGTGGGCATGACGCTGGCGCTGGTCATCGCGATCCCGCTGACGCTGCTGTCGGCGCGGGCGCTGTCGATCTCGGCGCTGTCGGGCCGCATGGCGCGTGGGCCGTTCTGGTTGCGCCAGCTCGTGCGCTGGGCGCTGATCGTGCTGCGCAGCGTGCCCGAACTCGTGTGGGCGCTGGTCTTCGTGCGTGTGGTGGGCCTGGGCCCCACGGCCGGCGTGCTGGCCATCGCGCTCACCTACGGCGGCATGCTCGGCAAGGTCTACGGCGAGATTCTCGAAAGCGGCGATGCGCACGTCACCGACACACTGCTGCGCAACGGCAGCTCGCGGCTGCAGGCGTTCTTTTACGGCCTGCTGCCGCAGAACGCGGCCGAGCTCACGAGCTACACCGTCTACCGTTGGGAATGCGCCATCCGCAGCTCGGTGATCCTCGGCTTCGTCGGTGCCGGGGGCCTCGGCCAGCAGCTGGACAACTCGATGAAGATGTTCAACGGCGGCGAGGTGCTGACGATGCTCGCCGTGTTCGTGGCCCTGGTGGCGCTGGCCGACCGCGTCAGCGCCGGCCTGCGGCGCGCACTCGGCTGAGCCCGCCTCCTGGATCCGCAAGATGAGCCCGCACTCCGCCGCCAACGCGCCCTACCGGCTGCCGCCGCGCCTGTTCGACGCGCGCTGCCGCGCCTGCTGGTTCACCGCCGCCGTGCTGGTGCTCGTCGTCGCCAGCTTCGCCACGTTGAACCTGCAGTGGCGGCAGTTCCTTTCGCTGGAAGCCGTGCACAGCATGGGCCGCTTCATCGGCGAGTTCTTCCCGCCGGACACGAGCCCGGCCTTCCTGCGCAAGGTGCTGGTGGGGACCTGGGAAACGCTGGCGATGTCTGCGCTGGGCACGCTGCTGGCCGCGGCACTGGGCCTGGCCCTGGCGCTGCCGGCCAGCCGCCTGTACGAAGGCCACGCGGCGCGGCTGCGCATGGCCACGCGGCTGGTGCTCAACGCGCTGCGCTCGATCCCCGAACTGGTGTGGGCCGCACTGCTGCTCATCTCGGCCGGTCTCGGGCCCTTCGCCGGCACGCTGGCGCTGGCGATGCACACCACGGGCGTGCTCGGGCGGCTGTTCGCCGAAGCGATCGAGAACGCCCCGCCCGGCCCGGGCGCGGCGCTGCGCGCGCAAGGCGTGGGCAACGGCCGCGTGTTCCTCTACGCCACGCTGCCGCAGGTGCTGCCGCAGCTGATGAGCTACACGCTGTACCGCTGGGAGAACAACATCCGCGCCGCGGCGGTACTGGGCGTCGTCGGCGCCGGGGGCCTGGGCCAGCTGCTGGCCTTCCACATGGGCCTGTTCCACATGAACAAGACGGCCACGATCCTCGGCGCGATGCTGCTGCTGGTGGCGCTGGTGGATGCGCTGAGCTATTCCACCCGGCGCTGGATGACCCGCTGAAGACATCCCTGGACAGAGACAACCCGATGCTGATGCCCTCGGCCTGGAACCCGCTCGACCCGCCGCGCGTCGGCTGGATGTTCGCCTACGACTGGGACCGCGTCGCGCGCGACGCGCTGCAGGCGCACGGCCGCGCGCGCTTCGATCACGCCGGGTTCGACCTCTTCAGCTTCCCGAGCAACATCGGCCTGCCGCTGTTCGACCACGAGCGCTTCGCCGCGCGCCAGGCCGCGCGCGGGCGCCGCCTGCGCTGGCAGGCGGTGATCTCGCAGCAGGAGCACTTCGGTGCGCTGGCCGCCTCGCTGGTGGCCGAGAAGCTCGGCCTGCCCGGCACGCCGCCGCAGAGCATCCTGGCCGCCCAGCACAAGCTGCACGCGCGCCGCGTGCTCCAGCGCGTGGCCCCCGAGGCCAACCTCGGCTTCGCCGACCTCGATGCCGTCTACGGCGGCGACATCCCGCACGGCCTGGCCTACCCGGCCTTCGTCAAGCCGGTGAAGGCGGCGTTTTCGGTGCTGGCGCGGCCGGTGGCCGACCGCGATGTGCTGCAGGCCCACACACGCTTCGGCCGCCGCGAGCTGTGGGTCATCCGCCGCCTGGTGGACCCCTTCGACCGCCTGTGCCGCGCGCGGCTGCCCGAAGCCGGGCCGGCGCACCGCATGCTTCTGGAAGAGCCGATGCCCGCGCAGGTGCCGCAGTTCAACCTCGACGGCTACGTCGACAACGGCCACGTGCATGCGCTGGGGGTCGTCGACGCGATCATGTACCCCGGCACCGCCGCGTTCATGCGCTGGGAGCACCCGAGCCGGCTGCCGGCCGCCGTGCAGCAGCGCGCGCTGGACGTGGCACGGCGCTTCCTGGCCGCCATCGGCTACCGCCATGGCATGTTCAACCTCGAGTTCTTCTACGACCATGCGCGTGACCGCCTGAGCGTGATCGAGTGCAACCCGCGGCTGGCTTCGCAGTTCGGCGACCTTTATCGCCGCGTGCACGGGCGCGACCCGCATGCGATGGGCCTGGCGCTGGCGCTGGGGCGCGACCCGCTCACCGCACCGCGCTGCGAGCCCAGCGCCAACGTGGCAGCCAGCCTCGTCTACCGCGCTTTCGATCCGGGCGCCGTGCCCGCGCCACCCTCGGCCGGCCGGCGGCTGGCCTTCGACAAGGCGTTCCCCGGCGCGCTGATGTTCAGCTTCCCCAAGACCGGCTACGCGCTGGCGCGCGACTTCAAGTGGACGGGCAACCACCACTACGGCATCGTGCACCTGGGCGCGCGTGACCGCGGCGAGCTTCGCGAGCGGGCCGAGCGCGCCAGCGCCACGCTCGGCTGGCCCGCGCCCTACGCCGACCACCCCGCCAGCCGCATGCTGCACCCGGGTGCAGACCCGCTGCCCGCCCTCCTCAACGCCGCGCCGCGCTGGAACGCGGCCGCGCATGTCAACCCGATCGGAGCCTCCGACTGACCATGGAACGCATCGCCCTGCCCCTGCCCCACTTGAACCACCGCGCTCGCCGGAGGCGAATCGCCGCCGGTGCCGCGCTTGTCGTGGTGGCCGCGGCGCTGACCGCCGGCTGCTCGTCGATGACGGCGCAGAACCCCAGCAGCGCGCTCAAGCCCGTCAATGCCGTGCCCGACGGCGGCGACGACCGCGTGATGCTCAAGGGCGCCGACGTCACCGCCTACTTCACGCAGGGCCGCTACGTGCAGGGCTCGCCGCAGTTCAAGAGCGTGTACGAAGGGGTCACCTTCCGCTTTGCCAGCACCGACGCGAAGAAGCTCTTCGACGCCGAGCCGAAGAAGTACCTGCCGCAGTTCGGCGGCTACTGCGCCAACGGCGTGTCGTTCGCCATCCCGTGGGGCGGCGACGCCGACACCTTCCGCATGGAAGGCGCTCGCCTGCTCATCTTCGGCGGCAAGGAGAGCAAGGACGCGTTCGAGCTCGACGTACCGGGCAACCTGAAGCTGGCCGAGAAGTACTGGAACGAAGAGATCGCCGGCAACAACAGCTGGTGGCAGCGCTACAAGCGCATGGTCTTCCGCGTGCCGCACTACAAGAGCGGTCCAGAGCTGGCCAAGATGGTGGCCGACGCGAAGGCCAGGAAGCCCTGAACGCACAACGAGGAGATCACTCAGCCATGAACGCCATGCCCCGTGCCGCCTTGCGCCGACTGGCCCCGGCGATCGTCGTCACCGCCATGCTGCTGGGCGGCTGCACGGCGATGGTGGCCCAGAACCCCTCAGGCACGCTGAAGCCCGTGAATGCCGTGGCCGACGGCGGCGACGACCGCGTGATGCTCAAGGGCGCCGACGTCACCGCCTACTTCACGCAGGGCCGCTACGTGCAGGGCTCGCCGCAGTTCAAGAGCGTGTACGAGGGCGTCACCTTCCGCTTCGCCAGTGCCGAGAGCAAGGCGTTGTTCGACGCCAGCCCGAAGAAGTACCTGCCCGAATACGGAGGCTACTGCGCCAACGGCATCGTCTACGCCATTCCGTGGGGCGGCGACGCCGACAGCTTCAAGATGATCGGCGGCAAGCTGTACATCTTCGGCGGTGCCGGCAGCCGCGACGGCTGGGACCTTGACGTGCCAGGCAACCTCAAGCGGGCCGACGGCTACTGGAAGGACGAGGTCGCCGGCAACAACAGCTGGTGGCAGCGCTACAAACGCCTGGTGTTCCGCGTGCCGCACTACAAGAGCGGTGGTGAACTGGCCAAGTTGGTGGCCGAGGCGAAGGCCAGGAAGAACTGAGCTGAGCTGCCTCGGGGGCTCGGTGGAGCCCTCGGGTGCACGGGTGCACGGGTGCACGGGTGCGCGGGTTGCGTTGGCGTGGCGCGCGCCAAGGCCGCCGGGCAGTCGGCGTCGCTCATGTCCTTTCTCGAGGGGCCAGCTTTGCCGGTCCCTCGAATGCACCCCCGCGTGAGCTTCCTCGCCTCAGGGCGGATAGCCCAGCGCCGGTTGCCCGAACCCTTCGGCCGAGCGCCAGCCGGGCTTCTTCAGGAACAGGTTGTTCACCATGCCGCCGGGGTCATAGGTGGGATGGACGCGGCCGGGGTTCTTGGCCTCCCACTGCGCCTTGATCTGCGCGCCGGTGAGGTAGTGCGGCACCTTGTCGATGTAGCTCATCAGCGACACGCCGCGCCAGCCCTTGTCACGGATCTCGGGCCACAGGCGGTCGGCATGCGCGATGTTCCATGCCGGGTCCACCCCCCACGCGGTCTGGCCGAGGATGTCGCCGAAGATGAACAGGCGCCCGTCGCGGATGACCCACGACGCGGGGTCGCTGCCCAGCTTGATGCGGAAGGCCGCGCCGCTGGCGCAGAAGCCGCCGTACTGCGGCTCGTACTTGGCCGGGTTGGCCTCGAACAGCGCCTTGTGTTCGGCACTGGCGAAGTAGTAGGTGCGCTCGGGCAGGTGGACGCTGATCTTCGGGTCGCCGCGCGCAGGCTGGCCGCGGGTGAAGTAGGCCACCGGGTCGTGGCCCAGCAGCATCACCGGGCGGCCGTCGCCCGTGGCCGGCACCGTGGCGTAGGGCGTGCCGCAGCCGGCGAGGGCCAGCAGCGCCAGGCCGGCCAGCAGCCAGGCCAGCCGCCTGACCAGCGACACAGCGGCGACGCCTGACGCTTCTCGTGGGGAGAGCAGGCGCGTCAAGGTGTTCATGTCGTGCTCCTCGGGCAATGGGTTGCGGGCGGCTGCAGGGGTGCCTTCGCGGCGGGCTGCGGCGAAGGCGCAGGCCCTGGGCATCGCGCCGCGCCGGATGTCGGCGGCGCCTTCACGGCGCCGTCATCGTCGCCGCGATGCGCTGGGCCAGGGCTGCGACGGCCTGCCGATGGGCCAGCGCCCAGGCCTCGGCGTCGGCACCGGTGGGGGCGGTCTCGAAGCGCACGGCGTGCACCGCAGGCGGCTGCGCGCCGCTCGCATCGGCCAGCGACCAGCGGGCCGCCGTCAACAGTGCCTTGCCGTCGCCACTTACCTCGAATGCCGTGATCTCCACGCGCAGTTGCCGTGTCGGCACCAGGCCCGGCGGGAACGGCGCCGTCCACAGCACGGCCCCCGGTGCGTGGCGCATGACGTCTTCGCGCAGCAGCCGCGGAACGGCATCACGCAGCGGCTCGATCCAGCGCGCCGCAGCCAGCGGCCGCACCCACGCGCCAGCCGCCCCTTGCGGCACGAAGACACTGTCGCGGTCCAGGTGGGCGGGCAGAGCGATCGGCTGCGCCAGCTGCCAGGTGTCGCGGCTCGCCGAGGCGCCCGCGGCCGGCCGGCCGGCGGCGGGCTCAGCCGCGGTGGCACCACGGGTCACGTCGGGCAGGCGCAGCCATGTCGTCGGCGCAACCGGCACGCCACCGCAGGCCGCCAGCGCGAACCCCAGCGCCGCCGCCAGCATCAACGCGGCGCTGCGGCGGCCCGAGGGACCCCCGCCCGCCGCGCGGCGACCCGCCGACCGAGGCACGGCCATCCGCTTGCCCGGCCGAACCCCGGCCCTCGTCAGGTGCTTGAGCAACGTCGGCCCTCCTTGGCTCATGGCGCGCCCGCCCGCCCGCGCACGAGTGCGTCCGGGTGGCGCTCGAGCAGTTCGGCCAGCTCGCGCAGCGAGCGTGCCGCGCGCGATACGTCGGCCAGTGCCCGCTCGGCGTTGAGGCGCAGTCTGGAGTCGTCGCCTGCCGCGCCCTGCAGCGCCTGTGCCGCCTGCGTCACCGCCTCGGCGCTGCGCTGCACCTGGGCCAGCGCGGCCACACCGGCCGCCGTCAGTGCGCCCACCTGCACTTGCGCCTGCGACGCCGCTTGCGCCACCTGCTGGGCTGCCTGGCGCGCGCTGCCGGCGATGTCGCTGGCGCCCTGGCCCACGGCCAACGCGGCACGTTGCCCCTCGCCGAACGCCCCTTGTGCCGAGCGCGACAGTGGCGCCACCTCGCGCTCGATGCGCTCGACCAGGCGTTGCAGCGAGAGCGCGGCCTGCGACGCGCTGGCGATCATGCGTGCAGGCTCCGGCCCGCCCAGCAGTTGCCGCAAAGACGCGGTGGTGGCCGCCAGGTCGCGGCCGATCTGCCCGAGGTCCAGCCCTTCCAGCTGAGCCTGCAGCGACTGCAGCTGCGACGGCGCGGTGGGGATCACCGGCAGCCCGTCAGTCCGGGCGGCGCCGGTAGTGGCCGTGCCGCTGCCTGTGCTGGCACCGCCCGATGCCCCGGCTGCGCCCGTTGGGGCACCCGCGCCCGCGCCCGCACCCGCACCCGCAGGCCGCGCACGCGCCGCGTCGATGTCCAGGTCCACATACAGCTGCCCGGTCAAGAGGCTTTGCGTGGCCAGGCGCGCGACCAACCCGCGCGCCACCAGCTCGGGCACCAGGGGCCCGCCCTGCACGGCCGGCGCTTCGGAGCCCACCAGGGTGCGCAGCAGCGCACGTTCGAACTCGGCCTGCACCGGAATCGTCACGCCCTGCGCTCCGCTCGCCGCCGACAGGCTGACCTCGGTGATCTGCCCCAGGCGCACGCCGCGGAACACCACCGGGGCACCGACCTGCAGGCCGTACACCGAGGTCGTGAAGCGCATCAGCGCGGCCTCGCGCGGCACGAACCAATGCCCAGCGGCCAGCACGATGGCCAGCGCCAGCAGCGCCAGCCCCGCCAGCCCGAACAGGCCCACGCGCCAGGCGGCGCCCTTGGTGCCCTCCTTGCCGGCGCGGATCACACCACCACCCCGCGTTGCAGGAAGGCGCGCACCTCGGCCGGGCCGTGGGCCAGCAGCTCGCGCGGGGGGCCAAGCGCAGTCATCGTGTGGGCATGCGGGTCGAGGTACAGGGCGCGGTCGGCAACGGCGAAGATGCTGGCGTTCTCATGCGTCACCAGCACCACCGCCGTGCCCAGATGGTGCCTCAGATTGAGCACCAGCTCGTCCAGCCGGGCCGCGTTCAGCGGGTCGAGGCCCGAACCCGGTTCGTCCAGGAACAGCAGCTCGGGGTCCAGCGCCAGGGCGCGCGCCAGCGCCGCGCGCTTGCGCATGCCGCCCGAAAGTTGCGCGGGCATCAGGTCGAAGCCGCCGTCCAGCCCCACCAGCGCGAGCTTGAAGCGCGCGCGCCGCCGCCGCTCGGCTGCCCCCAGGCGCGTGAACAGGCGCATCGGGAACATCACGTTCTCGCCCAGCGACATCGAACTCCACAGCGCCCCGGCCTGGAACATCACGCCGAAGCGGCGCCGCAGCGCGGCCAGTTCGTCGGCGTTGCCTTGGTGCAGGTCGTGCCCGGCCAGCAGCACCTGCCCGGCCACCGGGCGCTCCAGCCCCACCAGGTGGCGCAGCAGCGTGCTCTTGCCGCAGCCGCTGGGGCCCATCATCACCAGCACCTCGCCGGCGCGGATGTCGAACTCCAGCCCCGACTGCACCACCGCGTTGCCGGCCGCCACCGCCAGGCCACGCACCTGCATCAGCACGGGCGGCGCCGCAGCCGCCGGCAGTGCGGCGGCCCCGCCCGCCGGCAGGGCACCGCCTTGCGCGGGCACGGCCGCACGGTCGGCGGCTTGGGGCAACGGCGTCATGAGGGCCGCAGGTTCAGTAGCCCAGCGAAGTGAAGACCACCGTCGTCACGCACGCTGCGATGACGATCCACACCAGCCCCTTCACCACTGCGGCCGTGGTGGCCGCGCCCACCGCCTGCGCGCTGCGCCCGGCGTGCAGGCCTTCGCGGCAGCCGGCCAGCGCCACCAGCGCGGCGTAGAGCATGGCCTTGAACAGGCCGATGGCCAGGTGCGTGAAGTCGACCGCACGCACGGCCTGGTGCAGGTACTCGAAGCTCGTGACGCCGTAGACCCCCACCGCCGCCGGCCAGCCGGCCACGATGCCGGCCAGCACGCCGCTGGCGTACAGCGCCGGCGCCATCAGCAGCAGCGCCAGCAGGCGCGGCAGCACCAGGTGCCCGATCGGGTCCACGCCCAGCACACGCAGGGCGTCGATCTCCTCGCCGGCCTTCATCGTGGCCAGCTGGGCGGCAAAGGCCGAGCCGATGCGCCCGGCCAGGATGACCCCGGCCATCAACCCGGCCAGCTCGCGCAGCATGCCCACGGCCACGATGTCGGCCAGGTAGCTCTGCGCGCCCATGCGTTCCAGCTGCGCGCCGCCCATGTAGGCCAGCATCAGCCCGACCAGTGCGCAGGTCATCGCGACGATCGGCAGCGAGCGCGGCCCCGTCTGGTCGAGCTGGT
Source organism: Rubrivivax sp. (assembly GCA_016789865.1). GTDB lineage: Bacteria > Pseudomonadota > Gammaproteobacteria > Burkholderiales > Burkholderiaceae_C > Rubrivivax. Next base: position 62,250 of record JAEUPC010000241.1, read on the forward strand.
GCAGCACTTCGGCACCCCGCACCGCGGCGCGCCCACCCAGCCAGCGGCCCAGCGCCAGCAGCACCTCGCCGAAGAACGCCACCGTGACCACCGGCTCGCTGGCACGCGGCAGCGCGATCAGGCGCCGCGGCAGCGCCGGCCTGGGCAGCGGCGGTGCCGTGGCCAGCGCGGCGCCTTCTTCTTCCAGCACGGCGCGTTGCGGTGAAGCCAGCGCCAGCACGTCACGCAGGCCGGCCGGCACGTCGGCCAGCACCAGTTCCACGCCGCGCGCGGCCAGGTCGTGCTGCAGGTCCCACAGGCGCGCGGCCAGTGCGATGTCCCAACTGGTCAGCGCCTGGGCGTGCACATGCACCGCGATGCCCCGGGGCAGGTCGGTGGGCGGCACCGGCCACGCGTGGGCATGGCCACGCCAGTCGCCCTCGATGAGCAGCGCGGCGCCCTGCTCGCTGCGTTGCCAGCGGCACTGCGGCGGCAGTGCGCGCGCCGGCCCCGAAACCACGCCGGCGGCACGGGCTTCTTGCCACGAGCCGGCTGCAGCGGGGCTGTCCATGCGGCAATGATGGCCCCACTCGGACCGGATCGCTCCCTGATCGTGGCTCGGCATGGCCGGGCCGCCGAAAACCCGCCGCAGCCGACCCCGGCCCGAAGCGCCGGCGTGTAATGGCCTTCGGCGCGGCCCGACAGTCAGGGCTACAGCAGGAGCCCCAATGGGAACCCTCGAAGTTGATGTCGCCATCATCGGCGCCGGCACGGCCGGCATGACCGCCTACCGCAGTGCCCGCGCACACACCGAACGGCTGGTCGTCATCGAGGACGGCCCCTACGGCACCACCTGCGCGCGCGTGGGTTGCATGCCCAGCAAGCTGCTCGTCGCCGCGGCCGAGGCGGCGCATGCGGTGGCCGGCGCCGGCCGCTTCGGCCTGCGCGTGCCGCCGGCGGTGGTGGACGGCCGCGCGGTGATGCAGCGCGTGCGCAGCGAACGCGACCGCTTCGTCGGCTTCGTCACCGAGGCAGTGGACCGCTGGCCCGAGGCCCACCGCCTGCGCGGCCGCGCGCGGTTTGTCGATGCGCACACCTTGCTCGTCAGCACGCCGGGTGGCGAGACGCGCGTGCGCGCCGGCCGCGTCGTCATCGCCACCGGCTCGCGCCCGGTGGTGCCGGCGGCCTGGCGCGCCGCGGCCGGCCCGCGAGTCATCGTCAACGACGACGTGTTCGAGTGGGAAGTGCTGCCGGCGTCGGTGGCCGTCGTCGGCACCGGCGTCATCGGGCTGGAACTCGCGCAGGCGCTGCACCGCCTGGGCGTGCGCGTGCGACTGTACGGGCGCGGCGGGCGCATCGGGCCGCTCACCGACCCGGCGCTGCAGCACCTGGCGCGGCAGGTCTTCGCGCACGAGCTGCCGTTGACGCTGGCCTCGCGCCACCTGGAGGTGCGCGGCCACGCCGACGGCGTTGCCGTGCACAGCGTGGACGATGATGGTGTCGCACACGAAGAGAGCTTCGAGTGGCTGCTGGCCGCCACCGGCCGGCGCCACAACACCGACGACCTCGGCCTGGAGCACGCTGGGGTGGCCTGCGACAAGAGCGGCGTGCCGCTGTACGACCGCCGCACCGCGCAGGTGGGCGCGAGCCCGATCTTCATCGCCGGTGATGCCGCCGACGACCGCCCGCTGCTGCACGAGGCCGCCGACGAAGGCCGCATCGCCGGCGACAACGCCGGGCGCTGGCCCGATGTGCGCGTGCGGCCGCGCCGCGCGCCGCTGGCCGTGGTGTTCAGCGACCCGCAGATCATGATCGCCGGCGCCAGCCATGCCGAGCTCGCCGCCGCCGGGACACCGTTCGCCACCGGCACCGTGTCGTTCGAGGATCAGGGACGCAGCCGCGTGATGGGCAAGAACATCGGTGCGCTGCGCGTCTACGGTGCGCACGGCAGCGGCCGCTTCCTCGGCGCCGAGATGGTGGGCCCGGCCGCCGAGCACCTGGGCCATCTGCTGGCCTGGAGCGTGCAGCGTGGCGACACGGTGCAGCAGATGCTGGACAGCCCCTTCTACCACCCGGTCGTCGAAGAAGGGCTGCGCACCGCGCTCAGGCACCTGGCGCGCGAACTGCGCATGGGGCCGGTGCCGGTGGAACGCTGCCTGGATTGCGGGCCAGGGGCCTAGCCGGGGGCCTGAGAGGCAGGAGTCGGGGTTCGGGCCGCGGCGGGAGCCGGCGGCCGCGGGCCGCGGCCGATCGGCTGGCGTCACGCCGGGGGCCGGTGCACCCGGGGGGTCGGCCGGCGCCAAGCCCGCGGCCGGCCGCCGCAAGGCACCGCAGCACCGCGCCGGCCGCCCTGGGTAGCCCTGCCAATTGGCAGCCGTCGGCGATCCGGGACAATCGCGCCCATGCTGCCCCAGCGCACCATCAAGAGCCTCACGCGCGCAGTCGGCGTGGGCGTGCACAGCGGCCAGAAGGTGGAGCTGACGCTGCGGCCCGCCGCGGCCGACACGGGCATCGTCTTTCGTCGCACCGACCTGCCGGTGCCGGTGGACATCCCGGTCAACGCCTACACGGTGTGCGACACGCGCATGGCCACCACCATCAGCCCGGGCGGCGACCCCGGCGCGCCGAAGGTGCAGACCATCGAGCACCTGCTGTCGGCGTGTGCCGGCCTCGGGCTGGACAATCTGGCCATCGACATCACCGGCGAGGAGGTGCCCATCCTCGACGGCAGCGCGGCGAGCTTCGTGTTCCTGCTGCAAAGCGCGGGCGTCGCGCTGCAGGCCGCGCCCAAGCGGTTCCTCAGGGTGCTCAAGCCGGTCGAGGTGCGCGAAGGCGTTGGGCCTTCGCTGAAGTGGGCGCGGCTGGAACCGTTCCACGGCTACCGGCTCACCTTCGAGATCGAGTTCCATCACCCCGCGCTGGACGCCACCGGCCAGCGCGTGAGCTTCGACTTCGGCTCCGGCCGCTACAAGCGCGACATCGCGCGTGCGCGCACCTTCGGCTTCACGAAAGACGTGGAGATGATGCGCGCGCGCGGCCTGGCGCTGGGCGGCAGCATGGACAACGCCATCGTCGTGGACGACTACCGCGTGCTCAATGCCGGCGGGCTGCGCTACGACGACGAGTTCGTCAAGCACAAGATCCTCGACGCCATCGGCGACATGCAGGTCGCGGGCAAGCCGCTGTTGGCCAGCTACACCGCGTTCAAGGGCGGCCACGCGCTGAACAACAAGCTGCTGCGCCAGCTGCTGGCCGACGTTGAGGCTTACGAAGTGACGAGCTTCGAACGCGAGACCGAAGCGCCCAGCGGCTTCGCCGATCTGGCGCCGGCGTGGTAGCCCGGGCGGCCTTGATCACCGCGCCGCGATGACCGCCTTCCGCCTCGTCTTCGGGCTGCTGCTGGCGGCCTCGCTGCTGTGCTTCGCGATGTACATCGGCACCAGCCAGGCGATGTGGCGCAGGCGCGGCATCGTGGTGCTGAAGTGGACGCTGATCGCCGCGCTTGCGTTCTTCGCCGTGCTCATCCTCGAGAGGGTGGCCCGGGTGTTGTGATCGCCGCGGGGCCGGCGGCTGTCTTCGGCATCGAGCCTGCGCAAAGGCGACGCGCCACGGCGACCGCAAGCGCGCCCCTCACGGCACCGGCCGCGGCCGGCCCGGCGCGCCCACCTGCCTACCGCGACCCCGGTCGCTGGACGGGCGGTCTCTCGCCCACCCGAACCCGCACGCTCAGCGCCTCGGCACCGCGCCGCAGCGACAGCTGTGCCTCGGATTGCGGCGGCAGTGCGGCCACCGCGGCCAGCAGCTCGGCCGAGTTGGCCACCGGCTTGTCGCCCACGCGCACCACCACGTCGCCCGGCCGCACACCGCCCTTGGCGGCCGGGCCGTCGTTGAGCACGCCGGTGATCAGCACGCCGCTCTTCACCGGCAGCGCCAGGCTCTCGGCCAGCTCGGCGTTCAGGTCACGGATGTCCACGCCGATGAAGCCGCGCTTGACCTTGCCGCCGCGCACCAGCTGGTCCATCACGTCGCGCGCGGTGTCGATGGGCACCGCGAAGCCGATGCCCAGGCTGCCGCCGCTGCGCGAGAAGATGGCGGTGTTGATGCCGACCAGGCTGCCCTGCGCATCGACCAGCGCACCGCCCGAGTTGCCCGGGTTGATGGCCGCGTCGGTCTGGATGAAGCTCTGGAACAGCGAGCCGCCGCGCTGCGTGCGGCCCAGCGCGCTGACGATGCCGGCCGTGACCGTCTGGCCGATGTTGAAGGGGTTGCCGATGGCCAGCACCGCGTCCCCCACCTGCAGCGTGCGCGCGTCGGCCAGGGCCAGCACCGGCAGGCTGGGCAGGTCGATCTTCAGCACCGCGATGTCGGTTTCGGCGTCGCTGCCCACCAGTTGCGCGCGCGTGCTGCGGCCGTCGGCCAGCTGGATCTCGATGTCCACCGCGTCGGCGACCACATGGTGGTTGGTCAGCAGGTAGCCTTCGGGTGAGACGATGACGCCCGAGCCCAGGCCCAGTTGCTGCTGCGGCGCCGGGGCGCGCTCGCCGAAGAAGAAGCGAAAGCGCGGGTCGTCGGCGTGCGGGCTGCGCGCGAGCTTGGTGGCGGTGATGCTGACGACCGCCGGCGCGGCGCGGCGGGCCGCCTGCGCGAAGCTGCCGGCGCCCACCGCCGCTTCGGAGGCCGCCGAGGAGGCCGGCGGCCCCGCCGGTTGCGTTGCCTGCGTCAGCGTGGGCAGCGGCAGCACGGCGCTGCCGCCATTGCGGGGCAACCACTGCGGCTTGAGCGTGGCAACCACGAACAGCCCGGCCAGGGCCAGCGTCACGGCCTGCGCGAAGAGTAGCCAGAGGCGGCGCCACATGGGGTTCGATCGGTACGCGAAGGTGGAAGTGATGCGGGGCGGTTCGAGCCGCTGCCGGCATGGCGCGCGGGGGCCGGCTGTCGCACGGCCGGCGTGCCCGTCGCGATGGCCGCGACGACGTAGGCAGCGGCCCTCGGCGCCCCGAAGCCCCACAGGCACAATGGGCCGTGCCGATCGCCAAGCGCAACGACATCGAAGCGGCCCTCGCAGGCCTCATGAAGCCGGAGGCGTTCCGGGATTATGGGCCGAACGGCCTGCAGGTCGAGGGCCGCACCGAGGTGCGCCGGCTGGTCTCCGGCGTGACAGCCAGCCTCGCGTTCATCGACGCGGCCATCGCCGCCGACGCCGACGCACTGCTGGTGCACCACGGCCTGTTCTGGCGCGGGCACGACGGGCGCCTCACCGGCTGGCTGCGCGAGCGCGTGGCGCGGCTGCTGGCGCACGACATCAACCTCTTCGCGTACCACCTGCCGCTGGACGCCGAGCCGACCTTTGGCAACAACGCCCAGTTCGGCCTGCGCCTGAAAGTGCAGGCCGATGAACGCTTCGGCGAGCAGGACCTCGGCTTCATCGGCGCGGCCGGGCCCTGGCGCGGGCAGGGCGCCGACGCCCTGGCCGAAGCCGCCGCTGCCGCGCTGGGCCGCGCGCCGCTGCTCGTGGCCGGCGACGGCCGGCGGCTGGAGCGCGTGGCCTGGTGCACCGGCGGTGCGCAGGGCTACTTCGAAGCGGCCATCGCCGCCGGCGCCGATGTCTTCCTGACAGGCGAGATCAGCGAGCCGCAGGCCCATCTGGCGCGCGAGACGGGCGTGGCCTTCATCGCCTGCGGGCACCACGCCACCGAGCGCTTCGGGGCGCCGGCGGTGGCCGCGCACATCGCTGCGAGCCTGGGCATCGAACATCGGTTCATCGAGATCGACAACCCGGCATGAGCACGGCGGGCCGATCCCAAGTGCTCACTCCGCAGCGCGCAGCGCGCAGGGCAGTCCAAATGAGCACGCCGGGCCGCTCCCAAGTGCTCATCCCGCAGCGCGCAGCGCGCAGGGTAGCCAGATGAACGCCCCCGCCCGCCGGGAAGGCCCATCGGCGGCCGGCGCGCCGCGGCCGTTGATCGTGACGATGGGCGATGCCGTCGGCATCGGCCCCGAGATCATCGTGCGCGCCTTCGAGCGCGGCGAGCTTGGCGACGCGGTGGTGGCTGGCGATCCGGCGGTGCTGCGCCGTGCCGGCGCGGCGATGACGGCGCTGATCGACCGGCCGGCGGACCTGCCGGCCGTGCCGCCGGGCTGCCTGCCCGTGTTGGCCGTGCCGGGGCTCGACCCGGCACTGGCCGCGCTGCCGTGGGGCCGGGTCGATGCGCGCGCGGGTGCCGCGGCGGCGCGCTGCATCGAGTGCGCCGTGCAATGGGTCGTGCAGGGGGAAGGTGCCGCCATCGTGACCGCGCCGATCCACAAGGAGGCGCTCGCCGCAGCCGGCGTGCCCTACCCTGGCCACACCGAGATGCTGCAGGCGCTGGCCGGCGCTGGCGCGGCGGCGAGTTCTAGGCCTGCCCAGGGCCGGCCCGGCCCGACCACCGGCGCGGCGCCGGCCGGGCCACCGGTGCGCATGATGCTGGCCAACGACGAGTTGCGCGTCGTGCTGGTGACGATCCATGTCTCGCTGCGGCGCGCGCTTCAACTGCTGGACTTCGACGCGGTGCTCGGCACGCTGGTCATCACGCACGACGCCGCTCGCGCCTTCGGCCTGGCCGCGCCGCGCATCGCGGTGGCCGGGCTGAACCCGCATGCCGGCGAGGGCGGGCTGTTCGGCGACGAGGAGCAGCGCTTCATCGGCCCCGCAGTGCAGGCCGCGCGCCAGCGCGGCATCGACGCGAGCGGCCCGTACGCACCCGACACGGTGTTCATGCGCGCGCGCCGCGGCGAGTTCGACTATGTGGTGGCGATGACGCACGACCACGGTCTGATCCCCGTGAAGTACCTCGGCGTCGAGCAGGGCGTGAACGTCACGCTCGGGCTGCCGTTCGTGCGCACGAGCCCCGACCACGGCACCGCGTTCGACATCGCCGGCCGCGGCATGGCCGACGCCTCCAGCCTGCTGGCGGCGCTGCGCTGGGCGCGCCGGCGGGTGAACAGCGGGGTCCGGCCGGCCGGTTGAAGCGCACGGCGCCGGGCAAGGCGCACGGCCGCGCCCCCGGCGGCCGCTTCAGGCCGCCAGCGGCGCCAGTTGCGACAGGTTGCGCCGCGCGCGCGCGGTGGCCCGGTCGATCAGCTCGATCCCTTCCTCTGCGCGCAGCCGGCCCGATTCGCACAGCCGCACCAGCATGCGGTGCGTGAGCGTGTGGGCGCGCTTGTGGCGCTCGCCGCGCGTGAAGACGTAGAAGGTGCGCGAGGGGCTCACGTGCACCAGGCGCACGCGGTGCCACTGTTCGTCCAGGTGCATGCGGTAGGCGTTGCCCACCTGCACGTGGTCGGCCAGCTCGCGCCCGGCCGTGGGCTCCACGGGCCCGGCCGGGGCCGGCAGCGGGCCGATCGGGCAGGCTGCGATCTCGGCCTCGCGCTGCACTTGCTGCTGTTCGGCCAGCGACGCGACGTCGATGTCGACCCGGCCGTCCCAGTTGATCGAGGCCTCGTCCACCAGGCCGATCTGCCGTGCCTCCTCGGCGCTGAGCTTGGGCAACACGATCTCCTCGCTCAGCACCGGCAGCTTCATGCCCGGGGCACCGAGGTCGGCGCGCGAAGGCACGGGCTTGGCCAGCGCACCATCGACCTGCTTGGCCATCAGGTTGATGTCGAGCATGCGCGCCGAGGGCGCCTTCAGCGCCTCGGCGTGCGCGGGCATCAACTGGCCGAAGAAGGCGCGGCGCTCGCCGTCGGGCCAGCCGATCAGATTGAGGCCCAGGTTCAGCGCCTGCATCATGTTGGGCAGGCCGGCGAGGAACGTCTTGCGGTGCGCGGGCGAAGGCTTGGGCTGCACGCTCATCACCAGGTCGAGCGCGGTCTGGCGCGCGCGCCTCATCGCCTCGGAGTCGCCGCCGTGCTGCAAGGCGTTGCGCAGCAGCACCCGACTCCACACCTGTGTGACGAAGTGGACGACGAACTCGGGCGCCGTCAGCCCACGCAGGTCGACTGCCAGCTGGCGCGAGTACAGCTCGGTGAGGTGGGCTTCGTCCTCCTTGGCAGCCAGCAGCGCCGGTGCAGCGCCATGGGCGGCCGCGGCGCGCCCGGCCATCTCGCCGGCGAATTCCTCGAGGCTGGCGAGCTTGGTCTCGTAGGTCTCGATGAGCTCGAAGTCGCCCTCGATGATGTCCTGCACGAGGTCGCGCACCTTGGCCAGAAAGTCGCGTGCCTCGTCCGCCGAGAGGTCGTCGAAGGCCGCGCCCAGCGAGGCGATGCGGTTGATGAAGCGGCGCACCGGGTGGCGGCGCGAGGCGAAGAAGCTCGGGTCGCCCAGCGCCGCGCGCAGCACCGGCAGCTGCAGCCGCGCGATCTGCCGCGCCAGCTGCGGCGGCACCTTCGAGTCGGCAAGGATGGCGTCGAACAGGCTGCCGATGACGTCGATGACCAGGTGGTCGAGCGCGCCCTTGCTGGCCTCGCGCAGCTCGTGGCGGTGCGCGCGGATGACGTTGGGCGCCAGCGCCTGCGGCGAAGTGTCGTAGCTGTTGGCGTTGCCGCCGATGGCCGGCGCCGTGCTGACCGCCAGCCGGCGCATCAGCGCCATCATCGTGGCGTCCACCGTGCCCAGCGTGGCCCCGCCGCGCGTGCTGCGCTGAAAGCCGCTGCCGCCCGTGGTGTAGCCGCCCGTGGTGTAGCCGCCGGTCGAGCCCGCGCCGCCGTGCAGACCCGCGGCGCCGGCACCATGGCCGCCACCGGCGGGGGCGACAAGGCCCCCCGGCCCGTAGTGGCCTGCGGTGGAATGACCCCCGGTTCCGCCACCGGTCATGGTGTGGGCCGGGCCGCGCTGCGAGGCAGCAAAGCCGCTGCCAGGGCCCCCGTACCCACTGTAGCCACTATGGCCACCGTGGCTGCTGTGGCCACCGCGGCTGCTGTAGCCGCCATGGGAAACGTGCCCACCTCCGTAGCCGCCGTGGCCGGCGTAGCCGGCAGGGCCGCCCGGGGCACCACCGGGCGCGCCGTAGGCTCCTGCGAACGCGCTGACATCGGACGAACCGAACGTCTGCCCGGAAGATTCGAACTCGCTGCCACCGCCAGGCACGCGCTGCGAGCGCTGCCGCACCGCCAGCGACAACGGCTGCACGCCGGCCGCACGCAGCCGGCTCACGATGTCGGCGTAGGTGGCCCGCAGTTCACTGCCGATCGAACGGCCGAGCTCGGTCTGCAGCACCTTGCGTACCTCGGCACGCTCGGTCACTGCGGCGACCCCGCGAATCACGGCGTGGCCGATGACCTCCGGCCGCAGCGGGTTGCGCACGGCCGTCTCGCCCACCTGGCCCAGCAGCGAGCCGACGTAGCCGTCGAGTTCGCGCAGTTCCCATTCGCAGCCGTTGGCCACGTCGAGCGCGAAGCGCTCGGCGGTGATCTTCTTCTCGACCTCGTGGTCGTCCACCAGCGCCAGCGCGTCCCAGTTCGTTGCCTTGGGCAGCCCCTGCTCGTGTGGCGACGGCGCCTCGCGCGCGATCCACTCGTCGAAGGCCTCGTTGAACGACAGCGTGAACGCCGCCGACTTGCGATTCAGCTCGAACTGCGCCGCCAGCAGATCGTCGCGCCGCACCAGGTTGGGTGCGGACAACGCGGCCAGCCCCAGGCTCTCGACCGTGCGGTCGACGGCCGCACGCGCCGCCTGCTTGAGGCGGTGGGCGGCCGCCTCCAGCTGGGCGGGCAGCCGGCGTGAGGGCAAGGGGGTCATGGGCGGAAAGGAAGGTGCGGGCACTCGGCTGCTCGTGCGCCGAGACTAGGCCCGCTTCGAGTATCCGGCACCCCCCCGCCCGGGTTGTGAGCAGGTGTGGGGCGGAAAACCGGCCCATTTCCGCGGCGACACCTCCCCCGCCCGGCGCCGGTCGCGGTCCCCCTAGATTGACGCAGTTACTTCTTCAACGAGTCGCGAATCTCGCGCAGCAGCAGCACGTCCTCCGGCGTGGGCGCCGCAGGTGCGGCGGGCGCTTCGCGCTTGATCTTGTTCATCTGCTTGACCATCAGGAAGATGATGAAGGCGAGGATGGCGAAGTTCAGCACGATGGTGATGAAGCTGCCGTAGGCGAACACGGCGCCGGCCTTCTTCGCGTCGGCCAGCGTGGCAGCGGTCTGGCCGGCCAACGGGACGAAGTAGTTGCTGAAATCCAGCCCGCCGAACAGCTTGCTGATCACCGGCATGATGAGATCGCCGACGACGGAGTCGACGATCTTGCCGAAGGCGCCGCCGATGATCACGCCGACGGCGAGGTCCATCACGTTGCCCTTGACGGCGAATTCCTTGAATTCCGACATGAAGCTCATGGGTCGTTCTCTCCTGGCTGTGCCATTGGGTCGGTGTGCTGAGGCCCGCCCCGGCCCGCAGGGGACATGGGTGGACCGGTTCATGCTAGCCCCCGGGGGGCCCAGGGCTGCTCGGCTAGAATTCCGGATTGACCAGAGCTTTGCACCCGACTTGAGGACAGTCATGAGCGATGCTGCGATCCACCCTTCGCGCGGCCCGGCCGAGATCGACAAAGACCGCCGCAACTGGATCGCCATCACCTGCGGTGCCGGTGCGGTGGGTGGCGCGTTCACCGCGGTACCCTTCGTCTCCAGCTTCGCTCCCTCGGAGCGCGCACGCGCCGCCGGCGCCCCGGTGCAGGTCGACATCAGCGCCGTGAAGCCGGGCGAGAAGCTCACCGTGGAGTGGCGCGGCAAGCCGGTGTGGATCGTGCGGCGCACCGCCGAGCAGGTGGCCTCGCTCGGCAAGACCGAGGCGCAACTGGCCGACCCCAACAGCCAGCGCACGCAGTACCCGACGCCCGACTACGCGAAGAACCAGCACCGCTCGATCAAGCCCGAGGTCTTCGTCGGCGTGGGCATCTGCTCGCACCTGGGGTGCTCGCCGGTGGACAAGTTCACCACCGGCGCGCAGCCCTCGCTGCCCGACGACTGGGCCGGCGGATTCTTCTGCCCTTGCCACGGCTCGACCTTCGACCTGGCCGGTCGGGTGTTCAAGAACAAGCCCGCGCCGGACAACCTGGAAGTGCCGCCGCACATGTACCTGTCGGACAACGTGCTCGTGATCGGCGAGGACAAGAAGGCCTGAAGGCGCGGCCGGGCACGCGCCCCGCGCGGGCGCGCGGCGATGGCGGCCGCCACCGGGCGCCAGCCGCCCGAGAACGAACAACCCCGAGAGTCACCGAGGGACGACCCAGATGGCTGAATTCAAGGAAGCACCGGCAGGCGCCTCGGCGCTGACCCAGGCCACGGTGTGGCTGCAGAACCGGTTCCCCACCGCGTTCGACGCCTACCGCGTGCACATGTCGGAGTACTACGCGCCGAAGAATTTCAACTGGCTGTACTTCTTCGGCTCGCTGGCGATGCTGGTGCTGGTGATCCAGATCGTCACCGGCATCTTCCTGGTGATGCACTACAAGCCCGACGCGGCGATGGCCTTCGCGTCTGTCGAGTACATCATGCGCGATGTGCCGTGGGGCTGGCTGGTGCGCTACATGCACAGCACAGGCGCCTCAGCCTTTTTCATCGTCGTGTACCTGCACATGTGGCGCGGCATGATCTACGGCAGCTACCGCAAGCCGCGCGAGCTGGTGTGGATCTTCGGCTGTGCGATCTTCCTGTGCCTGATGGCCGAGGCCTTCATGGGCTACCTGCTGCCCTGGGGCCAGATGAGCTACTGGGGCGCGCAGGTCATCATCAACCTGTTTGCCGCCATCCCCTTCGTCGGGCCCGACCTGGCGATCCTGATCCGCGGCGACTACGTGGTCGGCGACGCCACGCTGAACCGCTTCTTCGCCTTCCACGTCATCGCCGTGCCGCTGGTGCTGATCGGCCTGGTGGTGGCGCACCTGCTGGCGCTGCACGACGTGGGCTCCAACAACCCCGACGGCGTCGAGATCAAGGCCAAGAAGGACCCCAAGACCGGCATCCCGCTGGACGGCATCCCCTTCCACCCCTACTACTCCGTGCACGACATCATGGGCGTGGCGGTGTTCCTGATGCTCTTCTCGGCGGTGGTGTTCTTCGCCCCGGAGATGGGTGGCTACTTCCTCGAGTTCAACAACTTCATTCCCGCCGACCCGCTGAAGACGCCGGCGCACATCGCCCCGGTGTGGTACTTCACGCCCTACTACTCGATGCTGCGTGCCACCACCGATCCGATGGTCAACGTGCTGGTGGCCCTCACGCTGGCCGGCGGCGTGCTGGGGCTGCTGTTCGGCGGCTTCAAGACCAACGGCAAGATCGTCATCGCCGCCGGTGCGGTGGTCTTCGCGGCCCTGCTGAAGACCTTCGACGCCAAGTTCTGGGGCGTGGTCGTGATGGGCGCCGCGGTGCTGATCCTGTTCGCGCTGCCGTGGCTGGACCGCAGCCCGGTCAAGAGCATCCGCTACCGGCCGCGGTGGAACCTGTACCTGTACGGCCTGTTCGTGGTGTTCTTCCTGTGGCTGGGCTACCTCGGCATCAAGCCGCCCTCGGACGCCGGCACGCTCATCTCGCAGATCGGCACGCTGTACTACTTCGGCTTCTTCCTGCTGATGCCGTGGTGGAGCCGCATGGGCGAATTCAAGCCCGTCCCCGACCGCGTGACCTTCGAGGCGCACTGAAGCGCAACCGCCCGGGAAGCGAACCACAACGTTTGCGAGTGCCCTCCATGAAGAAGCTCCTCCTCACCGTGCTGGCCGCATTCGCGTTCGGCACCGCCCACGCCGCCAGTGAAGGCGTCGCCTGGGACCGGTTCGACACCCGGCGCATCACCGACCTGGCCGCGGTGCAGCATGGCGCCAAGCTGTTCGCCAACTACTGCCTGAACTGCCATGCCGCCAGCTACGTGCGCTACAACCGGCTGCGCGACATCGGGCTCACCGAAGAGCAGATCAAGTCCAATCTCATCTTCACCGGCGCCAAGGTGGGCGAGACGATGAGCACGTCGCTCGATCCGAAGGACGCCAAGGAGTGGTTCGGCGGCGTGCCGCCCGACCTGAGCCTGATCGCCCGCTCGCGCGCCGACGCCAGCAAGGGCAGCGGCGCCGACTACCTGTACACCTACCTGCGCTCCTACGTGCGCGACGAGTCCAAGGCCACCGGCTGGAACAACCTGGCGTTCCCCGGCGTGGGCATGCCGCACGTGCTGTGGGAGCTGCAGGGCGTGCAGCGCGCCGTCTACGCCACCGAGAAGGACCCGCACGATGCCAAGAGGACCGTGCAGGTCTTCAAGGGCTACGAGCTCGCCAGCCCGGGCCAGCTGACGCCGGCGCAGTACAACGAGGCGGTGGCCGATCTCGTCGCCTACCTGCAGTGGATGGGCGAGCCCAGCCAGGCTGGCCGCGTTCGCCTGGGGGTCTGGGTGCTGCTGTTCCTGGGCCTGTTCACGGTGATCGCCTGGCGCCTCAACGCGGCGTACTGGAAGGACGTGCGGTAGCGCGCCCTGTCATCGGGCCGGCCATCGCGGCGAGCCGCGGCCGGCGCCGGCGGCGCAGTGGGGGTCGACGGCACCCACTGCGCGTCTTGTTTTCAGTCTTCGACCAGTCTCTCGACAAGGGCCCCACGACATGATGGTGCTGTACTCCGGAACCACCGACCCCTACTCGCACCGCTGCCGCTTCGTGCTGTTCGAGAAGGGCATGGACTTCGAGATCCGCGACGTCGACGTCTTCGCCAAGCCCGAAGACATCGCGCTGATGAACCCGTACAACGAGGTGCCGATCCTGGTCGAGCGCGACCTCATCCTGTACGAGAGCCACATCATCAACGAGTACATCGACGAGCGCTTCCCGCACCCGCAACTGATGCCCGGCGACCCGGTGGCGCGCGCGCGTGTGCGGCTGTTCCTGTTCAACTTCGAGAAGGAACTGTTCGCCAACGTCAACCTGCTCGAAGCCCGCGGCGTCAAGGCCACCGAGAAGCAGCTGGAGAAGGCCCGCGAGCAGATCCGCGACCGCCTCACGCAGCTGGCGCCCATCTTCCTGAAGAACAAGTACATGCTGGGCGACGACTTCAGCATGCTCGACGTGGCCATCGCGCCGCTCCTGTGGCGGCTGGACTACTACGGCATCGACCTGAGCAAGAACGCCGTGCCGCTGTTGAAGTACGCCGAGCGCATCTTCTCGCGCCCGGCGTACATCGAGGCGCTCACGCCTTCCGAGAAGGTGATGCGCAAGTAGGCCAACGGCGAGGCGCCAGGCCATCATGTCGCGCGCTGCCACCCGGGCTTCGCTGGGCACCATGAACGAGCAGCGCCTGGCCCGCGGGGCCGGCCGGGGCACGCACCGCGCGCGGTGAGTCGGATGGGCATTCCCGAAAGCCCCCAGGGCAGCTCCACCCGCCCGTACCTGTTGCGTGCCCTGCACGAGTGGTGCACCGACAACGGTTTCACGCCCTACATCGCCGTACATGTCGACGCCAGCGTGCGCGTCCCGCCCGAGTACGTGAAGAACAACGAGATCGTGCTGAACATCGGCTTCGAGGCCACATCGGCGCTGCAGCTGGGCAACGAGTTCATCGAATTCAAGGCCCGTTTCGGCGGCGCCCCGCGCGAGATCGTCGTACCGGTCGACCACGTGGTGGCGATCTACGCGCGCGAGAACGGCCAGGGCATGGCGTTCCCCATGCCCACCGCCGGCAGCGCCGGCGCGGGAGAGGGCAGCCCGGCGGCCCCGACGGCAGGCAGTACGCCGGCGCAGCAGCGGGCGGCGCCGGCGGCTTCCACTTCGCCCTCTTCGCCCAAGAAGACCTTGCGCCTCGCACGCCGGGACGCCGCGCCAACCGAACCGCAGGCGGCAGGTGCCGCGCCGGCAGGGCCCGGCAGTGATGGCGAGCCGCAGCCTCCCGGCCCGGCAGCCCCGAGACCATCGCTCAAGCGCATCAAGTGACGGCTGGGTGCCCCCGGCCGGTGAGCGCCGGCCGCAATCCGCAATGGCGCCTGCACCGAGATGGGCCGCCGCACATCCCGCGCCGGGCATCCTGCGGTCGTTGGGTGCCTCCTCGGCCACTAGCCTCGCCGCCTGAAACAGCTGCTGACGGCTCGCCTGCCCGGCCCCCAGGGGGCAACCCCTAGAATCGCGCCCCCCGGCCGGCTTAGCTCAGCTGGTAGAGCACCCGCCTTGTAAGCGGAAGGTCGTCCGTTCGATTCGGACAGCCGGCACCAACACCGCCTGGGCCCCGGCACGCCGGCTCGCCTGGATGCAACCGGCTTTCGCCCGGGTGCCGACTCACGAAAGTGCCCGAGGGCTGACCTTGATCTTCACCGGTGGACCCTGCCATC
Source organism: Rubrivivax sp. (assembly GCA_016789865.1). Taxonomy (GTDB): domain Bacteria; phylum Pseudomonadota; class Gammaproteobacteria; order Burkholderiales; family Burkholderiaceae_C; genus Rubrivivax. The sequence goes on from JAEUPC010000241.1 coordinate 77,491, forward strand.
CCCGCGCCGCCAGCGCCGCCTCCAGCTCCGGCAGGCACTGCCGCAGCTTGGCCGCCGCAGCCGCGTGCTCGGCGAGGATCACCCACGCCGTTTCATCCAGCGGCCCCGGCCGTGCCGCCGCGGCCAACGCGGCAGGAAGCCCCCCCACCACCGCCTCCCAGCGTTCGCGCGACTGCGCCAGCCTGGCCAGCAGGCTGGCCAGCGTCGCGTTGTCTTCCAGCGCCCGCGCCACCGGCGCCGCCAGGCGGCGGGCGCGGTCGGGGGTGGGGGCGGGCACCGGTGCGGCCACCAAAGGAGTCTAGCGATGCAGCTGCTCATCACCCACAGCAGCCTGGCACCCAGCCGGGCCATCAGCCTGTCACGCTGGCAGCTGCTGGGCATGCTGGCCGGCGTCACGCTGCTGTTCCTGGCCGCCTCGGGCACCATCTACCACTTCATCTTCCTCAAGGCCGCCCGCGAGGGCTGGCCTGTGGTCAGCCAGATCGTGCGCCTCGTGGTACGCGACGAGATCGCGCAGCGCGACCGCTTCATGCGCGAAAACCTGGACGCCATCGCACAGAGAGTCGGTGACCTGCAGGCCAAGCTCGTCAAGCTGGAGGCGATGGGCGAACGCGTGGTGGGCCTGGCGGGCGTGAAGGCCGAAGAGCTCAAGCCGCTGAAGCGCCCGAGCGGCCCGGCCAGCGGCCCGGGCGGCAGCGGCGGCCCGTACGTGCCGCTGCACAGCCCGTCGCTGACCCAGTTGCAGGCCGCCGTCGACAGCCTGAACCTGGCGATGGACCAGAACACCGACATCTTCACGCTGATGGAGTCGAGGCTGCAGGAGTCGCGGCTGCAGGCGCTGCTGGTGCCCAGCTCGGCGCCAGTGGCGGTGCCGGTCGGCTCGGGCTTCGGCATCCGGCCCGATCCCTTCACCGGCCACGCCTCGCTGCACACCGGCCTGGACTTCCCGGCCGAGGTGGGCACACCCATCCATGCAGCCGCCGGAGGCATCGTCACGATGGCCGAGTGGCATGCCGCCTACGGCAACACGCTCGAGATCGACCACGGCAACGGCCTGGTCACCCGATACGCGCACTGCGCATCGTTCGAAGTGGAGCGCGGCATGCTCGTCAAGCGGGGCCAGCTCGTGGCCCGCGTGGGCAACACGGGCCGGTCGACCGGACCGCACCTGCACTTCGAGGTGCTGGTGGAAGGCGCGCCGCAGAATCCCGCACGCTTCCTGGCGGCTGGCAGCCCGGCCGCCACGCCGATGAAGGAATTCGCGCGACGCCCGCAACCTGCGTCTGGCACCGCCGCGGCAGCAAGCCCGTCCGCCCGGGCTTCCGGAAGCACCGAGTAGCCCACCGCCCGGCCTGGTGCGCCCCGGCGGGGTACCGGCACGGGTCACGCCCGGGCATCGCCACGGGGCGGCGAGGGCACATTCGCCCACCAGGGAGGAGCCCGCGCGCCAGCGGCAGCCAGGGGCGCGACCCGCGGCTGGCTAAACTTGCGGGTTTGCCTTCCTGCTCACCCTGGCCCGACCGCGGCCCCAACCCGCGCGGATGCGCTGCGCGCACGCGACCCCGACTTTCGCATGCACTCCAACCATTGGCTTGCGGGTTCGCGCCCCAGCCGTCGCCATGCCATCGCGCAGTCGCTTGGCATCGGCATGGCCGGCGCCCTGCCGATCCTGGCGCTGCCGTCTGGCGCCACGGCGGGCGGGGGCGCCCCGCGCGTGCCGGGGGCGGCCAGCCGGTGGTTCACCACCTCGGATGGCCAGCGCTTGCACTACCTCGAGGCCGGGCCCCGGCTCGGCGCGACGTCGAAGGCTCCCACCCTGGTCTTCGTGCCGGGCTGGACGATGCCGGCGTGGATCTGGCAGGCGCAGATCGAGCACTTTGCCGAGCGGCATCGCGTGCTGGCCTTCGACCCGCGCGGCCAGGGCCGATCGGCGATCGCCACCGCCGGTTATGACTACGCCCGCCGCGCCGCCGACATCGCCGAACTGCTGGCGGCCGCCGGGACCGGCGACAACGTGGTGCTCGTCGCCTGGTCGCTGGGCGTGCTGGAGAGCCTGCAGTTCATGCACGATGCGCGCGCCGCCGGCCGTGCCGCCCCGGTGCGCGCCCTGGTGCTGGTGGACAACTCGGTAGGCGTGGGCGATCCCCCCGCCGCCGACCCGACGTTCTTCCCGCGGCTGCGCGCCCGGCGCCGCGCCACGGTGGCCGGCTTCTGCGCCTCGATGTTCAAGCGCCGCCCCGAACCGCGCTGGCTGGACGAGCTGGTCGCCGACGCGCTGCGCATGTCGCTCGATGCCTCGATCACCCTGCTGGCCCAGCCCCGCCCGCGCGAGTTCTGGCGCGACGCGCTGTACGCCACGGCGCAGCCCGTGCTGTACGCGCACACGCCGAAGTTCGCGCAGCAAGGCGAGATCGTGAGGGCGCGCATGCCTCACCTGGAAAGCGCGCTGTTCGCCGATGCCGGGCACGCCCTCTTCGTCGACGACGCGGCCCGGTTCAACGAGACGATGGAGCGCTTCCTCGAGGCGGCGCTGGCCGCCCCGGCACCTGGAAGGCCGGCCCGGTGAGCGCGGCCACCCCCACGGTCACCACGGCAGCCGCCGGCCCGGCAGACCTCGGCCGGCCGCAGCTGCTGCCGCTGTTCCTCGTCGCGCTCGCCTCGGTGGGCTACGAGATCGCGCTGACGCGCTGGTTTGCCATCGTCAGCTGGAGCGAGTACGGCTACTGGGTCATCTCGATCACGATGGTGGGCATCGCGGCCAGCGGCGTGGTGCTCAACCTGGCCAAGGACTGGGTGCTGGCCCGCCCAGCGCGCGTGCATGGCGCGTTCGCCTGGCTGCCGCCGCTGATGATGCTGTCGCTGGCCGGCGGCTACCTCGCCATCGCCGCCATCGACTTCAATCCGCTGGCGCTGCAGAACCACGCCACGATGGGGGCGCAGCTGGTGAAGATTGCCGCCTACTACGCGGCGCTGTTCCCGTTCTTCTTCCTGAGCGGCGCGTTCATCGGCCTGTACTTCATCGCCTTCGGGGACGACATCTCGCGCATCTATGCGGCCGACCTGGTCGGCGCCGGTGCCGCCGGCGTGGTGGTGGTGGCGCTGATGTTCGTGCTGCACCCGTTCGCGCTGCCGCTGGCGCTGCTGCCGGTGCTGCTGTGGGCCGGCTGGCTGCTCGTGCCGCCGGCTTCGGCGCGCGCCTGGCGCGCCGGCCTGGTGGCGCTGGCCCTGGCCTGCGCGGCGTGCGTGGGGCTGTTCGCGCGCGCCGACTACAACGAGTACAAGGCCATCGCCGCACCGCTGCGCGTGGAGGGCAGCCAGCGCGTCGCGGTGCTGCAGTCGCCGCGCGGCATCTACGAGGTGCTGGACAACTTCACCGAGCGGCTCGATGTCGACCTTTCGAACAACGAGGCGATGCTGGGCGGCGCCGAGCCGATCGCAACCTACGGCCTGTATGTCGACGGCAACCGCCTCACCTCGTTGCCCAAGCGGGCTCCGGCCGATCTGCCGTACCTGAACGCCGCACTTGACGCGCTGCCCTACCGCCTGGCGGCGCAGCCGCCGTCGGTGCTTCTGGTGGGCAGCCGCGGCGGCTTCCGCCTGGACGAGGCGAAGCAGCTGGGGGCACGCCGCATCGTTGCCCTGGAGCCCGAGCCGACCCTGCACGCGCTGATCGGCCGGTACCGCCCCGATCTGCGCGACGACCCGCGCCGGCTGCCCACCGCGCCCTCGGCCTACCTGAGCCAGCGCGCGGCCGGCGACCCGCCCTTCGACCTCGTGGACATCGCGCTGGACTACCAGGGCAGCAGCGATGTCGCCAAGTACTCGTTCACCGTCGAGGGGCTGGCCGCGTATCACGCGGCGCTGTCGCCCTCGGGCATGGTCTCGGTGCCGATGTCGATCCGCGAGTTCACGGTCTACGCCGTCAAGCTCGTGCTCACCGCCCGCGAGGCGCTGCGCGCCGCCGGCGTGGCCGAGCCGGCGCGTCACATCGTGGTGGTCCGCTCGGCGTGGAACGCGCGCGTGCTGATCTCCAAGCAGCCATTCAGCGCCGAGGCGATCGCCACCATCCGCCGCTTCTGCGACGAGCGCTCGTTCGACATCTCCCACCTGCCGGGCACCGACCTCTCGCAGGCCAAGATCTGGAACGACCTGCCCGCGATCTCCTTCGAGGAGGTGCAACTCGGCGCCGCCGGCGAACGCCGGGATGCGCTGGCCGACGAGATCCGCGCCTTCGTGCTGCCGCCCGACGGCGTGGGCCGCCCGTGGCCCGCGGCCTACGACCTGAGCCCGGCCACCACCGACCGGCCGCACTTCTTCTCGGTGCTCAGGCTCACCGCGCTGAACGCCATCCTCGAACGCATCGACCTCGTGCCGCGCGAGGAGATCGGCGCGCTGGTCAGCCTGGCGGTGCTGGCGCAGTCGGTGGTCATTGCGCTGCTGGTGCTGTCGCTGCCGCTGTTCAGGCCCAAGACGATGGGCATCCACCCGGTGTTGGTGGGCAAGTCGATCGCCTACTTCGCGGGGCTGGGGTTGGGGTTCCTGTTCATCGAGATCTACCTGATCGAGAAGGCCACCTTCTTCCTCAACGACCGCACGCTCGGCTTCTCGCTCACGCTGGGCGCCATGCTGTTGTTCAGCGGCCTGGGCAGCTGGCTGAGCGGGCGCTGGGCCGTCGGCGGCGATGCGCTGCGCATCCGCCACGGGCTGCGCATGGCGTGCGTGGTAATCCTCGCCTGGTGTGCACTGGCCTTCGCGTTGGCCGCGTGGCTGCTGCCGCTGGCGCTGGGGTGGCCGCTGTCGGCGCGCATCGCGGTGCTGCTGGTGCTGATCGCGCCGGTGGGGCTGGCCCTGGGCTTCCCGTTCGCCTGCGGGCTGGCGGCGCTGCAGCCCTATCCGCACTTCGTGCCATGGGCCTGGAGCCTGAACGGCGCGTTTTCGGTGGTCGCTTCACCGCTGGCGCACCTGCTGGCCATGGGCCAGGGCAACCGCGCGCTGGTGGCGGCGGCGCTGGCGCTGTACCTGCTGGTGTGGCTGTGGCTGCCGCTGGAGAAGGCGGTCGCGGGGCACGCCGCGCCGGCCCCGGTGCGCTGAGCGCCATCGCCGCCCCATCCCCCCACCCCACGAACGCACGCCGCGCGCACCGCCCTCGCCGAAGGCCGTCTTCCGGCACGCCACCCGATCCGTTTGCTCACCTCACACCAGACCCACCGTCCAGGAGAACCGATGTTCCGACGTACCTTCAACGCGACCCTGCTCAGTGCGCTGGTCGCGCCCGCCAGCCGGGCCGTGGCGCAGCCCAGCGCCGCGGCCGCCTCCGCCCCGGCACCCACGGCGCCTGCCGCCAAATGGTCGCGCGAGGCCTACATCGCCGCCATGCAGGCCAGCGGCCGGCCGCACGACATCAGCGCCGGCGCGTTCGACGCCATCCAGAAGCGCCGGGACGCAGCGCTCAAGAACATCGAGCGCTATCTCGCCCAGCGCTTCACGAAGGCCGACCCGGCGGTGCTGAAGGCGTTCGCCGACCTGCCGCGCGAGTACTTCCACTACCAGTACGCCGACAAGCGCGCGCTGGCCGCCGACGCCTACGAGGCCGAGGCCAAGCCCTGGGCCATCGGCTACGGCTCGGCGCTTTCCGACTACCTCGGGCAGGCGTACATGACGCAGGCACTGCAGTGCGCGCCGGGCGACACGGTGCTGGAAATCGGCACCGGCTCGGGCTTCCAGAGCTCGCTGCTGTCGCGCATCGTCAAGAGCGTGTACTCGATCGAGATCATCGAGCCGCTGGGCAAGGCCGTGGCCAGCATCTACAAGCCGCTGGGCATCACCAACGTCAGCACCAAGGTCGGCGACGGCTTCTACGGCTGGCCCGAGGTGCAGGGCGGCTTCGACAGCATCATCGTCACCTGCGCGGCGCAGTACGTGCCGCCGGCGTTGTTCAAGCAGCTCAAGCCGGGCGGGCGCATGCTCATCCCGATCGGCCAGCCGTTCAAGCGCGGCCAGTTCCTGTTCATCTACAGCAAGGACGCCGACGGCAAGGTCACCTCGCGCAAGGACGTGGGCGTGTTCTTCATCCCGATGACCGGCGCGATGATGAAGGCGCCGCAAGGGGCAGCCTCGTCGGGCACCAACTGACCCGCGGCACGCAAAGGCTGCGGGCCCGGCCCGCGGCCCAGGAGAGCCGCGGTGGCGGCGCTTGCTACTCGGCGGCAGCGGCCGAGGCGCCCTGCGCCGCGGCCAGGACCGAAGTGCGCGTGGCCTTGGCGAACTCTTCGGGCCGCGACAGCGACAGCGCGAGCAGGCGCGTCAGCACGGCTTCGTGGTCCTGCGATGCCAGGCTCCAGTTGGGCAGCGCCTGCTTCGGGTCGGCCGGGTCGAGGTACTTGCCTTCCTTGCGGATCTCGAAGTGCAGGTGCGGACCGGTGGACATGCCGGTCGAGCCGACGAGGCCGATCTCCTGGCCGCGCTCGACGCGCGCACCCTCCTGCACGCCGACCCCGTAGCCCGACAGGTGGGCGTAGTAGGTCGTGATGCCGCCGCCGTGGTCCACCACCACAAGGTTGCCGTAGCCGCCGTTGGTGCCCGCGTGCACCACGGTGCCTTCGGACACCGCCACCACCGGCGTGCCGGTGGGCGCCACGAAGTCGATGCCCAGGTGCTGCCCGCGCGAACGGAAGCTGCGCACCACCAGCCGCGGCTTGCCCCCGGGTGTCTTGGGCGGCGCGAACACGCGCTTGCGCACGATGACCGTGGCCGAGCCCACACCGCGCGAGATACGCCGGTAGTCCACCGGTGACTGCCACAGCATGCGCTCGTAGTCGCCGCCCAGCGCGCTGACAAAGCCGCCGGGCAGCTCGTTCCGATCGACCCAGATCGCGCTGTCGATGGCCGCGCCGCGCTCGTCGACCATCTCCACCGCCGCCGGCCGCGCCGACTCGCCCTCGCCGCTCATCACCAGGCGCACCCAGGCGGCGCGGTCGGTGTCCGGCTGGCGCTTCATCTGCCGCGCGAGCAACGACACCTCGCGCTGCCAGCGCGCGGGCACTTCGCCGGCTTCGCCGGCCAGGAGTCCCGCCAGCGAGACCCAGACCTCCTGCCTGGCCTGCGGGCCATGCGCCGGCAGTTCGGCGAGGTCATGCCAACTCGTCACGGCGCTCGCCCCCGGCTCCTTGCGGCTGACGACCATCGCCCGAGGCTGGTCACCGCCTTGCGGATCGGCGGCCGCGGGCACCAGCGCCAGCGACTCGATGCGCCAGTTCGGCGTGCGCACCGAAGCGAACGGCACGCACGGCGACCCTGGCGCGAGGGTCACGTCCGAGGTGCGCAACGACAAAGTCGCCTCGGGTGGCCCGCCGTCGATGCCCGCCGGCAGCTCCGGTGCGGCCGCGGGAACCTCGGGCAGCACGCCGGGCACGGGGAACTCGGCAGCCGCCGACCCCAACTCGTCGGAAAGCCAGCGGCCATGGGTGGTGTCCAGGCAGCCGTGCGCGAGCAGCGCCGTGGGGGCCGCGGCCACGGCGGCCGCGCCGACAGCAACATTCTTCGCAGCCACCGGGGCCTTCGGTGCGGCGGCCTTCGGTGCCGGGCGGCGGCCCGGTGCCTGGCTGCGCGAGCCCGGGGTGGCGACGGCCCGAGCCTTCGGGGGCGCCTTCGACACGGCCTGCCCCTGGGCAGCCGCCGGTGGCAGCAGCCCGAATCCGAAGCCGGCGAAGGCGATCAGCGCCAAGGCGAGCGACCCCACCCCCGGCAACGGCAGCCGCGCCCGGGCACCCGTTTCCTGTGGCGGCCTTCGGCCGGCCAGTTCTTTCATCGGGGGCTTCCTTTCCGCGGCCTGGCCAGGGGAGTGCACGGACATGCCTGTCCCGCGCTCGGTCGTGGTCTCCTCCGGCTCCCTTCGGGGGGCACCGGCCGCTCGGGCGGCGGCCTCGGCCGGCTGCCGACGTCGGCCGGGGCGGCGCAATCCACCGCGCGCAAGCCCCGCCACTGCCGGCAGAGGCGGCGAGTATCGCCTGCCCGACCCAGACTCAATGCTAGTGGATGCCCTGGGCGGCGCCCGGTGGCCGGCCGCGCGCATGCGCACGGGGCCCCGAGGCTTGACAAGCCCCGGCCGCGAGCGGCCTGCCCGCCACGGCAGCGGGCATCGCTGCCCCGCCACCGCAGCGGCCAGGCTCGCTGGCAGGCGCTGGTAAACTGCTCGGCCTCATCGGCGGGGGGCGGCGGCAGCGCGCACGGTCGCCATGCGCTTGCGCCGCGCGGCCAGATCCACCTTCGACCCCAGTTCTCGCCGATCGGATCGCCCGCTGGACACCACCGGGCCGCCCCGCCGGCCGGCTGTTCGGGCGGCGGCGCAGCCCCACGGGGCCCAGCGCCTGCCGCTGCGACATTTACCTCGGGCCCACGGACTCACCTCCCCATGCTCCCAAGATTCCTGACGACCCTCTTCGGCAGCCGCAACGAGCGCCTGCTGAAGGGCTACCGGCGCATCGTCGAGCGCATCAACGCGCTGGAACCTCAGTTCGAGAAGCTGGACGACGCGGCGCTGCGCGCCAGGACCGAGGAGTTCAAGCAGCGCCTGGCCCAGGGCTCCACCCTCGACGACCTGATGCCCGAGGCCTTCGCCGTGGTGCGCGAGGCCGGCAAGCGCGCGCTGAGGATGCGCCACTTCGACGTGCAGCTGATCGGCGGCATCGCGCTGCACCAGGGCAAGATCGCCGAGATGAAGACTGGCGAAGGCAAGACGCTGGTCGCCACGCTGCCGGTGTACCTCAATGCCCTCACCGGCAAGGGCGTGCATGTCGTCACCGTCAACGACTACCTCGCGCGGCGCGACGCCGAGTGGATGGGCCGGCTGTACGGCTTCCTCGGGCTGACGGTGGGCGTGAACGTGCCGGGCATGAACCCGGCTCAGAAGCGCGAGGCCTTCGCCGCCGACGTCACCTACGGCACCAACAACGAGTTCGGCTTCGACTACCTGCGCGACAACATGGTCACCGACGTGGCCGACCGCGTGGCGCGCGGCTTGGCCTACGCCATCGTCGACGAGGTCGACTCGATCCTCATCGACGAGGCGCGTACGCCGCTCATCATCAGCGGCCAGGCCGAAGACCACACCGAGATGTACGTGCGCATCGACGCCGTCGTCCCCCAGCTCGGCAAGCAGATCGGCGAGGCCGACCCGCGCACCGGCGAAGGCGTCATCAAGCCGGGCGACTTCACCGTCGACGAGAAGACGCACCAGGTCTACCTCACAGAAGCCGGCCACGAACGCGCCGAAGAGCTGCTCGGCAAGGCCGGCCTGCTGGCCGAAGGCGCGAGCCTGTACGACCCGGCCAACATCTCGCTGATGCACCATGTGTACGCGGCCCTGCGCGCACACAACCTGTACCACCGCGACCAGCACTACGTGGTGCAGGACGGCGAAGTCATCATCGTCGACGAGTTCACCGGGCGGCTGATGACCGGCCGCCGCTGGAGCGACGGCCTGCACCAGGCCGTCGAGGCCAAGGAGCGCGTCACCATCCAGAGCGAGAACCAGACGCTCGCCTCGGTCACGTTCCAGAACTACTTCCGCATGTACGGCAAGCTGGCCGGCATGACCGGCACTGCCGACACGGAAGCCTACGAGTTCCAGGAGATATACGGCCTCGAAACCGTCGTCATGCCGCCCAACCGGCCGATGGTGCGCCAGGACGAGAACGACCTCATCTACAAGACCACGAAGGAAAAGCACGACGCGGTCGTCGCCGACATCCGCGACTGCTACGAGCGCGGCCAGCCGGTCCTGGTGGGCACCACCTCGATCGAGAACTCCGAGGTCGTCAGCCAGCTGCTCACCGTGCAGCAACTGCCGCACCAGGTGCTCAACGCCAAGCAGCATGCCAAGGAGGCCGAAATCGTCGCGCAGGCCGGGCGGCCGAAGATGATCACCATCGCCACCAACATGGCCGGTCGCGGCACCGACATCGTGCTGGGCGGCAACGTCGAGAAGCAGATCCAGTTCCTCGAACGCGACGATGCCATCAGTGCCGAAGACAAGGCCGCGCGCGCGCAGAAGCTGAAGGACGAGTGGCAGAGCCTGCACGACCAGGTCAAGACGCTGGGCGGCCTGCGCATCGTGGCCACCGAGCGGCACGAAAGCCGCCGCATCGACAACCAGCTGCGCGGCCGCAGCGGCCGCCAGGGTGACCCGGGCGCCAGCCGCTTCTACCTCAGCCTCGACGACTCGCTGATGCGCATCTTCGCCGGCGACCGGGTGCGCGCGATCATGGACAAGCTGCGCATGCCCGAGGGCGAGGCCATCGAGGCCGGCATCGTCAACCGCAGCATCGAGAGCGCGCAACGCAAGGTGGAGGCGCGCAACTTCGACATCCGCAAGCAGCTGCTCGAATACGACGACGTCTCGAACGACCAGCGCAAGGTCATCTACCAGCAGCGCAACGAGATCCTGGAAGCCGCCAGCCTCGACGACCAGATCGCCAACCTGCGCAAGAGCACGATGACCGACGTCGTGCGCACCTTCGTGCCGCCCGAGAGCCTGGAGGAGCAGTGGGACCTCGACGGCCTGGAGCGCGTGCTGCGCGAGGAGTGGCAGCTGGACGTGCCGCTGAAGACCAAGGTGCAGCAAAGCGACTCCATCACCGACGACGACATCGTCGAGGCGGTGGTCGCCGCCGCCGATGCGTCGTTCAAGGGCAAGCTCGACCTGGTGGGCATCGAGCAGTTCACGCCCTTCATGCGCATGGTGCTGCTGCAAAGCCTGGACAGCCACTGGCGCGAGCATCTGGCGGCGCTGGACTACCTGCGCCAGGGCATCCACCTGCGCGGTTATGCGCAGAAGAACCCGAAGCAGGAATACAAGCGCGAGGCGTTCGAACTCTTCTCGCAGCTGCTGGACACCGTGAAGGCC
>JAEUPC010000006.1 GCA_016789865.1 Rubrivivax sp.
TTGAGCAGAAAGCAGAAGTCGCGGTCGACGTCGTCGATGAGCGGGTGCTTGTCTTTCGGGTGCGTGACCCAGAAGCCCATCATGCCCATCGCCATCTGCACCATCTCGTCGGCGTGCGGGTGGTACATGAAGGTGCCGGGGCGGCGCGCGACGAACTCGTAGACATAGGTCTTGCCCGGCGGAATGCCCGGCTGTGTGAGCCCGGTCACGCCATCCATGCCGCAGGGCAGCCGCTGGCCGTGCCAGTGCACGCTGTGCAGTTCGCCCAGCTTGTTGGTGACGAAGATGCGCAGGCGGTCGCCTTCCACCACCTCGATCGTCGGCCCGGGGCTCTGCCCGTTGTAGCCCCACAGGTGTGCCTTGAAGCCCGGTGCCATCTCGCGCACCACCGGTTCGGCGACGAGATGGAATTCCTTGACGCCGTTGTTCATGCGCCAGGGCAGGGTCCAGCCGTTCAGCGTGACCACCGAGTTGTAGGGGCGCCCGGTGGCGGGCACCAGCGGCGGCATCGTGTCGGGCTTGGCTTGGAGAACCGGCTCGGGCAGCGCGGCCATCGCCACGCGGCTGACGGCGGCGGTGCTGACGGCGGCCGCCGTCGTCGCGGCGGAGCCGCGAATGAAGTTGCGTCGGGAAACCATGGTCGAAGGTCCTTGCAGCAAGAAGGGGGTTCGTGCGGCGGCGCTCGCAGGCGCAGCGGATCGGCGGTGGGTTCGTGATCGATCCGCGCTTCGATGCGCCTCAATGTGCATCCGCGCCGGCATCCATCGCGGCGGCGCCGGCGGCGGGCCTGGCCGCGGTGGCGGCGGCCGGCGTGAACGCGGCCTTGCCGATGAGAGCCATCTCGAGCTCCCCCTCGGCCAGCCAGAAGTCGCGCAGCGCGTCGATGGCGCCGGCCACGCTGGCGATCTGCGCGCGCGCGTCGGCCAGCAGTTCGAACACGCCGATCAGCATGCCGTTGTAGCGAAGCAGCTGCTCTTCGGAGATGCGCTTCTTCAGCGGCACGATCTCGTCGCGGTGGTGGCGCGCGATGTCGTGGGCGTTGCGGTAGTGCCCGTAGGCCTCGCGCACCTCGGAGCGCGCGTCCACGGCGGTCTGCGCGGCGCGGTGCAGCGCCTGCATGTACAGGGCCTCGGCGCGCGCCACGCGCGCGGTGCCCCAGTCGAAGAGCGGCAGCTCCACCGAGACCTCCCAGCCGGTGTGGCGCGGCGCTTCGTTGGAGGTGTTGTGCATCACGCCAAGTTCCAGCACGTTGATGAAGCGCGTGCGGCGCGTCAGGCCCAGCTGGCGCGCCGTCTGTTCGACGCTGGCCTTGGCGGCCATCACGTCCAGCCGCTGGCCCATCGCGAGCTGCTCGATGTCGGGCTGCTCGCGCGCCGCGGCGGGCAGGTCGGGCAGCCGCTCGGGCAGCGTGAAGGCGATGCGCGCGCCCCACAGGCCCAGAAGGCGCGTGAGCCGCTCGCGCGCCGCGCGCTGCGCCTGCTCGGCACGCGCCAGGCCCAGTGCCGCATCGGCGTAGAAGCCCTGTTCACGCGCCCGCGCGAGTTTGTTGAAGTTGCCCGCCTGCTCCATGCGGCGCGCCAGCTCGGCGCTGGCCTCGGCGGCCTGGCGCACCTGCAGCATGTAGCGCACGGTCTCGTCGGCGGCCACCGCCTGCACCCAGGCCCGCCGCGTGTCGGCGGCCAGCGCCAGCACGGCCATCGTGACCTCGCCGCGCACCTGTTCCAGCCGGCGCGCCTCCAGCCGGTTCACCAGCGGCAACGCGATCAGCCGCGCGAGGTTCAGGTGAAGGCTGCGCTCGATCTCGCGCTCGTCGCCTTTCCGCGTGCGGCCGAAGCTGAAACCGGGGTTCGGCAAGCGCGTGGCCTGCACCACCTCGGCCTCGGTGATGCCGAGGTCCTGGAAACGCGCCTGCAGGCCGCGGTTGTTCAACAGCGCCACCTGCACGGCCCGCTCGGCGCCAAGCGGCTGCTGCGCGAGCAGCTCACCGACACGTGCGTCGATCGTCGCCAGGTCGGCCTCGCTGCGCGCCCAGGTGAGCGATTGGCCCAGGCGCTGCTGCGTGGCGGCGGCCACGCCGTCGAAGCCGGCATCGGGGGAGAGCGTGGCGCAGCCGCCGAGCAGGGCTGCGGCGAGCAGCGCGGCCGGCAGCCGAGCGGAGGCGGTGGATGCGGCGGATGCGGCGCCGGCCCGCGAGCCGCGTTGGCCGCTTGCGGGCTCGGAAGTGGTGGGTGACGTTGGGTTCATCGCCGGGCTCCTCAGGGCTTGCGCGGTGCGCCGTGGTCGCCGTGATTGCCGTGGCCACCTCGTCCCGGCGTCCCGCTCTGCTGGCTTTGCCCCACGGGCGCCGAAGCGCCTGGCGGTGGTGGCGCCGCCGGCTGCGCCGCATCGCCTTGTGCCTCTCTCGCGTAGGCCCGCCAGCCGCCGACGCGGTTGACCGTCTCGTTGATTTCACGCCATGAGCCGACGGGCTGATCGGCATACCGGCGGTAAGCCGCGAGCGACGACTTGTGCGTGGCCGGCGGTACCGCGGCGCGTGCGTCGAGCGGGTCGGCGGCGCGGGCTGGATGCGCCGCATGCGCCGCATGCGCGGTGTGCGCGGCATGGGTGTTGGGGGCCTGGTGGGATGCATGCCCGTTCCGCGCTGCAGGTGCGGCCCACGCCGCTGGTGCCGTGGACGCTGGTGCGACCGGTTGTGCGCGGGCAGGCGTGCCCGCCGACGGGGCGATGAGCAGCAAGCCGGTCAGCGCAATCGCGGCCGACGAAGTGAAGGGGGCGGGCACGGCCTTCGGGCGCCGCGCACTGAAGAGGGGGCTCATGGGGTTCGACATCGGGCTCTCGCAGATGTCCGAGGGGTGCGCCGTCGCCCGCAAGAGGCACGATCGGTGCATGGACCCCCGGTGTGCCGCGGCGCACATGCCGCAGGCGAATGCGATGCCCCCGAGTCGCGGCGCGCAAGCGGCGCGCCGCGGTCAGGAGCGTGGGGATGGCCGGCGCAAGGGATGACGGGCGCGCCAACGCGCCGCCGCCCGGCCGGCTTCAGGCAGCCGCGGATCGAGGGGGACGGTCCGGCAGATCGACGACCACGCCGGCCCAGGCCGGAGTGTCGGCAGCCGGCAGGGCCGACGGCGAGCCATGGCTCGCCGGGCCGTTCATGGCCAGCGGCGGCGCTACCGCCACGCCGCAGGGCGCGCACTGCGTGCACGACGATGAGCTGCCTTCGGCGCTGTTGCCGTAGTCGCTGTCCGATGCCGCGTGATGCATGCCGTGGCTGTGCTGCATGCCATGGCCGTGGTGCGCGCCGGGCTGGTGAGGCGCGGCTTGGGTACCGTGCCCGGGCTCGCCCAGCGCTGCCGCTGCGGCGGCATGCATCGCGTGCGACCCGACACCCAGGCTGCCGCAGGTCATGAAGCCAGCCGCCGCCACACCCTTGACGGGCAGGGCCAGCACCAGCAGAACGGTCAGCAGCATTCGGGCAAGGCCGCGCATGCGGCGCACTCTAGCGCAGTCTCGCGGCGGACAGGTTGCACGGGGTTCTCGATGGCGCCGGCCGGCCGGGTTGCACGGGGACGCCACCCAAGACAAGCAAGGCCACCGCCGGTGCACCGGCTGCGCCATGGCATGCCGCGCCGGCGGCTAGGGCTTCGGCTCGGCAAACGCGGCGTCGCAAGGGGCGCGCGTCATCGGGAAGTGGATGGTCTTCGGCCGCCCCTGCTGCACGCCCTCGATGCGCGCACGCAGCTTCGCCGGTTGCTCGCCGGTCGCGGCAACGAATTCGTAGACGATGCGCTGCGGAAAGTCGTGTGCCGGGTTCTCGAACGTCGCCGCGGTAGGCGACAGGGCCGTGGCGCGGAATGTGGTCGCGGCGCGGCCCGATGGGCTGGCGACGAATTCCACCGCCGCGGCACCGGCGCCGGGGTTGTCGGCCGGCGGCGAGCGCAGCTGCATGAACTCGAAGAAGACGGTCCTGCCGCCTCGCACCGTGCGGCTCATGCCGAGCATCGAGTTACCGGCGGCCGGCAACCAGACCTCCACCGAGCCACGGTGCCCGTCGTCCTGTTGCCAGCAGCCGGCCAGCCAGCGCAGCTCGTCCAGCGGCGCGGCCGGCGCGGCCGCGGCAAGGCCGGCAGCCCACGCCACGAGGGCCACCGCCCGCAAGGGACGCCTGCGTCCGGCAGGGGCCCGCCGGCCCAGCGAGGCGCCGGCGGCGGGCGACGCCGGTCGCCTGCAATGGCCAAGGTTCGCGGCGATGTGCATGGCGCAGCCTCCTCTTCGGCGTTCCGCCGGCGGCGCGTCACAGCGCCCGATGCCGGCACTGTAGCCAGCCCCCTTGCCAGCGGGCTGCCAGCGGGCTGCCAGCGGGCTGCCAGCGGGCTGCCAGCGGGTGCCAGCACTTGCGCCGGCCGGCGCTCGGCCTGCGCGGTGGGGCCGTGGCCTGCGGGTCAACCACCGCGCTGCCAGAGGTACCTGATGGCTTGCAGCCGATACATGTTCTCGCTGGGACTCTGGCGCTCGACCTCGCGAAAGCCGTGCCGCTCGTAGAAGCGGCAGGCGGCGACGTTGCGCGCGAAGGCGTACAAGTGGAGCGAGCCCGCCGACTCGGCCTTCGCCAGCGCCAGCAGGCGCGCGCCGATGCCCTGGCCGATTTCGCCGACGCCCACGTACAGCTGCGCCACGGTGTGCGGCGTGGTGGCCATCACGGCGACGATGCGGGGCCCCGCGGCCAGCGCCGGCTGCCGCCTCGCTGGCCAGCCCACGGCCCCAGTGCGAACGAAGCAGCGCGTACTTGAGTTCCGGCGGGGCCTGGCCGCCGGGGTGCACCAGGCCGCAGAAGCCGACCACTGCGCCGACCACTGCACCGACCACCGCGCCGACCACCTCCGCATCCGCGCTCGAAGTGGGGTCCGCGCGTGAAGGCATGACCCGTTCCACCAGCGCGAACATGCCATAGCCGCGACGCCGGTAGTTCTCGTGCGTCACCTCGATCCAGCGCGCGCACTCGGCGCGTGCCAGCGGCCGGCCGCCGCCCACCCAGCGCATCGCGTCGGCGTCGCCGTACACCGCCACCAGCGCCTCGAGGTCCTGGTCGGCGAGGCGCCGGGCTACGAGGCGTGGCGTGACGAAGACGATGTCGGTGGCATCGATCGGCTCGGCCGGCGGGGCCAGCGGCGGCAGCGAATTGCGGGGCTCGCTCATCGTGGGTGGTTGCGGCAGGTGGGCCGGCCCGGGCTCATGCCGAATCGAGGCGTCGAAACAGCGCGCCGAGCCAGGGCGCCGAGTCACCCCACCGAGTCACGGCGCCGAGGCGGGCGGTGTCGCCCGCTGCGCGTGACCCGGGGGCGCCCAATCGGGCAGCGCCGCAATCGGTTCGTCGGCAAACAGCACGCGTACCGCCGGGCCACCTGCAGCGGCCTGGCTCGCCGCGGCGGCACGCGCGTGTTTCCAGCGCTCCTGCGTCAGCATCCAGCGCTGCACGAACTCGGCCACGGTCTGCCGCGCCGCTTCGCGCTGGAAGGCCACGTAGCCGGAGCTCGCCGCCTTCTCGGCCAGCGTCTTGGTGATTGTTCGTTCCAGCGCTTGCAGCTCGCGCGCGCCGGTGAACAGCGACCAGCGCCCTTCGGCCTGCCGCTCCAGCCGCGCGGTGTCGATGGCCACCGGCAGCGTCGGCTTCACCGCCGGTGCAATGACGACCACCGTGCCATCGGGCCGCACGCGCAGCTTCCACTCGCGCGCCAGCTCGATGTGATAGTGGTAGGTGGCCGGCACGCGGATGTGCGTGGTGGTCGCGCCGAGGTCGACGCCGAGCAGGTCGTGCGGCTTCACGGCCTTGAAGGTCTCGGGCGCGCGGATCGTGCTCAGCTGCAGCAAGCCGCCTTCGGTGCGCAGCACTTCGACCTGGTCGATGCCGGCCGACCATGTCTGCAGCTGACGGTCGGCCTCGGCGGCGCGCCGCGCCAGCCACAGATTCGCCGCCAGGCTGGCGGCCAGCAGCAGGCTCGTGACAAGCAGCGTCAGGCGCAGCATGGGCGGCAAGCGTACAGCCTTCGTGCGGCTGGCGGGGGTGGCCGCCCCGGCGCGCGTGCCGCGGGCCATCGACTCGGGCAACACCCGCGGCGCGGCCGGCGATAACCTTGGCACCTTCTTCCGCGCGCGCGGCCACACGGGTGGTCGCAAGCGCGCGCGAACGTGACCTTCGAGAACCCACCATGAGCGAAGCCGCCTTGCCCACCGCCGCCCCCCTGGCCCGCCCCGACGCCAAGCTTGCCGACGCGCTGTGGGCCACCGGCGGCACCGTGTACCTCACGGGCACGCAGGCGCTCCTGCGCATCCTGCTGATGCAGCGTGAGCGCGACGCCGCCGCGGGGATCGATACCCGTGGCTTTCTCAGCGGCTACCGCGGCTCGCCGCTGGGCGCGGTGGACATGGCGGTGTGGAAGGCGGGCGCGAAGTTCACCGAGCGCGGCATCCGCTTCCTGCCGGCCATCAACGAGGAACTCGGCGCCACCGCGGTGCTGGGCACGCAGCGCGTGCAAAGCGACCCCGAGTGCAACTGCGAGGCGGTGTTCGCCATGTGGTACGGCAAGGGCCCGGGCGTGGACCGTGCCGGCGACGCCATCAAGCACGGCAACGCGTATGGCAGCTCGCCCGCCGGCGGTGTGCTGGTGGTGGCCGGCGACGACCACGGCTGCGTGAGCAGCTCGATGCCGCATCAGAGCGACTTCGCGTTCCAGGCCTGGCACATGCCGGTGCTTTCGCCGGCGAACGTGGCCGACATGATCGAGTTCGGCCTTTACGGTTACGCCCTCAGCCGATACAGCGGCAACTGGGTCGGCTTCACCGCGCTGTCCGAAGTGGTGGAAAGTGCGGCCACGGTGGACCTCGATGCGATTGGCGAGCGCGTTGCGCGCTGGCAGGGCGCCGATGCCGTGCGTGCGGCCACCGGCCATGTGCCACCGGCCGACGGGCTGCACTACCGCTGGCCGGACCTGCCCTCGCTCACCATCGAGACCCGCGCGCACGCCAAGCTCGCCGCGGTGGCGGCGTTCGCCAAGGTGAATTCGATCGATCGCGAGGTGGTGGTGTCTCCGCAGGCGCGCATCGGCATCGTCACCGCGGGCAAGGCGCACCTCGATTTCATGGAAGTGCTGCGGCGCCTGGAGATCAGCCCGGCGCAGCTGGCCGCCGCCGGTGTGCGCGTGGTGAAGCTCGGCCTCACGTTCCCGATCGAGACCACGCGCATGCGCGCGTTTGCGCGGGGGCTGGAGCAGGTCCTCGTCATCGAGGAAAAAGGGCCGGTGGTCGAGCAGCAGATCAAGAACCTCTTCTACAACGCGGCGGCCGGGGCCCGGCCGCGGGTGCTGGGCAAGAGCGGCGGCGTGGGCGGCGGCATGAGTGACGGCATGAGTGACGGCATGAGTGACGGCATGAGTGACGGCATGAGCGACGGCATGAGCGACGACATTGGCCCCGAAGCCGGCCAGCCACTCGTCTCCGCAGCCGGCGAGCTGCGCCCTTCGCGGCTGATCGAAGTCGTGG
The DNA here is from genome assembly GCA_016789865.1 of Rubrivivax sp. Taxonomy (GTDB): domain Bacteria; phylum Pseudomonadota; class Gammaproteobacteria; order Burkholderiales; family Burkholderiaceae_C; genus Rubrivivax. The sequence continues at coordinate 7,534 of JAEUPC010000006.1, forward strand.
CCACCTGGCTGGCCACGCACGACGCGGCGCTCGACCGCCGCCACCTGGTGCGCGACTTCACGCCGCCCGAGCTGCTGCACAACGCCGCCGACGCGGTGAAGCGCCAACCGTATTTCTGCGCCGGCTGCCCGCACAACACCAGCACCAAGGTGCCCGAAGGCTCGCGCGCGTCGGCCGGCATCGGCTGCCACTTCATGGCCGCGTGGATGGACCGCAGCACCGCCGGCATCATCCAGATGGGCGGCGAGGGCGTGGACTGGGTGAGCCACAGCATGTTCACCAAGGTGCCGCACATCTTCCAGAACCTCGGCGACGGTACGTACTACCACAGCGGTTATCTGGCCATCCGCCAGGCGGTGGCGGCCAAGGCCACACTCACCTACAAGATTCTCTTCAACGATGCGGTGGCGATGACCGGCGGCCAGCCGGTGGACGGCGTGATCAGCGTCGACGCCATCGCGCGGCAGGTGGAAAGCGAAGGCGTCAAGCGCGTCTCGGTGCTGTCCGACGACATCGCCAAGTACGGCGGGCTGCACCACCGCTTTCCGCCCGGCACCACCTTTCACGGCCGCGACGAGATGGATGCCGTGCAGCGCGAGCTGCGTGAAGTGAGCGGTGTCACCGTGCTCATCTACGAGCAGACCTGCGCGGCCGAGAAGCGCCGCCGGCGCAAGAAGCCCGTGGCGCAGGGCGGCCTGCCCGACCCCGCACGGCGCCTGTTCATCAACGAAGCCGTGTGCGAGGGCTGCGGCGACTGCGGCGTGCAGAGCAACTGCGTCGCAGTCCTCCCGCACGAAACGGCCTTCGGCCGCAAGCGGCGCATCGACCAGACGGCGTGCAACAAGGATTACTCGTGCGCCAAGGGCTTCTGCCCGAGCTTCGTCAGCGTCTCAGGCGGCAACCTGCGCAAGCACTCGGGCATCCTCGGCCGTGACCGCGGCGCCTTCGAGCGCGCGGTGGCCGCGCTGCCGCTGCCGCCGGCGTGGCACTGGACGGGGCCATACGACCTGCTCGTCACCGGCGTCGGCGGCACGGGCGTGGTGACGGTGGGCGCGGTGACCGCGATGGCGGCGCACCTGGACGGTTATGCGGCCAGCGTGCTCGACTTCATGGGCTTTGCACAGAAGGGCGGCTCGGTGCTGAGCTTCGTGCGGCTGGCCGACCGGCCCGAGCGGCTGAACCAGGTGCGCATCGACGCGCAGCAGGCCGACGCCATGCTTGCCTGCGACCTGGTGGTGGGCGCCAGCCCCGAGGCGCTGAACACGGTGCGGCGCGGCCGCACGCGCATCCTCGCCAACGAGCACCCGATTCCGGTGGCCGAAAGCGTGCGCAACCCCGATGCCGACCTGCGGCTCGATGCGATGCTGGCCAAGCTGCGCTTCGCCGCCGGTGACGAGCGCGTGGAAACCTTCGACGCGCAGGCGCTGGCCATCGACTTTCTCGGCGACACCGTCACCGCCAACGTGCTGGCGATGGGGGTCGCGTGGCAACGCGGCCTCATTCCCGTGAGCCTGGCGGCGATGCGCCGCGCGATCGAACTCAACGCTGTGGCGGTCGAGGCCAACCAGCTTGCGTTTTCGCTCGGCCGGCTGGCTGCCGCCGACCCGGTGGCATGCGAGCGGCTGCGCGAAGGGCATGCCGACGAGCCGGTGCCCGCCCAGACGCTGGAAGCGCTGATCGAGCGCCACGCGGCGTTCCTCACCGCCTACCAGGACACAGCCTGGGCCGCGCGCTATCGCAAGGCGGTGGCCGTGGCGCACGAGGCGGAAGCGAAGGCCGCCGGCGGCGAGGCTGCCCGGCCCTTCACCCGCGCGGTGGCCGTGAGCCTCGCCAGGCTCATGGCCTACAAGGACGAGTACGAGGTCGCGCGCCTGTACACCCACGGCGACTTCGCGCGCCAGCTCGGCGAGCAGTTCGAAGGTGAGCTGAAGCTCGAGTTCCACATGGCACCGCCGCTGATCGCGCGCCCCGGCCCGAACGGCGAGCCGCCGAGAAAGGTGAAGCTCGGTGCGTGGATGCTGCCGGCGATGAAGTGGCTGGCGCGGGGCAAGCGGCTGCGCGGCACGGCGTTCGATGTCTTCGGCCGCACCGAAGAGCGCCGCATGGAGCGCGAGCTGATCGAGCGCTTCGAGTCGCGCGCCACGGAGCTGGCCGGCCTGCTGCCGAAACTCGATGCCGAGCGCCGCGCGTTGGCGCTGCAGGTGGCGCAGCTGCCCTTGTCGATGCGCGGCTTCGGCCACGTCAAGCTGGCCAACGTGGCGCTGGCGCGCATGCGCGAGGCCGAGCTGCTGCATCGGCTGGACCCGGCCCGCTACCCCGCGCCGCCGCGGGCCGCGGCGAAGGCGGGGCAGTTCAAGGGCGTGGCGGTGGTGTCCGGATGAGCGAGCGCGCATGGGCTGCCATGCCGTTCAGCCGAGCATCGCCGGGTCGAACGCTCTTGGCTCGGCGGGTGCCCCTGCCGGCGCGCGCAACTCGCGCTGCCAGTAGCCCACGTCGTGCCAGCGCCCGAGCTTGAAGCCGACGTCGCGATAGCGTGCCACCGGCTGAAACCCCATCGCTTCGTGCAGCCCCACGCTGCCCTCGTTGGGCAGCGTGATGCCGGCAAACGCCTGGTGGTAGCCGAGCGTGGCCAGCAGCTCGAACAGCCGCGTGTACAGCCGCTGGCCGACGCCCTGACGGCGGCAGTCCTCGCGCACGTACACGGTGACATCCACCGACCAGCGGTACGCCGCGCGTTCGGCGTGGGGGCCGGCGTAGACGTAGCCGTTGACGCGGCCTTCGGCGTCTTCGCCGACCAGCCACGGGAACTGCACCAGCCGGCGGCGCATGCGCTGGCCCATCTCTTCGACGCCGGGCGGCGTCTCCTCGAACGAGATCGGCGTGTGCAGCACGATGGGCACGTAGATCGCCTGCACGGCCGCGGCGTCTTGTGGCGTGGCGACGCGGATCTTCATGGCCGCGCATTCTGGCCCGCTCCGGCCGCTCTATCCCATCGCGCCGCCTGGCGGCCGACGCGGGGGGTGGGAGGGCGTTCGAGTCTTCACCTCAGCCGGCCGCGGGCCACGTCGTTACCATGCCGGCCGACTTTTCTTGCCAAGGAGGGATCCGCCATGGATCGCACGATGACGATGACCACGACGGCGACCATTGCCCGCGCACCGGCCCGCTGGCTTGCGCACGCCCTGCGGATGGCGGCGCTGGCCGCGGTGGCCGCGGCCGGCCTGGGTGGCTGCGCGAGCGTGGGCGTGGGCGAGGCGCCCGGTGGCGGCGCCAGCGTCTTCACCGGCGAGCTGCGCCCGGCCAGCCGCGACGCGATGTGGTTCGTGTTCCTCGAATCCGGCAAGACCGGTTTCACCGAGCGCACCGCGCTCGAAGCGATGCAGCGCGGCCACATCGCCAACTTCCAGCGCCTGTTCGCCGAGAAGAAGCTGCTGGCCGCCGGGCCGCTGAAGGACCCCACCGAGTTCAAGCGCGGCATCGTGGTGGTGAAGGCGCCCACGCAGCAGGAACTGGGCAGCTACTTCCAGCCCGACCAGTACGTGCGCGAGGGCTACCTCAAGCTCAACGCCGCGCCGGCGCTGGTGAACCGTGCCCTGGCCACCGAGGGCCTGGACACCAGCGCGATGGAAGAGGTGCGCATCGTGCAGGTGATGCGCGGCGACAAGGTGCTGGGTGCCGCCGACGCGGCGGCGCAGCGCGCCGCGCTGCAGCGGCTGGTGGACCAGGGCACGTTCGGCGCCTGGTACACGCTGGAAGCCGGCCCGGTGGCCGAGGTGCTGTTCAGCAAGAACCGCGACGACAAGGCCCTGCAGACCGCGCTGGCCGGCCTGCCCGCGGTGAAAGGCGGTGCCCCGGTGGCGGTGTGGGGGCAGTGGTTCGCCAAGGGCGTGTTGCGGTAGACCCCCCGTCTGCGAGGTGGGCGCGAAATGGGTCCTCCGCGCAGAGGTCGGCGCCGCCAGCGCCATCAGCGCCATCAGCGCAGTCAGTCGCCGTCAGCGCAGCCAGTCGCCGTCATCGCCATCAGCGCACCGGCGGCGTGCGCGCCCCGGTCGTCATCAACGCCAGCAGCGCGCCGACGACGCGGTTCACCGTGCCGCGGTGCGTGGCGGTGAAGGCAAACGCGTTGCGCACCCACACGTCGCGGCGCGGGTCGCCGGCCAGCGCGGCGGCGCGTGCCACTGCGCTGGCCATGTCGGGCACGCGCTCGGCGCAGCCGCCGGCGATGGCCAGGTCGGCCACGTTGTCGTGGCCGCGGGTGTGCGGGCCGAACAGCACCGGGCAGCCGCAGGCCGAGGCCTCGATGAGGTTCTGGCCCGCATGGCGGTCGTCGAAGGTGCCGCCCAGCAGCGTGACGTCGGCCATGCCGTGGTACATCGCCATCTCGCCCTTGCTGTCGCCCAGCCACACGTCGGCTTCGGCGGCTTCCGGCAGCGGCAGGTGTTGCCACGCCGAGCGCCGCTGCATCTTGAAGCCGCGGTGGCGCACCGCCCAGGCGATGCGCGGCAGGCGCGGCAGCCGGCGCGGCACGATCACCAGCAGCGGCCGCGGCGCGGGCAGCGCCCGCCAGGCGTCCAGCAGGCGCACCTCCTCGCCTTCGCGCGTGCCGGCGGCCAGCACCACGGTGCGGTTGACCTTCTGGCGCCACTCCAGCCCGCGCGCCACCAGCTTCAACGGCGGCTCGACGTCGAACTGCAGGTTGCCGAACACGCGCACCTGCTGCGCGCCGGCCTTGGCCAGGCGCACCGCGTCGGCGTTGCTCTGCGCCAGCACGAGCGCCAGGCTGCGCAGCGCCGGCCCGAGCAGCGCGCTGCGCCTGAGCGCGCGCCCCAGCTCGCGCTCGCCCAGCTGCGCATTGGCCACCATCATCGGCACCTCGGCGCGCTGCGCGGCGTGCAGCAGGTTGGGGCGCCAGCCGTGCTCGGGGCTTTCCATCAGCGCGCCCACGCGCGGCTGGTGGCGGCGCACGAAGCGCCGTGTGGCGCCCGGCGTGTCGAACGGCAGCCAGGCCTGCACGTCGCCGGGCTTGAGCAGCGCGCGGCCCTCGGCGCGGCCCTCGGCTTCGCCGTGCGTGAGCAGATAGCGCCAGCTCGGGTTCAGGCGGCGCAGTTCGGCCATCATCACCGCGGCCATCTGCACTTCGGCCTGCGTCTGCGCGTGCAGCCACACCGCGCCGGGCTGCGCGCGCGGGCCGCCCCAGGCCAGGCGTTCGTGCCAGCGCAGGCGATAGCCGCGGTGCTCGCGCCCGCGCCACCACAGCTGCGCGAAGCGCGCCGGCAGCGTGAGACGCGCCCACGTCGAGTACAGCCAGCGCGCGAGCAGGGAGGTCAATGCTGCGAGGGGCCGCCGTGGCGAGCGCACCGAGCGCGTCGAGCGAGGCCCGTGGGGTGGAAAGCGGCGGCGATTCTAGGCAGCGGCCCGCGCCCTGCGGGCCCTCGGAACGGGCGGGTGCGAATTGACAGCCACCCGGCGTGAACAAGAATGCAGCCGCCCGGCGCCGGGGTTCGGCCGGTGGGGCCCACTCGGAAGGAACCGCGACATGCAGCGATCGTGCCCGCGCTCAGCGTCACCCCTCGTAACACACCGTAGCTGGCTGCGCGGCCCGAGCGGCGCCGCGGCGCTGCTGGCGGCCTTTGGCGCTGCGCTGGCGGCGCTGGCCGGCGTGCTGCCCCTGGCGGCGCACGCCCAGGCGACCTACCCCGACAAGCCGGTGCGCTTCCTCGTGCCTTACCCGCCCGGCGGCGGCACCGACGTCATCGCGCGCATCGTGCAGGAGCGATTTGCCGCCACGCTGGGCCAGCCGATCGTCATCGAGAACAAGGGCGGCGCCGGCGGCTCCGTGGGCACCGAGGTCGTGGCCAAGGCCGCACCCGACGGCTACACGGTACTGTTCACGCTGAGCTCGCACACCATCAACCCGGCCATCTACCCCCGGCTGCCGTTCGACACGGTGAAGGACTTCGAGCCGGTGGGCAGCGTGGCCTCGCTGCCGCAGATTCTGGTGGCGCACCCGTCGGTGCCGGTCGGCAACGTCGCCGAACTCGTGGCGCTGGCCAAGAGCAAGCCCGGGTCGCTGGCCTATGCCTCGGTGGGCAACGGCTCGCCCGGGCACCTGGCCGGCGAGCTGTTCAAGCTGCGCACCGGCACCGAGATGACGCACATCCCGTACAAGGGCGGCGGCCCCGCGGTCACCGATGTGATCGGCGGCCAGGTGCCGCTGCTGTGGGTGAGCATCCCGGCGGCCGCGCAGCACGTGAAGAGCGGCAAGCTCAAGGCGCTGGCGGTGTCCACGCTCAAGCGCAGCGCGGCGTTCCCCGACGTGCCCACCGTCAGCGAGGCCGGCGGCCCCGCGCTGGTGGGCTTCGAGGTGGACAGCTGGTACGCGATGTTCGTGCCGGCGAAGACGCCCAAGGCCGTCATCGATCGGCTGAACAAGGCGCTCAACGCCGTGCTCGCCGACACCGGTGTGCGCGACAAGCTGCTGGCTCAGGGCAGCGAAGGCGTGGGCGGCACGCCCGAGGCGCTGGGCAAGACGGTGGCCGACGAACTGCCCAAGTGGGCAAGGCTCGCGAAGGACGCCAACATCAAGCTGGAATGATGGCCCCCTCGCGAAGCGACCTTCGGTCGCCTCCCCCTGCAGACCCGAAGGGGCCGCTTCGCAGCCCCGGGGGCGCCGCCAGCGGCCCGGCAGAGCCGGATCCGCGGGGGCTGCCAGGCCTTGCGCAGGCGCACGATCGCATCGCTGCGCTCGTGGCGCGTGCCCGCGCCGCGCAGCGTGTGGCCGAGGGCTACCACCAGGCGCGCGTCGACGAACTCGTCACCGCCGCCGGCTGGGCCATCATGGAGCCGGCACGCAACCGCGAACTGGCCGAGTTGGCGGTGGCCGACACCGGCATCGGCAACGTCGCCGACAAGGTCGCCAAGAACCACCGCAAGACGCTGGGCCTGCTGCGCGACCTGCAAGGCGCGAAATCGGTTGGCGTGATCGCCGAAGACGCCGCGCGCGGCCTCGTCGAGATCGCGCGCCCGGTGGGCGTGGTGTGCGCGGTGACGCCTTCCACCAACCCGGGCGCCACGCCGGCCAACAAGATCATCAATGCGCTGAAGGGCCGCAATGCGGTGATCGTGGCGCCTTCGCCCAAGGGCGCTTCCACCGCGCACCGGCTGGCGCAGTTCGTGCGCGCGCAGCTGGAACGTATTGGCGCGCCGCCCGACCTGGTGCAGGTGCTGCCGGCACCGGTGGACAAGGCGGGCACGCTGGAGCTGATGCGCCAGTGCGACCTGGTGGTGGCCACCGGGTCGCAGGCCAACGTGCGCGCCGCCTACGCCAGCGGCACGCCGGCGTTCGGCGTGGGCGCGGGCAACGTGGCGGCCATCGTCGATGAAACCGTCACCGCGGCCGCCGACATCGAGGCCGCCGCCGAGCGCATCACGCGCAGCAAGACCTTCGACCACGCCACCAGCTGCTCGTCGGAGAACAGCCTGGTGCTGCTGGAGACGGTGGCCGAGCGCGTGATCGCCGCGTTGCAGCGGCGCGGCGCGGTGCGGCTGGGCGCGACGCAGATCGAGCGGCTGCAGGCGCTGATGTGGCCCGATGGCAACCTGTCGCCGGCGGTCATCGGTCAGTCGGCCGCGGTGGTGGCCGGGCGCGCCGGCTTGTCCGACATCGCGGCGATGCAGCCGAGCATGCTGCTGGTCGAGGAAGACACCGCCGCCATCGGCCCGGCGCACCCGTTCTCGGGCGAGAAGCTGTGCCCGGTGCTGGCGCTGTACCGGGCCGCCACGTTCGAGGCCGCCGCCGGCATCGTCGAGCGCATCTACGCCCACCAGGGCGCAGGCCACTCGGTGGGGCTGCACACCACGCGGCCCGAGCGCGCCGTGCAACTCGGCCTCACGCTGCCGGTGTCGCGCGTCATCGTCAACCAGGCGCACTGCATCGCCACCGGCGGCAGCTTCGACAACGGGCTGCCGTTCTCGCTGAGCATGGGCTGCGGCACCTGGGGCCGCAACAACTTCAGCGACAACATGACCTACCGGCACTACCTGAACATCACGCGCATCTCGCGGCCGATTGCCGAGCGCGTGCCAACCGAGGACGAGATCTTCGGCGGCTTCTTCGGGCGCCACGGGCGGGCATGACGACGGTCCGTGCGCTGATCGACCACGCTGCGGCGCAGACGCCCGACGCGGTCTACGCGGTCGCCACCGAATCTGCAAGCTCGCTGAGCTTCGCCGAGCTGCGCCGCAACGCCGGCTGCGTGGCGGCCTGGCTGCAGGCGCACGGCGTGCCGCCGGGCGCCACGCTCTCGCTGGTGATGCCCAACGGCCTGGGCACGCTGCAGTGGCTGCTGGGCGCGCTGCACGGCGGCTGGTGCGTGAACCCGGTGAACCTGCTGTCGCAGCCCGACCAGATGCGCTACGTGCTGCGCCACGCCGACAGCGCACTGGTGCTGGCCGCACCCGATTGGGCGGAGCGTGTGCGGGAGCTGACGCCCGAATTGCGCGTCATCGGCGTTGATCCCGACACGCTGGATTTGCCGGGCGCCGCGGCCGACACGCCAGCGCCAGCACCCGACGCCACCGCGCTGCTGATGTACACCTCGGGCACCACCGGCAACCCCAAAGGCGTGATGCTGTCGCAAGCCAGCCTGGTGGCCAATGCGC
>JAEUPC010000047.1 GCA_016789865.1 Rubrivivax sp.
CCGTGGCCGCACAGGTTGAAGAGAATCACCTCGCTCCTGCCCTCGCGCTTGCAGCGCAGCGCCTCGACGATCGCGCCCTTCACGGCATGGTTGGCCTCCGGCGCCGGCACGATGCCCTCGGCCCGCGCGAACAGCACGCCCGCCTCGAAGCACGCGTTCTGGTGGTACGCCGTCGCCTCGATCAGCTTCAGGTCGTGCAGGTGCGAGACCAGCGGCGCCATGCCGTGATAGCGCAGCCCGCCGGCGTGGAAGCCCGGCGGCGTGAACGTGCTGCCCAGCGTATGCATCTTCACCAGCGGCGTCAGGTGGCTCGTGTCGCCGAAGTCGTAGGCGAACTTGCCTCGCGTCAGGCTCGGGCACGCCGCCGGCTCCACCGCCACGATGCGCCGCTGCTTGGTCTTGCCCTTGCCGCGCAGTTGCTGGCCGATGAACGGGAACGCGATGCCCGCGAAGTTGCTGCCGCCACCGGTACAGCCGACGATCACGTCGGGGTCGTCGCCGGCCATCTCCAGCTGCAGCATCGCCTCCTGGCCGATGATCGTCTGGTGCATCAGCACGTGGTTGAGCACCGAGCCGAGCGAGTACTTGACGTCGTCGTGCGTGGCGGCCACTTCCACCGCCTCGCTGATGGCGATGCCCAGCGACCCCGGGTGGTTCGGATCTTTCGCCAGGATCGCGCGGCCGGAGTTGGTGGTGTCCGAGGGCGACGGCAGGCACTTCGCGCCGTAGGTCTCCATCAGCGCGCGGCGGTACGGCTTCTGGTCGTACGACACGCGCACCTGGTAGACGGTGACCTCGATGCCGAACAGCGCGCCCGCAAAGGCGAGCGAGCTGCCCCACTGGCCGGCGCCGGTCTCGGTGCTGAGCTTCTTGATGCCGGCCTGGGCGTTGTACCAAGCCTGCGGCACCGCGGTGTTGGGCTTGTGGCTGCCGGCCGGTGAGACGCCTTCGTACTTGTAGTAGATCTTCGCCGGCGTGCCCAGCGCCCGCTCCAGCCGGTGCGCGCGGTACAACGGCGCCGGGCGCCACAGGCGGAATACCTCGCGCACGGGCTCGGGGATGGGCACCTCGCGCTCGGCGCTCACCTCCTGCATGATGAGCTCCATCGGGAACAGCGGCGCCAGGTCGTCGGGCCCGATCGGCTGCAGCGTGCCCGGGTGCAGCGGCGGCGCCAGCGGCGCGGGCAGGTCGGCCATGATGTTGTACCAATGCCTGGGCATCCGGCTCTCGTCGAGCAGGTACTTGGTGCGGTCGGTCATCGTGGGTCTCCTCGTGGGTCGCTGCGGGGGTGGGAGGGGCTGAGCGATTCAGGCGATGACGCCCGAGCCGCGCAGGGAAACGATCTCTTCGGCATGCAGCCCGGCATCGGCGAGCACGGCGTCGGTGTGCTCGCCATAGCGCGGCGCCAACGGCAGCTCGCACAGCGCGCCGGGCAGTTCGACGGCCATCGGCTGCATGCGCACGGCGCGGCCGTCGGGCAATCTTGTGGCGGTCAGCCGCGCTGCCAGCAGCGGCAGCTCGCGCACCTGCCGGATGTCGAGGATGCGCGTGGCCGGAATCGTCGCCGCGCGCAGGTCGGCCAGCACCTCGTCGGCGCTGCCCTGCAGGGTGATCGTGGCCATCTCGCGGTGGATCGCTTCGCGCTCGGCGTGGCGGCCTTCGTTGGTGCCGCGCACCTCGTTGGCCAACGCCGCGAACCGCGGCACGGCGGTCAGGCGCCGCCATTGCACGTCGCTGCCGATGGCCAGGTAGACGAAGCCGTCGCGTGCCGGGTAGACGTTGGTCGGGATGAACTTGCGGTGTTCGTTGCCGGCGCGCGTGACCTCGTCGGGCCGGCAATCGAAGTCCAGCAGCGGCAGCACGGTGATCAACCACGAGGCCGCGGCCTGCAGCATCGAAACTTCGATCGTGCGCCCTTGCCCGGTCTCGGCGCGTTCGAGCAGCGCGTGCAGCACGTTGGCGTAGAGCTCGTCGCCGGCCTTGAGGTCGATCACCGGGATGCCGGTCAGCATCGGCGGGCCGTCGCGCGCGCCGGTCACCTCCATGAAGCCGGCCATCGCCTGGATCACCGGGTCGTAGCCGGGTGCCTCGGGCGCCGCACGGCCGAGCGCCGAGATGCCGGCCCAGACGAGGGCCGGCCGGCGCGCGCGCAGTTGCTCCGGCGCGATGCCAAGCGCCGCGTAGCGCGCCGGCACCGTGTTGCAGCAGAAGACGTCGACCTCGAGCGCGTCGATCAGCCGCTGCAGCAGCGCGTGCCCGCGCGGGTCTTTCAGGTTCAGCGCGATCGCCTGCTTGCCGACGTTGGGCGCGACGAAGTAGCTGCGGCGGTCGTCGCCGGCGCCCACGCGCGCGCCGATGTAGCGGTTGGGGTCGCCGGGCAACCCTTCGCGCGCGGGTGTGGCCTCGATGCGAATGACGCGCCAGCCCAACTGCGCGAAGCGCAGCGTCGCGTAGGGCAGCGACAGCGCCTGTTCGAGCGACAGCACGGTGCGCGGCTTCATCGCGGCGTGGGCCTCGGCGTTGGGTTCACGCGGCCGCCGTCGGCGACGCAGGCGGCGGCGGCACCGGCTTGACCGCCGGCAGCGCACCGTGCAGCGCGCGGTACACGCGCTCGGGCGTGAACGGCAGGCTCGTGATGCGCACGCCGGTGGCGTTCTCGATCGCGTTGGCCACCGCGGCGGCGATGCAGATCGCGGGCGCCTCGCCCACGCCCTTGGCGCCTTGCGGCCCCTCGCCGTCCATCGACTCGACGAACGAGATGTCTATCTGCGGGATCTCGGGCGCGGTGACGAGCTTGTAGTCGCGGAAGTTCGGGTTGCGCACGGACCCGGCGACGACCTGCAGGTCCTCGGTCAGCGCGTAGCCCTGGCCCATCACGATGCCGCCTTCGATCTGGCCTTCGATGCCCAACCGATTCAGCACGCGCCCGACGTCGTGCGCGCCGGTCACCTTCACCAGCCGCACGACGCCGGTGGCGGTGTCGACTTCGACTTCCACCACCTGCGTGGCCCAGGCGTAGGCCGCCGACACGTCGCCCTTGAAGGCCTTGTCCTGGTGCACGCTCGGCGGCTCGTAGTAGTGGCTGGTCATCACCAGCTCGGCGTGCTCGGCGAAGTGCAGGCTGCGCAGGAAGCGAGGCAGATCGATCAGCCGCTCGCGGCTCGCCTTTCGCACCAGGTGGCCGCCTTCGAGCTCCAGCTCGTCGGCGCTGCACTCGAAGCGCGGCGCGGCGGCGGCGAAGATCTTGGCCTTGGCCTTGCGCGCCGCCCCGATGGCCGAGTTGCCGGCGATGAAGGTGGTGCGGCTGGCGTGCACGCCCACGTCCCACGGCGTGATGTCGGTGTCGTTGTTGACCACCGTCACGGCGCTCATCGGCAGGCCGAGCTCCTCGCACACCAGCTGCGCGAGCACCGTCTCCGAGCCCTGGCCGATCTCGGAAGCGCCGGTGATCAGCGTCACGTGGCCGAAGTCGTCGAGCTTGAGGATCGTGCCGCAGCCGTCGCTGGGGTAGATCTTGGCGCCGCCGCCGACGTGCAGCATCGACGCGATGCCCACGCCACGCTCGAGCGTCGCGCCAGGACCGCTGCCGCGAAGCGCCGCCGGCGCCTGCCGCGCCGCCGCGTATTCGTGCCGCTTGCGCACGTAGTCGCTGCGCTCGGCGGCGATCTTCAGGCAGTCCTGGAAGCCGCAGCTGCGAAACACCATGCCCTGGCCGGTGACCTCGCCCGGCGCCTGTGCGTTCTTCAGCCGGAACGCGAGCGCATCCATGCCGATCGCGTCGGCGAGGCGATCCATGTGCTGCTCCACTGCGAAGGTGGCCTGCAGGTTGCCGTAGCCGCGGAACGACCCCGCGTAGGGGTTGTTCGTGTACACCGCCACCGTGTGGTAGCTGCAATGCGGCACGCGGTACAGCGACGAGAAGGTCTGCATCATCACGAACGGCGTCGTCGCGCCCCACGAGGTGTAGGCGCCGTTGTCGTGGATCGTGTGCACGCTGCGTAAGGTCAATGTGCCGTCGCGCCTGCAGCCCGAGCGCAGCGTGAGCCGCACCGGCTGGCGCGTCGGCGAGGCGAGGAACTCCTCTTCGCGGGTGTAGACGAGCTTCACCGGCCGCCCGGTGGCACGTGCGAGGAACACCGCGATCACCTCGAACGGGTAGATGTCCAGCTTGCTGCCGAAGCCGCCGCCGATGGGCGGCTGCACGATGCGCACGCGCCCCGGGTCGATGCCGAGGTATTCGGCAAACTCGCGCTTGTGCAGGAACGGCACCTGCGTGTTCGAGTGCAGCAAGAGGTTGCCCCTGGCGTCGAACTCCGCGATCACGCCCGAGACGCCCAGGCAGCAGTGCGTCACGTAGTGCAGCGAGAAGCTGTCTTCGACCACCACGTCACTCTCGGCCTCGCCGGCCGCGACATCACCGTGCGCGTAGTCGAAGCGCATCGCCACGTTGTCGGCCTTGCCCGCCAGGCCCACCGATGCGCCGGCCTTGGCACCGGCGATCGGCGGGTGGATCAGCGGCGCGCCGGGTGCGAGCGCCGCTTCGGCGTCGGCCAGCACCGGCAGATCTTCGTACTGAACGTCGATCGCGGCGAGCGCTGCGCGCGCGATCGCCTCGGTGTCGGCGGCCACCGCGGCGATCTCGTCGCGCAGGCTGCGCACACGGTCGGCCTTCAGCGGCAGATGGTCCTTGGCCACGCCGATCGGCCGCTGGTCGGGCACGTCGGCCGCGGTGAGCACCACGTGCACACCCGGCATCGCCTTCGCACGCGAGGTGTCGATGCGCACGATGCGTGCGTGCACGCGCGCGCTGCGCAGGATGGCGCCGTGCAGCTGGCCCGGCAGATTGATGTCGTGCAGGTAGCGCGTCTTGCCGCTGGCCTTCTCGGGCGCGTCGAGCTTGGTGATGCGCTGGCCGATCAGGCTGCGCGGCGCGGCGCGGCGGTCTTGCACTTCGCTCATCGCGCCGGCTCCTCGGCCGCCAGCTGCGCGCCGGCATCGACGATGGCCTCGACGATCTTCTGGTAGCCGGTGCAACGGCACAGATTGCCTTCGATCGCGCGCTTGGCCGCTTCGGCATCGGGCCGCGGCTCGCCGGCCAGCAGCTGCGCTGCCTGCATCACCATGCCCGGCGTGCAGAACCCGCATTGCACCGCGCCGTGGCGCACGAAGGCCTGCTGCAGCGCCGCGCCGCGCGGATCGCCGGCCAGGCCTTCGATGGTGACGAGCTCGCGGCCGTCGATGTCCACCGCGAACATCAAGCACGAGTTGACCGACATGCCGTCGACCCACACCGTGCAGGCGCCGCATTCGCCCTCGCCACAGCCGTACTTGGTGCCGGTGAGGCCGACCACGTCGCGCAGCATCGTCAGCAGGCTGGCGCCAACCTCGACCGTGGTGCGCCGCTGCACGCCGTTGAGCGTGAACGCCACTTCATGCTTGAGCGACATCGTCGAGCATCCTTTGCAGCATGTTGCGCACCAGCTCGCGCCGGTACCAGGCGCTGGCGCGCACGTCGTCGATCGGCCGGCACTCGGCCGCAGCGGCTTCGGCGGCGGCCGCGGCGAGGCCGGCGTCGAGCCGGCGCCCTTCGAGCAGCGCCTCGGCGCGCTGCGCGCGCATCGGCGTCGGCGCCACGGCGCCAAGCGCGATCCGCACGCCGCCGAGCAGGCCATCGGCGCCGCGCGCGGCGACCAAGGCGATCGCGATCGGCGAGATGTCCAGGGCCGGTCGCGTGCCGCCCTTGTGGAAGCGCCACACCGTCCCGGTCCCGGTCCCTGTCCCAACCGCTATCCGTATCACCGCCCCCGGCGCGGCCACCGGCACGCGCACGGCGCCGAGCAGCTCGTCGGCCCCACGCGCGGCGCGCCCGGGCCCGGTGAAGAAGGCCCCGATCGGCAAGCGGCGCGCGAGCACCGTGCCGTCGTCGGCCAGGCGCACCAGTTCCACTTCGGCATCCAGCGCCAGCAGCGGCGTCAGCGTGTCGCCGGCCGGCGAGGCGTTGCACAGGTTGCCGCCGAGCGTCGCGGTGTTGCGGATCTGTTCGCTGGCGAAATGCTCGGCCGCCTCGGCCAGCAGCGGCGCATGGGCGCGCACCAGCGGGTCGCGGCGCAGCCGCGTCATCGTGACCAGCGCGCCGAGCACGAGCGCGGGGGCGGGCCCGTGCGCGGGATTGCGCTCGCTGCCTTCGTCGAGCCGCACGCCGTCGAGCTCGGCGATGCGCCGGATGTTGAGCAGCGTGCGTGCCGGCTTGAGGCGGCCGGCCTGCGCCTGCGGCATCAGATCGGTACCGCCGGCCAGCACGGTGGCGCCGCCCGGTTGCGCCAGCAGCGCCAGCGCCTGCCGCAACTGCGTGGGCGCGACGTAGCGGTCGACGGCTTCGAAGGTCACGCCGCCTCCCGCATCGGAAAGGTCTCGTCGAAGCGGATCGGCTCGCGGTAGCGGCCGTAGACGCCGACCAGCCGCTTGGTGATCTCGCCGACGCTGGCATAGGCCTTCACCGCGCGCACGATCGCCGGCATCAGGTTGGCGCCGGCACGCGCGTCGGCCTCGATGCGGTCGAGCGCGGCGGCCACCGCGTTGCCGTCGCGCTCGGCGCGGATGCGGGCCAGCCGCGCCACCTGGCGTGCCGCGGCGCCGGCGTCGTAGCCGTGCATCTGGACCTCGCGCGAGCGCGCGTCGGCACCCGTGTCCCCCTCGCCGCCTTCGTCGCGACCCTCGCTGCGATAGCGGTTGACGCCGACCTTCGGGAACGCGCCCGACTCGATCGCGCGCTGCATGCGGTAGGCCTGCGCCGACACCTGCGACTGGATCACACCCTCGCTGACCAGCTTGACGATGCCGCCGGCGGCGTCGGTGTCGCGGATGATGCGTTCCATCTCGGCGCGCATCTGGTTGGTCAGCGTCTCGACGTAGTACGAGCCGCCCAGCGGATCGACCGTGTCCGCCAGCCCCATCTCCTCGACCAGCAGCTGCATCGTGCGCAGCGAGATGCGCTGCGCGTACTCGCTGGGGATCGTGTAGGCCTCGTCGTAGCAGCACAGCGCCATCGTCTGCGCACCCGACAGCGCGGCGATCAGCGCGTAGTAGGCGCCGCGCACGATGTTGTTCTCGGGCTGTTCCAGCGTGAGCCCGCCGCCGCCGCCGCCGGCGATCATGCGCAGCCACATCGAGCCGGGCTGCGCGGCGCCGTACTGCTCCTTCATGATCTTGGCCCACAGGCCGCGGCCGGCGCGGAACTTGGCCACCTGCTCGAAGAGGTTGCCGAAGATGTTGAAGTTGTACGAGAGCCGCCCGGCGAACTCGTCCACCGGCACGCCGCGGCGGATGACCTCGTCGGCGTAGGCGCGCGCGATGCAGAAGGCCCACGCCATCTCCTGCGTCGGCGTGGCGCCCGACTCACGGATGTGGTAGCCGCACACCGACACCGGGCTGTACTTGGGCGCGTGCTCGGCGCAGTACTCGATGGTGTCGCCGACCAGCCTGATCGAAGGCTCCACCGGGTAGACCCAGGTGCCGCGCCCGATGAACTCCTTGAGGATGTCGTTCTGCGCCGTGCCGCGCAGCGTGCGCAGGTCGAACCCGCGTTTCTCGGCCATCGCAAGGTACATCGCGATCAGCACCGCGGCGGCGCCGTTGATCGTCAGCGACACCGTGATCTTGTCGAGGTCGATGCCGTCGAACGCGGTCTCGAAGTCCGCCAGCGTGTCGATGGCCATGCCGACGCGGCCCACCTCGCCGGCGGCCATCGGGTCGTCGGAGTCGATGCCGCATTGCGTGGCCAGGTCGAACGCGACGTTCAGCCCCGTCTGGCCGTTGGCGATCAGGAACTTGAAGCGGCGGTTGGTGTCCTCGGCGCCGGCGAAGCCCGTGTACTGGCGCATCGTGAACGGCTGCTTGCGGTACATCAGCGGGTGGATGCCGCGCGTGAACGGGTATTCGCCCGGGCGGCCGAGCATGAACAGGCCGCCGCTGGTGGCCACGTCCTCGGCGGTGTACGCGGGCTGGATCGCGACGCCCGACTCGTTGACCACGGGCTTGATCGCCGGTGGGGCCATCGGCCGGGCCGTGGGCTTGGAGGGAGCGTTCATCGCACGTGCTCGCTGATGAAGGAGGTGATGTCGTCGAGCTTCGAGCCGGTGGCGAACACCCCGGCAAAGCCGAGCGCGCGCAAGGCGCCGTGGTCGGCCGCGGGCAGGTTGCCGCCGATGACCCAGAGCTTTTCCGCCAGGCCCGCCTGCCGCAGCAGCGGCGCGAGGCGTTCGCAGAACGCCAGGTGCGCCCCGGCCATGCTCGACAGCGCGATCACGTCCGCGCCATGCGCCAGCGCGGCGTCGCGCACCTGCTCGGGGCTTTGGCGCAGGCCCGTGTAGCGCACGTCGAAGCCGGCGTCGATCATCGCCCGCGCGACGACCTTGGCGCCCTGGTCGTGGCCGTCGAGCCCGGGTTTGGCCAGCAGCACCTTGACGATGCGGCGCACGCCATCGTTCATGTCGCGAGCTCCTTGGCGATGATCAGCTTGAGGATCTCGCTGGTGCCGCCGCCGATGAGCGTGAAGCGCACGTCGCGCAGGTAGCGCTGCACCGGGTACTCCATCGCGTAGCCGTAGCTGGCGAAGATGCGCGCGGCCTGGTCGCAGACCATCGCCGCGGTTTCGGTGGCATGCAGCTTGGCCATCGCGGCTTCCTTGTGGTGCGGCCGGCCGGCGGCGTGCAGCCAGGCGGCGTGGCGCACCAGGAAGACGGCCGATTCCAGCGCGGTGGCCATCTCGGCGAGCTTGAACTGGATCGCCTGGTAGCGGTTGATCGGCTTGCCGAACTGCGCGCGCTCGGCGGCGTAGCGGCGCGCCGCGTCGAGCGCCGCTCGCGCGACGCCCAGCGCCATCGCGCCGGTGATGACGCGCACTTCGGCCAGCGTCTTGCGCAGGTGCTGTTCGCCGTCGCCCTCTTCCCGCGACAGGCGGTGCGTATCGGGGACGAAGCAGCCGTCGAACGCCAGCTCCGAAGTCGGCAACGCCCACACGCCCATCTTGTGGATCTCGCGCCCGACGATGAGGCCGCGGAAGCTGCGCTCGACGAGGAAGATCGTGAGCTTGCGAGTCGGGGCGGCTCTGCCGCTCGACTCACCCCCCGCGGGGGGCGGCGGCGGCGAAGCCGGCGCCTGGGGGCCGGTGTCTTCGCCCGCACGCGCGAAGACGGTGAAGAAGTCCGCCACCGGGGCGCTCGTGACCCAGGTCTTCTGCCCGTTGAGTACGTAGCCACCATCGACCTTGCGCGCGCGGGTGGCGATGCCGTCGAGGTCCGAGCCGGCGTTGGGCTCGGTCATGCAGATGGCGCCGATCTTCTCGCCGCGGATCGCGGGCTTCAGCAGCCGCTCAGTGATGTCGGCGTTGCCCAGCAGGTGCAGGAATTTGGTGCCCATCAGCGACTGCATCGCCGCCGCACCGGCCAGCGACATCGAGCCGCGCGCGATTTCCTCCAGCGCCAGTGCGAACTCCGGCAGCGCGAGCCCCGAGCCGCCCAGCGCCTCGGGGTAGCGCAGGCCGAAGAAACCCAGCCGCGCCAGCTCGGCGAAGAGCTCGCGCGGGAAGGCCTTGGCGTCGTCCAGCGCCGCCGCCTGCGGCGCGATGCGCTCGTCGGAAAAACGCGCGAACGCGTCGCGGATCGCGCGCTGCTCGTCGGCGAGGTCGAAGTTCATGCCGCGCCCGATGACGCCGCAGGCGTCGCCCGCGATGTCGTCGCCGAGGTTGCCGCCGAGGTCAGGGCCAAGGCTGCGTCCAGCTCGGCGGCCGTGGCGCCGTAGTCACGCAGCGCCGCCTCGCGCGAGATGACGCCGTTGCGCACTTCGTCAGCCAGCACGCGCCGGTCGCGCCGGCTCGGTTCGCCCCAGCCGCCGCCGCCGCTGGCCACCTGGTGATAGATCGTGCCGCGGGGCACGCCGGTGAGCAGGTCCTTGTTCTTGGGCACCACGGTGCGGCCGTCGGGCGTGGTCAGGCGGATGAAGTTCAGCCCCGCGCCCTTGCCGCCCGCCAGGCCGAAGGCGCCCTCGAAGTCGCCGTCGCCGAAGGTCACGAGCTGCGTGTCGTCCGAACCGATCTCGAAGATCGTCTCCACGCCCAGGCCGCCGCGCCACTGGCCGGCACCGGCGCTGTCGGTGAGCAGCTCGTGCTTGATCAGCCGGTGCGGCGTCTGCTGCTCGAACATCTCGTAGTCCTGGTCGAGCACGCCGCCGGAGGCGTCGATCATCCCGATGTGGTCGTAGCCGTCACAGCCGGGCAGCGCGCCCGAGCCGCCCTTCAGCCCCATGAAGCCGATGTCGACGTAGGGCTCGCCTCTCTTCGGGTCGGTGCCGGTGGTCAGCGAGCACAGCAGGTTGTTCCAGCCCGCGGTCACGCGCTCGGGCAGCACCGGCGCCAGCGCGCGCTGGATGGCGTCGGCGTTCGGCGGGCACAGGTGGTTGCCGAAGGTCGTGGCCTTGGGGTACGCGGCGTTGAGGATCGTGCCCTCGGGGATGATGATCTCGATCGGCTCGACCATGCCCTCGTTGTGCGGGATGTCGGGGTTCACCATCTGCAGCAGCGTCAGGATGGTGGCCGAGGCGCTGGAGGTGTAGGTGCCGTTGACGAAGCCGTTGGTCTGCGCGTCGGTGCGCGAGTAGTCGAAGCGGATGCTCTTGTCGCGCACTTCGATGTCGACGCGGATCGTGAACGTGCTGCCCTCGTGGCGGCCGTCGTAGTAGACGCTGCCCTCGCCGCTGTAGCGGCCGCGCGGGATCTTCGCGATCTCGGCTTCCATCATGCGCCGCGTGGCGTCGAAGAGCGCCTGCTTGTGCGCCTCGTAGCTCGGCCGCCCGTACTTGCGCAGCAGTTCGCCGAAGCGGCGCGCGCCGACCTCGCAGGCACCCATCTCGGCCTTCATGTCGTGCTGCACGATGTCCAGGCGGATGTTGGCGAAGATCAGGTTCCAAACGTCCTGGCGCAGCCGCCCGCGCTCGACCACCTTCACCGCCGGGATGCGCAACGCCTCCTGCCACACCTCCACCGCGTTGGGGTTGTAGCCGCCGCGCACGTTGCCGCCGATGTCGGCCTGGTGGCCCTTCACCGCCGTCCAGCCGGCCAGCTCGCCGTCGAAGAACACCGGCTTGAAAACGGCGACGTCGTTGTTCTGGTTGCCCAGGCTGAACACGTCGTTGTGGAAGAACACGTCGCCTTCGAAGATCTCGCCGTCGAAGGTCTTGCGGATGTGCTTGCACACCGGCGCCAGCGAGAAGGCGAGGATCGGCAGGTTCTCGGTCTGCTCGAGCATGCGGCCTTCGGCGTCGTACAGGCCGGTGACGTAGTCCTTGGCCTCGCACAGGATGGGGCTGCGCGTCGTGCGCTCCATCGAGATGCTCATCTCGTCGGTGATGGCCTTGAACGTGCGCGCGTACACCGAAAGCAGGATCGGGTCGATGTCCATGGCTGCGTCCTTCTCGTCCTCTTGCCGCCCACTTGCCATGCGCTTGCCGCCCTTGCCTGCTGCGCCTTCAGCCGAGCGCCGCGGCGACCAGGTCGTCGCGGCCCTTGGCGAACAGCACGAACGAGCCGAGCGCATCGACCACGCAGTCGTAGCCGTCGCTGACGAAGATCGCGGTGGTCTGCTGCTCGATCAGCGCGGGCCCGCCGATGCGATGGCCGCATCGCAGGCGGTGCCCGTCGTAGACCGGCGCCTCAGCGAAGGCATCGCGCTCGGGGAGGTAGACGCTGCGCTGCCCCTTGAGCGCGCCGGCGGCGTCGGCGCTGCCGCGCGGCGCGCGCGCCAGCCGCGGCGGCTCGGTGCCGCCGATGGCCTGCAGCCGCACGTTGATGATCTCGATCGGGCTGCCCTCCGCTTCGAGCGTGTAGCCGAAGAGGCGCCGGTGTTCGTCGTGGAACGCGCGTGCCACGGCCTGGCCGTCGCGGCGGTCGATCACCGCCAGCGGCACCGCGACCGAGACCTCGTGGTACTGCTTGAGGTAGCGGCAGTCGAGCCTGAGCTCGAAGCGCCGCCGCTCGGCAGCAACGCGCTCGCTGGCCAGCAGCCGGCCGCCCTCGTCGACCATCGCCCCCACCAGCGCGGCCAGCCGCGGCCAGTCGATGCCTTCGAGGCGGCCGACGAAGGTGCGCACGAAGTCGTGCTTCAGCTCGCCCATCAGCATGCCGAAGGCGCACAGCACCGAGGCTTCGCGCGGCACCACCTGCAGCGGCACGCCCAGCTCGCTGCAGATCAGGCAGCCATGGATCGGCCCGGCGCCGCCGCCGGGGATGAGCGGGAACTCGCGCGGGTCGAAGCCGCGCTTGATCGTCACCTCGCGCACGCCTTGCGCCATGTTGTTGCACGCCACGCGGTACATGCCGGCAGCGGCGCGCTCCACGCTCAGGCCCATCGGCCGCGCGATGTGCTCGTCGATCGCGCGCCGCGCGGCCGCGGCATCGAGCTTCAGCCGGCCGCCGGCGAAGTAATCGGGGTCGAGGTAGCCGAGCACGAGGTTGGCGTCGGTCGTCGTCGGCAGCCGGCCGCCGCGGCCGTAGCAGGCCGGGCCGGGGTCGGCGCCGGCACTTTGCGGGCCCATGCGCAACAGGCCCCCTTCGTCGAGCCAGCCGATCGAGCCGCCGCCGGCGCCGATGGTGTGGATGTCCAGCATCGGCAGCGCGATGCGGTGGCGCGCGATCTCGCCGTCGTTCTTCAGCAGCGGCGCGCCAACGGCGACCGAGGCTTCGAAGCTGGTGCCGCCCATGTCGGTGGTGATGCAGCGCTGCTGCGCGTGCGCGGCGACGTAGTACAGCCCCGCGCCCGGCCCGCCGGCGGGGCCCGACAGCAGCGTCAGCGCGGCCTTGTCGCGCGCCGCCTGCGGCGTGATGACGCCGCCGTTGGACTGCATGATCAGCAGCAACCCGGCGAAGCCCGCATCGCCCAGCCGCTCGACCAGCTGGTCGAGGTAGGTGCCGAGCTTGGGGCCGACGTAGGCGTTGAGCGCCGTGGTGCTGACGCGGTCGTAGAAGCGGATCGACGGCAGCAGCTCGCTGGAGACCGAGAGGTACGCCTCGGGCCACTCGCGGCGCACGACCTCGGCCGCGGCGCGCTCGTGCGCCGGGTTGGCAAACGAGTTCATGAAGCACACCGCCACCGCCTGCACGCCTTCGCGCCGCCAGGCGGCGACGGCGCTGCGCACGGCGGCCAGGTCCAGCGGCTCGATCTCGGTGCCGTCGCGGTCGAGCCGGCCGCGCACGCCCACGCGCCGCACGCGCGGCACCAGCGGCCGCACGTTGGTGTAGCGGTTGTTGTATTGCTCCTCGCGCACGCCGCGGCGCATCTCCAATGCGTCGCGCACGCCCTCGGTGGTGAGCAGCGCCGAGCGCGCGCCGGTGGAGGTGAGCGTGGCGTTGGTGGCCACCGTCGTGCCGTGCACGATGGTGCCGATGCCGCGCACGAAGTCGCGCACACTTTGCGGCGGGTCGAGCGAGGCGGCGAGCTCGGCCAGCCCCTCGACAACCGCGATCGACGGGTCGGCCGGCGTCGACAGCGTCTTGTGGATGCGCGGCGGCTCACCCGGCCGCGCGAGCACGAAGTCGGTGAAGGTGCCGCCGACGTCGATGCCAAGCTGGGCACTGCTCACGGTGGGCTCCCCGCCGATGTGAGGGCCTTGGCGGCCGTGACGACCGCAGCAGGCCCCGGCGTGCGCGCGACGAGCTGGCGAATGTCTTCCTTGCGCACCTTGCCCAGCGCCGTGCGCGGCAGCGCGTCGACGACGATCAGCTCGCGCGGATGCTTGTAGCGCGCCAGCCGGCCGGTGTAGCGCGCGAGCAGCCGCGCCGCGTCGAGCTGCGCGCCGGCGCGCGGCGCGACCACCGCGACCACCGCCTCTCCCCAGCGCGGGTCGGGCCGGCCGACGACGGCCGCCTCGGCGACCTCGGGGCATTCCAGCAGGATCGACTCGACCTCGGCGGGGCTGACGTTCTCGCCGCCGCTGATGATCATGTCCTTCAGCCGGCCGTCGATCCACAGACAACCGTCGGCGTCAAGGTGACCGCTGTCGCCGGAGTGGAACCAACCATCGGCCAGCGCCTGTGCCGTCGCGGCGGGGTCGCGCCAATAGCCGTTCATCAGCTGCGGCGCGCGCACGAGCACCTCGCCGCAGCGGCCGGCGGGCAGGTCGCGGCCTTCGGCATCGACGACGCGCAGCGTCGCGGCCAGCGCGGCGCGGCCGGCCGAGCCGGCCTTGGCGAGCGCCTCGTCGGCCTGCTGGCAGCACACGACCGGCCCGGTCTCGGTGGCACCCCACACCTGGATGAGCGGCACGCCGCGCTCGTGCACCGCATCGATCAGCCGCCGCGGCACCAGCGTCGAGCCGGTGCTCAGCATGCGCAGGCTCGACAGATCCGCCTCGGCCCACAGCGGGTGCGCCAGCAGCGCTTCGATCTGCGCCGGCACCAGCACCGTGAGCGTGATGCGCTCGCGCGCGATCGAGACCAGCGTGGCCTCGGGGTCGAAGCGCGGCATCAGCGTCACGCGGCAGCCGCTGCGCAGCGCCGGCAGGGTCTGGATGTTCAGCCCGCCGACGTGAAACAGCGGCAGCGTCGTCAGCACGCGGTCGGCCGCGCGCATGCCGTGCATCTGCACCGCGGCGTCGGCGTTGGCGGCGATGGCGCGCGCCGACAGCAGCACGCCCTTGGGCTCGCCGGTGGAGCCGGAGGTGAAGCACAGCAAGAGCGGTGTGTCGTCGCCCGTGCCGGCATCGGCAGGCGTGCGCGTGTCGTCGGCACCAGCCAGGAACTCGCTCCACGCGCGCCAGTCGGTCCGATCGATCCACTCGCGCCAGCCGGCCGACGCGGAACCCGCCGCCGACCGGTGCGCATGGCGCGCCACGCAGCGCGTGCCCGGCGGCGCCACGGCATCCCGCTCGCAGGCCTGCGCAAATTCACCGGCAGCGACCAGCAGCGCGGGCTCGATGCGGGCCAGCAGCGCACGATGCTCCGGCGGTGCGAGGCGCCAGTTCAGCGGCACGAAGAGCGCCCCCACGCGCGCGCAGGCGAACAGCGTCGCCAGCAAGTCGACGCTGGCCAGGCCCAGCCAAGCCACGCGGTCGCCGCGCCCGACGCCGGCAGCCGCGAGCGCGAGCGCCACCTGGTCCACCTGCCCCGCCAGCTCGGCGTAGGTGGCGTCGTGGCAAGGCGTGCGCAGCGCCAGCGCCTCGGGCCGGTGCTCGGCAACCGCGTGGATCCAGCGGCCGACGTTCATGGACCACCCTCAGGCGTCGCCGACTTCGAGCACCACGGCCATCGCGGTGTCGCCCGCCGCACAGCCGGTGAACAGGCCGCGCCCGCCGCCGCGCAGCGCCAGCGCCTCGATGAGTTCGATGATCGAGCGCGTGCCGGTCGGCGCCTGCGGGTGCCCCCAGACGAGCGAGCAGCCGAACGGGTTCATCGCCTGCCAGTCCACGCCCGTGCGGCGCGCGAACACGAGGTCGTTGACGGCGAACGGGTTGTGCGTCTTGACGATCGCGATCCCGCCGATCGCCAGCCCCGCCTGCGCCAGCGCACGCTCGGCCGCCGGCACGGTGGCTTCGGGCATGTGCGCGAGTTCGGCGCGCGCGCTGCCGAAGCCCAACAGCCGCACGCCGATCTTCGGGTCGCTGGCGAATTCGCGTGCACGCGCCGGCGTCGTGACGACGATGCCGGCGTTGCCGTCGGCCGGGTGCGTCTGCGCGCCGTAGGTCACGCTGCCCCCGGGCTGCACCGGCGCCAGCGCGGCCAGGCCCTCGGGCGTGGAGGGGTGCAGGCCTTCGTCGCCTTCGAGCTTGGCCACGACCTTCTTGAAGCCGCTGGCCGGCACCTCGAACGGCAGGCTCATGAAGCGGCGCAGGAAGGCGCGGTCGGAAGCCAGCGCTTCGGCGTACTGCGCTTCGCGGCGCAGCACCACCTCGTGCTGCTGCGCGGTACTCAGACCGTGCCGGCGCGCCACGTTCTCGGCGGTGGCGATCATCGCGTGGCCGCCCAGCGGGTCGCAGCCGAAGTTGTCCATCACCCAGTCTTCGGCGCGGCCGGTGCCGCCGGGGCCGCGCGGGTCGGGGTAGTACAGGTGCGGGCCGTTGCTCGTGCGGTCGCAGGTGATGACAAGCGAGGTCTCGGCCAGGCCGCTGCGCACCTCCTGCGCCGCCGCCAGCAGCGTGCGCACGCCGGTGGCGCAGGCCTGCATCAGCGTGGGGCCGGCGACATGGCCGGCGCCGATGAGGCCCATCAGCCACGGCAGCCCGTAGAACGAATGCTTCTGCGGCACCGAAAGACCGAGCACACCATGGTCGAAGGCCTTGGGCTCGATGCGCCGGCGCGCGAGCTCGCGGCGTGCCACATGCGCGGCGAACTCCAGGCTGTGCAGGTGCGCGAGCGCGCCCTGCCAGCGCGCGAACGGCGTGCACCAGTAGGCGCCGTAGGGGATGACGGGCCAGTGGCTCACGATGCGGCCGTCCTGGCGCGGCGGCGCGCGCGGCTCGCGCCCGCGGCCCGCCCCGGTTGCAGCCCGAGCGCTTCGATGAAGGCCAGGCGCGCCTGGCGCAGGTGCTCCAGCACCGCGTCGGCCGCGGCGTCGCTGTCGCCGGCGGCCAGCGCCGCGGTGATGCGCGCCAGGCCGCGCAGCACGATCTCGCGCACGCGCGCGCGGCCGAGCGTCAAGGCGCGGATCTGCTGCATGTGGTCGGCGTACAGCGCGATCATGCGCACCAGCCGCGGGTTGGGCACCAGCGCCAGCCAGGCTTGGCGAAAGCGCACGTTGGCTTCGGCGAAAGCCGCGGCGTCGCCAGTGCGATGGGCCGCCGCGGCGTCGGCCAGCGCGGCCTGCAGCGGCGCACGCACGGCGGCATCGGCGGTGCGCGCCGCGATGCGGCGCACCGCCGCCGGCTCGATCAGGAAGCGCACCTCGTAGATGTCGTCGACATCGGAAAGCGCCAGCTGCGGCACCGTGAAGCTGCGCGCGCGCGTGTCCAGCAGCCCTTCGCTGGCCAGCCGCGCCATCGCCTCGCGCACCGGCGTGCGCGACACGCCCAGCTGCGCCGCCACCGACACCTCCTGCAGCGGCTGGCCGGCACCGATGGCGCCGCTGCGCAGGCGCTCGCGCAGCGCGCGGTAGACCTGCTCCGCCAGCGCCTGCGGGCGCTCCAGCGGCTGCATCGGGGCCGGTCTCACGACACCTCGCGTGCCGCGCGCGCCGCGCCCGGCGTGATGTGCACTGTATACATTGGCGGCCACTCTGCGCCTGGCGCAGGGCGCGCGGCCATGAACTGGATCAAGAAACGGGCGGCCCGGCGCCCGGCCCGCGGCGCGCCGCGAGACACGAGCGCTCAGGGTCCTGCGGCCCGCCGACTGAGGGGCCCGGCGATTCGCCGGCGCCTCGGCACGATGGACAATCGAACACTCACGGACCCCTTGTACGAACAGGTCACCCGGGTGGGCAAGGCATTG
Organism: Rubrivivax sp.; assembly: GCA_016789865.1. Classification (GTDB taxonomy): domain Bacteria; phylum Pseudomonadota; class Gammaproteobacteria; order Burkholderiales; family Burkholderiaceae_C; genus Rubrivivax. The sequence continues at coordinate 17,468 of JAEUPC010000047.1, forward strand.
GCCGGCCCGAAGCGGCTGGAGATGCTGAAGATGCTGGCCCAGGGCGTGAAGTCGGTCGACGGCGTGGCCCCCGAGGTGGCCATCGGCGTGCCGCTGGTCAAGCCATGAGCGGTCGGATGCCCGAGCTCGGCGTCATCGAGGGCTACTTCGGGCGGCCGTGGAGCCACGCTGATCGCAAGCGGGTGATGGCCCGGCTGCGGAATATCGGCTACGGCTTCTTCCACTACGCGCCGAAGGCCGACGCCTATCTGCGGCGCCGTTGGCGCGAACCGCACCCGGACGCTGCAGTGGCCGAACTGGTCGAGCTTTCGGCGCACTGCCGCCGCCTCGGCATGCGCTTCGGCCTGGGCCTCAGCCCCTACGAGCTGTACCGCGACTTCACCGCGGCCGCCCGCGCGGACTTCGCTGCAAAGATCCGGCTGCTCGATGACATCGGCATCGATGACCTGGCGATCCTGTTCGACGATACGCGCGGCGATGTGCCGGACCTGGCCGCGCGGGAGGCCGAGATCGTTCACCTGGCCCTGGCGCGCACGGGCGCGAGCCGCGTCCTGATGTGCCCAACCTACTACTCCGACGACCGCATGCTGGACGTCGTATTCGGCGAGCGCCCCGCAGACTACTTGAATGAACTCGGCCGCCGGCTCGACCCGCGGGTGGGCGTGTACTGGACCGGCGAGGAGATCTGCGCGCGGGAACACAGCGCCGGTCACCTCGACCGCGTGGCCGGGTCACTGCAGCGCAGGCCGACGCTGTGGGACAACTATCCGGTCAACGACGGTCCGCGCATGTCGCGCTTCCTGCACCTGCGCGGCTTCACCGGGCGCCCGGGCGCGGTCGGCTCCCGGCTGGCCGCGCATGCCATCAACCCGGCCTTGCAGCCGCACCTGAGCCTGATCCCCGCAGCCACCCTCGCGGCCAGCTACCGAGATGGCCAGGCGTATGCCTACATGGACGCCTTTCGCGAGGCCGCCCGCGCGCTGGCCGGTGACGATCTCGCGTTGATGCTCGAGGCCGACCTGCTGCACCTGCAGGACCAGGGCCTGGAGCGGCTGGGTGAAGAACGCGAGCGGCTGCGCCGGCGTTACCTCGCTGCCGACCACCCGATGGCCGTGGAAGTGGTGCGTTGGCTCGACGGCGCATACACAGTGGATGCTTGGGTCGAAGATGCCTGACCGCGGGTTGCGGGTTGCGGGCCGGCGGCTGAGCGCGCCGGTGCGCCACGCCCGCCCGCCGGGCCCCCACCGCCCTGCCCGCTCAGCGGCGGGCCACGCAAAGGCCCTGCGGCGGAATGTCCAGCGCCGCGTTGAACTTGCTCGACAGGTTCTGGAACGCCACCAGCGCGGTGAGTTCAACCAGTGCCGCTTCGTCGAAGTGCTCGCGCACGCGCGCGGCCAGCGCGTCGTCGACGCCGGCGCCGCTGTGCGTCATCGCCTCGGCGTATTCGAGGGCCGCGCGCTCGCGCGCATCGAAGGCGGGATGATCGCGCCACCCGGCCACGGCGAGCGCCTTGTCCGCCGCCAGGCCACGCTCGGCGGCGAGCGAGGCGTTGAGGTCGACGCAGAAGGGACAGTGGTTGATCTGCGAGACGCGCAACTGCACCAGCGAGCGCAGCACCGGCGGCAACGGCGAGCCGCGGCGCTCCAGCGCGGCGTAGAAGCCGGCCAGCGCCAGGTACAGCGGCGGCACGGTCGCCCACACGCGCGCGGGCAGCAGTTCGGTGCCGAAGCGGCGGCGCTGGCGGCCGAAGAACGGGCGCAGCAGCCACGGCAGCGGGCGGCACCTCGGGTCGGCAATGCGCATGGCGTTGCGAAACCGCGGGCGGCGCCGCGGGCTCAGCCGAGCGGCTGCGAGCGCTGCCGCAGGCGCTGCAGTTCGTCCGGCGTGTTGGCGTTGAAGAACGCGCCCGCGTCGCTGAACTCGACGGTCGCGCAGCGGTGGCGCGCAGTCCACCGGTCGATCTTGCGTTGGCCGGACTGCAGCCAGGCCATGAGGTCTTCCATCAGCATCGCGTTGATCAGGCAGAACACGGGCTGGGTGCGCAGCTCGCCGTCTTCGCGGGTTGCCGCCATCGCGATGTCGGCGCCCTGCGCCGCCGCCGCGGTGCTCAGCCGCGCGGCCAGGTCGTCGGGGAACTCGGGGGTGTCGCACGGCACGGTCAGCAGCCACGGCGTCTCGCAGTGCTCCAGGCCGGCCAGCATGCCGGCCAGCGGGCCGGGGTAGTCGGCCAGCGCGTCGGGCCACACGGGCACGCCCATCGCCTCGTAGGCCGCGAGGTTGCGGTTGGCGTTGATCATCACCGGGCCGACCTGCCGCTGCAGGCGCAGCACCGCGTGCAGCGCCAGCGGCATGCCGTGGTAGCTCTGCAGGCCCTTGTCGATGCCGCCCATGCGCGCGCCGCGGCCACCGGCCAGCACCAGGCCGGTGATGTCGGCGGGCGCGATCGGCGGGGCCAGCGGGGCCGGCGGCAAGGGCGAGGTCGGCACCATCGGCTCTAGGCCTCGAGCAGGTCGAAGCCCTGCGTCTCGACTTCGATGAAGACGCGCGTGAAGACCGCCACCGCGCGCCACAGCTGCGCACGGGGGTGGGCCTGCACGGCGTCGCACAGGCGCTCGACCCAGGTCTGCACGTGGGTGCGGAAGAACCGGCGCTGCTGCTCCAGGTTGCAGGTGCCGGCGTCGTCGCCGGCGATCAGGTAGCGCATCACTTCGAAGACATAGGCCACGTGGTCCTCGGTCTCCATGCGCGCCTCGTCGCGGCCGAGGCCGAGCACGGCCAGGTCGGTGCGCAGTTGCGCCAGCGGACGGTCGTTGAGCGCGCCGCTGAGGTAGAAGGAACCATAGGCGAACACGTCTGGCCGGCCCACACCCAGGAACAGCGCATCGAACTCCTCCTGGGCCTCGCCGGCCGTCGCCCCGCGCATCGCTGCGACGAGGTCATGCCAGGGGCGTTCGAGGTGGCCGCCGGGCTCGGGCGCCTGGGTGACGGCGACGCCGAACTGCCGCAGCAGCGCTTCGTCGGGCGGCGCCAGCCACAGCGCGGCCAGCAGGCCGTAGAGCTCGGCGCGCGCGGTCTCCTCGGCGTCTTCGGGGGCGGCCAGAGAGATCGGCGCCGGGGTCGGTGGGGCGGACATCGCGGGTTCCTGGTCGGGCAGAGTCAGAGGTCGGTGATGCGCACTTCGACCGGATTGGTGTGGATGTCGATGACGCGGCAGTCGCCGCACATTCTGAGCCGCTCGCCGGCCCGGCCCTGAAAGGCGGGGTGGCCGGCGAGCTTGCCGACCATGGCCTCGATGGCCTGCAGCGTGCCGAAGGGCTTGCCGCAGCGCACGCACTGGTACGGCTCGGTCTCGGCCAGCACGCGCGCGGCCTTGCGCGCGCGGCCACCGTCGGCCAGCCACAGCCGCGGCTGCAGCGTGATGGCCTGCTCCGGGCAGGTGCCGGCGCACAGGCCGCACTGCACGCAGTTCTTCTCGTAGAAGCGCAGCTGCGGCTTGTCGGGGTTGTCGGCCAGCGCCGCGGCCGGACAGGCGCCCACGCAGCTCAGGCAAAGCGTGCACTTGCCGGTGTCGACGACCAGGCTGCCGAAGGGTGCGCCGGCCGCCGGCAGCGCGATCTCGTCGCTGGCCTGCGGCGCCAGCTCCAGCAGGTGGGCCAGCGCCAGCTCCAGCGTGTCGCGCTTGGCCGCCTGCACGGCAAAGCCCGCGGCGGTGCGCACGCCCTGCGCGGCCGGTGCCCGCAAGGCGGCGTCCAGCGCGGCGAGGTCGCGCGCATCGCGCACCTCGACCAGCGCCAGGTGCGTGCCGGCGTAGCCCAGGCCCGTGAGGATGGCCTGCCCCACCGCCATCTGCTCGGCCAGTGCCTGGCGGTACTCGGGCGCCTCTTCGGCCGTGAGCAGCACCCACACCTGGCTGGCGCCCTGGGCAATGGCCGACAGCCACAGGTCCAGGCCGATGCTGGCGGTGTGCCACACCGGCACCGGCAGCACGCGTGCGGGCACACCCTGCACGGCCGGGTCGGTGCGCGCGGCACGGCCGAGGTCGTTGACGAGTTGGGCGCCGGCGCCCTCGCTGTGCACCAGCAGCGCCGCGTCGCGCCCGCCTGCGCGCGCATAGGCACCGAGCATCGTGCGCAGGCGCGTGCCCTGCTCCACCGCGCTCGGCCGCGCAAAGCTCATCGCGCCGGTGGGGCACACCGTGCTGCACGCACCGCAGCCCACGCACAGGTGGGGCTCGACAACCACCCCGCCGCCGGCGGCGGGCGGCAGCGTGGCGGTCTGGCCGGCGCCGGGCACCGGGCCGCGCGCCGGCCGGCCGCCCGTCTTGCCCTTGCGCGAAGCATCGCTGCGGATGGCGCGCGCCGAGCACACGTCGATGCAGGCGCTGCAGCCGGTGCGCTCGTTGCGGCTGTGCGCGCACAGCCGTTCGGTATAGCGAAAGAAGCGCGGCTTCTCGAACTCTCCGCTCATCTCGCGCAGCGCCAGCACCGCGTCGACGAGCGCGCGTTCGTCACGGCCGGCGTGGCGGTAGCCCTGGGGCGGCTGGTGCATCGTGAACGCCGGCTGCTCGCGCAGGTCGAGCACGAGGTCGAAGCGTTGCGAAACCGCCTCGGCCGCGCGCGCGAAGTCGATGGCGCCGGCCGCCTCGCACACGCGAACGCATTCGCGGTGGCGCTTGCAGGCCGCCAGGTCGATGCGGTAGTCGAAGCCGATGGCACCTTCGGGGCAGACCTCGATGCAGGCGTTGCAGCGCGTGCACAGGTCCAGGTCGATCGGCTGGTCGTTGAGCCACTGCACCTCGAAAGCGCCGAGCCAGCCGCTGATCTGCTGCAGCCGCCCGTGGTGCACGGGCAGCTCGTGCGCCTGCGCGAGTGCGCCGCCCGGGCGATCGATCAGCAGCGTCACATCCAGGCGGTCGTTGAGCATGGCGGCCGCTCGTGTGGCCTCGGCGGCCCCGCCGATGACCAGGCAGCGCCCGCCGGAGCGGTAGCTGACGGTGGGCAGCGGCTCGGGTGGCGGCAGCTGCGCCGCGGCGATCAGCGCGGCGATCTTCGGCGCGGCCTCGCGCGCATCGCGCGACCAGCCGCCGGTCTCGCGGATGTTGACGAAGCGGATCGGCCGCTCCTCGATGCCGGCGGCACCTTCGGTCTGCTCGTTGAGCTCGACAAAGAGCCGCTGCTCCTGCGTGCAGGCGACCAGCAATTCCTCGGCGCTGGCGGTGGTGGCCTTGGCCGCGCGCTGGAACGCGGCGGCCTCGCGCCGGCACAGCAGGGTATGGACCGTCTCCAGCCCGTCAGGGCTGGCCTGCGGCGTGGACGCCAGGCTGCGGGCCACCCGGCTCACCAGGTTCGCATCCAGCGGCATCGTCCGGTTGCAGTCGCAGATCAGGGTCTTCATCGGGGGTCTCGGGTAGGACTGCGGTCGGGTCTGCGCAGGCGGGGGCGGGCGGAGCGGCAATCACCCCGGTGTCCGGTCCGGCCGGCGCCGGCCCGGCCTGCACCACGTCGCTGAACAGGCCGAGCAGACGGGACTGCGCCAGGCTGCGCAACATGCCGGCAGGCAGGGGGTCGGGCTTGCCGTAGTCGTCGATGTAGACGTCCAGCCCGTCCATCACGTTGAATTGCGGGTCGCTGAACAGCTTCTTCATCGCCGCATTGCGCACGCCGGGAACGACGTCGCCAGCGACGAAGGGCGTGTAGTCGGAGTCGCGCGTCAGCGCGGCCACGTCGTCCAGTGTCAGCGGCGGCGGGGCGGCGGCTTCGCCCTCTTCCGCGCGCGCGGGCTGCGCGGCGGCGGCCGCCTGGGCCAGCATGACAGGCGCGGCCTGGGCATTCAGCGCCGTCGCAGCCCCGGGCACCTGGGCCGAAGCGGGCCCGACCGCCGCAGGCGCCGCGGCAGGGGATGTCGGCAGCGGCACCGCGGCCGGCTCGCCGCCACGACGCGCGTCCACCTTGCGCCTCGACCAGCGCGCAAGGAAGTTGTCGTCGTCCGCACTCATCGGCGAATTCTAGGAGGGCACCGCGGCATCACCGCCGCACAGCCGCGAGGCCGCAGGGGTTGTCGCCGGTGCGTCGGCCACGGCGCTTTGGATAGACTGCCCCGGCCTTGACGCCGTGCCACCGACACCGATGACCTCGCGACCTCGAATCCAGGTGGCTGCGGTGCTGGAACGCGTCGCCGCGCCGAACGCGTGGGAAGCGTGGAAGTTCCGGCTCGTCGACGTGGTGCCCGACGAAGGCGTGTTCGGCAGCGCCCCGCGGCGGCTGGTCGACGACGGCAAGTTGTCGCGCTGGCTGTTCCCGGGCTTCGGCGTCGAGCTGTTCGCCGACGAGTGCAAGGGCTACTACCTGAACCTCACCTCGGGCCGGCCGTCGTGGTTCGTGTCCTGGGTCATCGATGGCGACGACGAGTCGATGCCGACGATGACCGGCGTGTCGGTCTCCTATGTCGAGGCCGACCGCCGCATGGCCTCCGAGGAGCATGTCGAGACGATCGCGCTCGCGCCCGAGCTGTGCGAGTGGCTGCGCCTGTTCACCAACGAGCATTACCAGCCGGAGACACGGCGCAAGGTCCGTGCGATGTCGTTCCTGAGCCCCGAAGAGCGCGAACGGCACATGGCCGGCCTGGCCGCTGCCGCCGATGGCGCCGCGGCCGGCAGAGCCCCCGAAGCCCCTGCCGGGCAGGCCGGCGAACCGCCGAGCGAACGCGCCCGCAATGCGGCGTTGCGCGAGATGTTTCATTCCGATCCGCACTTTCGGCGCTCCGACGACCTGAACGTCGCCGACGACGAAGTGCACGAGATCGAAGGCACACCGGCCGGCCGGCAAGCCAAGATCCTGAAGGCACGCAGGCTCGGCCTGCTCGACGACGAACTGGTGGACCAGGAGCTGCCGCCGCCCGACCCGCCCGCCCCGCCGGGCGCGCGATAGCGGCGGCCGGCATCGGCGTTCCGCAACGCGCGGGGCAGCCGGTGGCGGAAGAGGGTGGGAGTCGAACCCACCTGGGACTGCAGGGCAACCCCACCCGGTTTTGCAGACCGGACGCCCCACCGGGGGACGATCCTCCTCCAACGGCGATCAGGCCTCGAACACCAGGCGCGGGTCGCGCCGGAAGTGCCGCCCGATCTCGTCGCGCCGGGTCAGGCCGATCTCGTCGAAATACTCTACCAGCGGCACCGAGAGGTGGCGGCTGATGCCGGTGCTCTCGCGCAGCGCCTTGACGTTCAGGCGCTTGTGCGGGTCGGCCTGCGCCAGGTCCCAGGCGTGCACCGCCAGCGCCAGCAGGTGCGTGGTCTGGATGAAGTACTCGGCCCCCACCGCATGCAGATTGCCCATGCGCTGCAGCCGCTCCATCACGCGCAGCACCTGGTCCTTGCGCAGCGTGCGGTCGCGCAACAGCATCTCGCTCAGGCGCGGCGGGTGGATGCCGCCTTCGTCCAGCCAGGGCTTGAGCCGTTCCCACAGCTGCTTCTCGGCGCCTTGCAGCGCCGCGGAATGGCCGGCCAGCGACAGGTGCGGCCCGCTGCGCTTGATGAGGCGGGTGCGCACCAGTTCGTGCAGCATCACCGCAAACACCGCGCCGGCGGGCTTGTCGCGCACCGCGCGCTGCAGCTGCTCCTGCGTGAGGCCGGGGCTGTCGGGCTTGCGTCGGTGGTGCGATTCGAGCTGTGCGCTGACGGCGGCGCCGTAGCGCTGAACTTGCGCCGGCGAGAACAGCAGCTCGCGCGCGCCGTCGGCGATGGCGACGTGCGCCACGGCGTCGCGCAGCGCGTGCCACTCGGGCTCGGGCAGGTTCCACAGGGTCGCGAAGCGTTTCGCGTCGACGCCGGTGGGCGGCGCCTGGTCCAGCAAGGCGGCCAGCGCCTGGGCCGGCGTCGGGCGCTCCAGCGCTTCCAGCGCGGCCAGGCGCTGCTCGCGGCGGCGGCGCGTCTCTGGGGGGAACGCGTCGATCACCGCGCCGCCGCCCAGCGTGCGCAGGGCCGACTGGTCGCGCAGGATGAAGCGGTCGCCGCGCAGCGCGCCGATCGGGCGTTCCAAGTGCAGTTGCGCGCGTGCCTGGCGGCCCGGCGCGACCGCTTCGCCTTCCAGCAGCACGACGCGGGCACCCACGTCCTCGGCGCCCAGGTGCAGGTGCACGGGCGTCCAGTGCGCCAGCGGACGGCCCTCGCCCGCCAGCACCCGCAGCCGCACGTCCAGGCGCTGCGTGGGCGCGTGCAGGGGCTCGGCCAGCACCCAGTCGCCGCGCCGCACGTCGTCGCGCTCCACGCCGGCCAGTGCCAGCGCCAGGCGCTGCCCGCCGTGGCCCTCGTCGCTCTGGCGGTTCTGCGCATGAATGCCCCGCACCCGCACCGGCACGCCACGCGGTGAAAGGGTCAGCCGGTCGCCGACGGCCACGCGCCCGCACACCGCGGTGCCGGTGACCACCGTGCCGATGCCGGCCAGCGTGAAGGCCCGGTCGACGGCCAGCCGGAACTGGCCCTGCCGCGGTGCGGCCGCCTGCGCCGAACCGGCCTGCTCGAAGTGGGCCCGCAACTCGGCGATGCCCTGGCCGCTGACCGACGAGACCGGCACGATCGGGGCACCGGCCAGGCCGCTGTGGGCCAGCAGTGCCCGCACTTCGGCCTCGGCGGCGGCCAGGCGCGCCGGGGACACCAGATCGCACTTGGTCAGCGCCACCACGCCGTGGTCCAGGCCGAGCAGGTCGACGATCGCCAGGTGCTCGCGGGTCTGCGGCATCGGCCCGTCGTCGGCAGCGACGACCAGCACGACGTGGTCGATGCCGGTCGCACCGGCCAGCATGTTGCGCACCAGTTTCTCGTGGCCTGGGACGTCGACGAAGCCGAGCACCTGGCCATCGGGCAGCGGCAGGTAGGCGAAGCCCAGGTCGATGGTGATGCCCCGGGCCTTCTCCTCCTTCAGCCGGTCGGCGTCCACGCCGGTCAGCGCCTTGACCAGCGACGTCTTGCCGTGGTCGATATGGCCTGCGGTTCCGATGATCACGGTTGCTTCGATCGCAATGGGTCAGGCCGCCGATTGTCGATGCCTCGACGGCGGCGCGCCGGGCACCCGCGCGCCGCTGGCCGCGCCGCGGCCGACCACATCGATGACAGGGGCAAGTAGGGGTCTTCCCCGGTTGAACCCGGCAGGGCGATGCGCGGAAATCGGGTCGGCCTATGTCGGCCAGGACATATGCCGTACCCACGGAGTTGCACCCATGTCGAAACCGTCCTCTCCCGCCCTCAACCGCCGCGCCGTCTTTGCCGGCGCCGGCGCCGTAGGTGCGCTGGCCGCGGCCGCCTCGGTGCTGCCGGGGCAGCCTGCCGCGACGCCTGCGTCGACGACCGCGGCGCTGCCGGCGCAAGGCGGCGGGTACCGCCTCAGCGAGCACGTGAAGCAGTACTACGCCTCGGCGCGAACCTGACCGCGCCGGGCCCTTTCGCGCTCCTCGAATCACCAGCCGTCCTACAGGAGGCAGCATGCTGTTGACACGCAAGTCGACGGGTGGGGGGGCGACGTCGTCGTCCCGCACGTTCGTCGACAACCTGGCGCGGGGCTTGTCCCGTGCCGTACCCACGATGGACCGGCGCAAGTTCCTGCGTCGGTCCGGGCTGGGCCTGGGGGCCGGCATCGCCGCGTCCCAGCTGGCGCTGGTGCGCAAGGCCGACGCCGCCAATGCGGCGGCGCCGGCGGCTGCCGGCGGCGGCAAGATCGAAGTCAAGCGCACGGTGTGCACGCACTGCTCGGTCGGCTGCGCCGTCGATGCGGTGGTGGACAACGGCGTGTGGGTGCGGCAGGAGCCGGTGTTCGATTCGCCCCTCAGCCTGGGCGGCCACTGCGCCAAGGGCGGTGCGCTGCGCGAGAACGCGCACGGCGAGTTCCGGCTCAAGTACCCGATGAAGCTGGTCAACGGCAAGTACCAGCGCATCTCTTGGGACCAGGCGCTGGAGGAGATCAGCGCCAAGATGCTCAAGCTGCGCGAGGAGAGCGGCCCCGACAGCCTGTTCATCGTCGGCTCGTGCAAGAGCAATAACGAGCAGGGATACCTGCTGCGCAAATGGATGTCGCTGTGGGGCAGCAACAACTGCGACCACCAGGCACGAATATGCCACTCCACTACTGTCGCCGGTGTGGCGAATACGTGGGGCTACGGTGCGATGACGAATTCGTACAACGACATGCGCAACGCGAAGTCGGCGATCTACCTCGGCAGCAAT
>JAEUPC010000065.1 GCA_016789865.1 Rubrivivax sp.
GCGCATGCTTCAGCGCGGCGATGGTGTCGGCCGTCTCGCCGCTCTGGCTGATGGTGACGACCAGCGTCTTCGGGTCGGGCACGCTGTCGCGGTAGCGGTACTCGCTGGCGATCTCCACGGTGGTGGGGATGCCGGCGATGCCCTCCAGCCAGTATCGCGCGGTGCTGCCGCTGTAGTAGCTGGTGCCGCAGGCCAGGATGAGCACGCGGTCGACCAGCTTGAAGATGCGGTGCGCGCCGTCGCCGAACAGCTCCGGGCTGATGCCTTCCACACCTTCCAGCGTGTCGGCCAGCGCGCGCGGCTGCTCGAAGATCTCCTTTTGCATGTAGTGCCGGTACGGGCCCAGCTCGGCGGCGCCGCTGTGCGCGTTGACCGTCTTCACCGGGCGGTCGGCGGGCACGTAGCGCACGTGCGCGGCAGCATGGCCGTGGCCCGGCGTGGGCAGGGTCTCCGGTCGGGTGACCCAGACCCTGCCCATCTGCAGGTCGGCGACGTCACCTTCTTCGAGGTAGATGATCTGGTTGGTGACGCCGGCCAGCGCCATCGCGTCGCTGGCCAGGAAGTTCTCGCTGGTTCCCTTGCCGCCGGCCGGTGGCGCGCCCACGCCCACCACCAGCGGCGAGCCCATGCGCGCGCCCACCACGCGGTGCGGCTCGTCGCGGCAGAACACGGCAATCGCGTAGGCGCCGCGCAGCCGCGGCACGGCGGCCTGCACCGCTTCGAGCAGGTCGCCTTCGTACAGGCTGTGCACGAGGTGCGCGATGACCTCGGTGTCGGTCTGGCTGGCGAAGACGTAGCCGCGGCGCTTCAGTTCGGCGCGCAGCTCGTCGTGGTTCTCGATGATGCCGTTGTGCACCAGCGCGATGCGGCCGGTGACGGTGTCCGGGGCCGCGCCGGCTTCGTCATTGTCGAAGAACTCACCGAAGCCCGTGCTGGCCGCGTCGATGCCGGGCCCGGCGCTGAAGTGCGGGTGGGCGTTGTGCACCGCGGGCGCGCCATGTGTGGCCCAGCGCGTGTGCGCGATGCCGGTGCCGGCGCTGACGCGGTCCTCGCGGACGTTGGTTTCGAGCTCGGCCACACGCGAGGTGCTGCGTGCGCGGCGCAACTCGCCGCCCTGGTGCACCGCGACGCCGCAGCTGTCGTAGCCGCGGTACTCCAGGCGCTTGAGGCCCTCGATGAGGATGGGGACGATGTTGCGGGTGCTGACCGCGCCGACGATGCCGCACATGGGGGTTGTTCTCCGGGGGGGCTGGTGCCTGGGGTGGGGCGGGATACTAGGAGCGACCAGATGCAATGTTCTTGCGACTTTATTGATCAGATGAGCAGCAGCAGCCAATCGTGACAAGCGGCAGCGCTATCGATCAAAATCAGCGCTCACATGGAAGAAGCAATCACGCCTGATCTCGACAAGACCGACCTGCGCCTTCTCGAGCTGCTGCAGGCCGACGCGTCGTTGTCGAACCAGGACCTGGCAGCCGCCGCCCACACGTCGCCGGCCACCGCGCTCAGGCGGGTGCGCCGGCTCGTCGATGCCGGCGTTATCGACCGCCGTGTGGCGCTGCTGAATCCGGACCGCATCGGGCACGGCCTCACGGCCGTCGTCGAAATCACGCTCGACCGCCAGGGTGCCGAGCATCTGGATGCCTTCGAGCAGCGCGTGCAGCCCGACGCCGAGGTGCAGCAGCTGTGGCGCGTGTCGCCGGGGCCCGACTTCGTGCTCGTGGTGCACACCGCCGACATGGCCGGCTACCACGCGCTCGTGCAGCGCCTGTTCACCCAGGAAGGCAACGTGCGCAACGTGAAGGCGTACTTCAGTGTCAAGCGGGCGAAGTTCGACCCGCGCGTGGTGCTGCGGCGCGCGCCGTAGCCGGCGCGCCATGCTCGGGTGGGGCGGACGAGAGCGCGCCGCCCGGCGCCTCAAGCCGCCTTCAGGATCGCCAGCCCCTTCAGGTACTCGCCCTCGGGGAACACCATCGTGGTCGGGTGGTCGGGCGCGCCTTCCAGGCGCTGCAGGATGGCGCCATCGACTTCGGCATCGATGGCCGCGCCGGCCACGATCTTGTGGAACAGCTCGGCGCCCACGCCGCCGCTGCAACTGAAGGTGAGCAGCAGCCCGCCGGGTGCCAGCAGCTTCAGCGCCAGCCGGTTGATGTCTTTATAGGCGCGCGCCGCGCGCTCGGCATGGGCGGCGGTGGGCGCGAACTTCGGCGGGTCGAGCACGATGGCGTCGAAGTGGCGCCCGGCCTTGAGCGCTTCGCGCAGGAAGGCGTTGACATCCGCATCGGCGACCTGGCTGCGCGCAGTGTCGAAGCCGTTGAGCGCCACATGCGATTGCACGCGCGCCAGCGCCGGCGCCGAGGAATCCACGCTCACCACCTGCTCGGCGCCACCGGCCAGCGCGGCCACCGTGAAGCCGCCGGTGTAGCAATAGCAGTTGAGCACGGTCTTCAGCCCGAACCGGCGCACCCAGCGCGCGAATGCCGCGCGGTTGTCGCGCTGGTCGAGGTAGAAGCCGGTCTTGTGGCCACCTGCCACGTCCAGCGTCAGCCGCCAGTCGTGCTCGGTGATCGTGACCTCGGTGCGGCCTGCAACGTCGCCTTGGGTGCGGCTGTCGCCGCCGCGCAGCCAGCCGGTCACGGGCTCCAGTCCTTCGAGGCCGCGCACGCCCGAGTCGCTGCGCTCGTACAGGTGCTGCAGGCCGGTGGCGGCGAGCAGCGCGTCGGCGATCGCGCCTTTCCAGCGCTCCGCCCCGGCCGACAGGAACTGCGCCGACAGCACATCGGCATAGCGGTCGACGATCACGCCCGGCAGGCCGTCGGCCTCGCCGTGCACCAGCCGCACGCCGCTGCTGTGCGCAGCAAAGATGCCCAGCTGCTGGCGCAGCGCCAGCGCGCGCGCCACGCGGCGCTTGAAGAACGCGTGGTCGATGCGCTCGGCCTCGTCGAAGCTCCAGGCGCGCACGCGGATCTGCGAGCTGCCGCTGTAGGCGCCCCAGGCCAGGAAGCGGCCGTCGGCGGCCTCCACGCGCACGGTTTCGCCCGCATCGGCCTTGCCACGGGCCACGCTGCCGGCGAACACCCAGGGGTGGCGCCGCAGCAGCGAGCGTTCCTTGCCCTCGATGAGCCGGATGGACTTCATGCGGTCACAGGGCCTCGGCGAACTTGCGCAGCACCGGTCGGACGGCGGCGATGTTCGTACCGGCCGGAAGCTCGGCGTAGATGTCGCCCCCCAGATCAGCGGGCAGCTTGGCGCCTTGCTGCAGCACGATCAGCGTGCGCCCCTTGCCCTTCGAGGCGGCGAAGTACCCGGCCTCATAGACAACGTTGTCGCGCGGCACGGCCCGCACCTTCGCTCCCGGCTTGGCCAGCTTGTCGTCGCGGGTGAACAGGAACACGCCTGCGCCGCACAGCCGCGCGGCGCGTTCGATCTCCTGCTGGATGCTGCGGGCGGGGTCGAAGTCCACCGCCCAGTCGAGCACCGTCAGGTCCAGGCTGCGCGTCAGGTAGTCCTTCAGCGCCTTGGCCACCGGCGACGCGCTGCTGCAGTAGCCGAGGAAGACATCGCGGCGCTCGTCCAGCCGGTCGCGGAAGTAGCCGAATGGCACCGTGAAGTGCCTGGTCTTGAACCACTGCGGGCTCGGCGTCGCCGGGATCTCGCCCATGAAGCCGGCCACCTGGCGATCGAACACGACGCGCGGCGCCACGCCTTGCTGCACCCAGCTGACCAGGGGCAGCCGCAGCATCTGCGCCACGGCTCCCTCGTAGTGGTTGTATTCGGAGGGCATGGCTTCGTGGGGGCCACCGGCCGCGACCTGCCAGCGGCGCATCCCCAGCAGCACGCAGCCGTCGCAACGGCGCATCACGGCCTCGCAGGCCTCGCGGCTCCACGACTGCCCGCCGGCCACGGAATCGGCATTGCCGCGCGGGTCGGTGAAGACCTCGGCCACGTAGCCCAGCCGCTCGAAGCGCTTGACGATGCCCCACTTCAGCTCGCGCTCTGCCGGGGTCTGCCAGTTGTCCGCCGGCATGCTGAAGAACAGGCGCGAAGTCTTCATGGTGTCTCCGTTCCCCGGGTGGACGCCGCCACCCGGCCTCAACCCTTGCGCCGCGCGCGTGGGTGCGCCGCGTCGTACACCCGGGCCAGGTGCTGGTGGTCGAGCTTGGTGTAGACCTGGGTGGTGCCGATGCTGGCGTGGCCGAGCAGCTCCTGCACGGCGCGCAGGTCGCCGCTGCTTTGCAGCAGGTGGCTGGCGAAACTGTGGCGCAGCATGTGCGGGTGCACGGGCGTGGCCAGGCCGCTTTGCAGCGACTGCGTCTTCAGCCGCAGCCGCAGCTGCCCTGGCGACAGCCGCGTGCCGCGGCGGCTGACGAACAGCGCGGGCTCGTCGGCCGCCGCGAGCTGCGGGCGTACCTCGAGCCACGCGCGCAACGCGGCCAGCGCCAGGGGGCCCACGGGCACGGTGCGGCGTTTGCTGCCTTTGCCCAGCACCTGCGCGCTGGCGTCGGCCGGGTCCACCCAGCCGCGCGCGGCCGCGCCGGCGCGCACGTCCAGCCCCAGGATCTCTGCCACGCGCAGGCCGCTGCCGTAAAGCAGCTCGACGATGGCGTGATCGCGCAGCGCCAGCAGCGGGTCGGCGGGCACCGACGCGGAAGATGGCGCGCGGGCGCGTTGCAGTGCGTGGTCGGCCAAATGCACCGCCTGCTCCACCGCCAGCGCCTTGGGCAGCGGCCTGCCGGCCTTCGGCGCCCGCAGGCCCTCCACGGGGTTGGCGGCGATGCGACCCTGCCGCCCCCAGTGCCGGTACAGGCCACGCCAGGCGGCCAGGGCCAGCGAGATGCTGCGCGGCCCGAGGCCGCTGCCGCGCAACTGCGCAGCCCAGCCACGCACGTGGTGGGGCTGGGCGGCCGGCAGCGGCACGCCGTCGGCCGCGGCCGACGCCTGCAGCCGGTGCAGCGCCTCGGTGTACAGCACCAGCGTGCGCTCAGCCAGCCGGCGCTCGACCGCCAGGTGTTCGATGAACGCCTGCAGGTCGGGCGCGAGCCCCTGTGTTCCCGTCGGTGCCGCCGCCGGCGCCATGGTGGAGGGGCTGGCTCGTTCGCGCATCGGCGGGCGGCAATTCGGTGGATGCGTGCGTCGGCCGTGGCGGCGAACCCGGCGCCCGGGCGGCGCGGCCTTGTTCAGCCCGCCGCGCGCAACCGCGCCAGCGCCGCGCCGGCCAGCTCGCCGATGCGCGACAGGAACTCGGTGCCCATGTCAGCCGAGTACCGTGTGGGGTCGGGCGAGCCGAGCACAAGCAGGCCGAACGCTCCGCCATCGACATGCGGCCCCGGTCGCAGCGGGATCATCGCCAGGCTGGACACCGTGGCGGCATCGTCCAGCCAGCCGGCGGCTTCGAAGCCGGCGTTCACGCCGCAGTAGGGCAGCGACAGGCTGGCGGCGAAGGTCTTCACGTCGTCGCTTGTGCCGCGTGCGCAGGCAGCGCCGGCATGGTCCTCGGCCAGCGACCACAGGCGAAGCGCCACCTGTGGAATGAGGAACTCGTGCTTCAGCGTCGCCACCACCACCTCGGGCAGTGCCGCGGCGTCGCTGGTGCGCATGAGCGCGCGCGTGAAGCGGTGCAGCCGATCGACCAGCGCCATGTTCTCCTGGCCGGCGCGGATCATCTCGACGATCTTCAGCTCCAGCCCTCGGATGCGCTCGCGCAGCATCTCCATCTGCCGCTCCTGCAGCGACACGGCGCGCTGGCCGTGCGGGCTGGTCAGGCGCACCGCGGCCAGCAACTCGGCGTGGCGTTCGAAGAAGCCGGGCGTGGCCGCCAGGTAGGCGGCGACGCCGGCCTCGCTGACGCCGGCGGGCAGGGGGGCGGCCGCGGCCCTGCCGGCGCCGCCACTGCTTTCGTGCTTGCTCAAAGCTCGATCTCTCCTTCGAACACGAACTCCGCCGGGCCGGTCATCAGCACCGTCGCGTCGTCGTGCGCCCACTCGACCGTCAGGTTGCCGCCGCGCGCGTGCACGAGCACGCGGCGGTCCAGCCAGCCCAGGCGGATGCCGGCCACCACCGCCGCGCAGGCGCCGGTGCCGCAGGCCAGCGTCTCGCCGGCACCGCGCTCGTAGACGCGCAGCGCGACCTCGCCGCGCCGCACCACCTGCATGAAGCCGGCGTTCACCCGGCGCTCGAAGCGCGGGTGCGCCTCGATTGCCGGGCCCAGCGTGGCCACCGGTGCGGCGCGCACGTCGGCCACGCGCATCACGGCGTGCGGGTTGCCCATCGACAGCACCGCCACCTCGCCGAGCGCACGACCGGCGGCATCGGTCAGCGGCCACAGCTCCAGGCCTGCCGCGTCCGCCCCGCCTTCGCGGCGCGGCACGAGGCCGTGGCCATCGAACGGGATGCGCTGCGCCTCGAAGATCGGCCGGTTCATGTCCACCGTCACCTGGCCGTCGTCCTGCAGCACGAGTTCGAGCAGGTTGTTCACCGTCTCCACCTTCACGCGCCGCGCGGTGGTCAGGCCACGTGCGTGCACGTAGCGCACGAAGCAGCGCGCGCCGTTGCCGCAATGCTCCACCTCGTCGCCGCTGGCGTTGAAGATGCGATAGCGGAAGTCCACACCGGGTGTGCTGCTGCGCTCGACCATCAGGATCTGATCGGCGCCGATGCCGAAGCGCCGGTCGGCCAGCCGCCGCGCCTGCTCGGCACTCAGCTCCACCGGCGTGCGTGTGCCGTCGAGCACGACGAAGTCGTTGCCCGCGCCTTGCATCTTGGTGAACTTCAGCCGCATGCGGCCGATTGTGCGGCAGGCGGCCACGCCCGCCCGGGCCGCCCGGCGGCCTCCTTCAGCCGGAAGCTGCCCGGCCGGCCTGGGCCCGCAGCATCGACTCGAACTCCCCGGCCGGCATCGGGCGCGCGAACAGGAAGCCCTGGTACTGCGCGACGCCGCGCTCGCGGATCCAGGCCAGCTGCTCGGGCGTCTCCACGCCTTCGGCCACGGCGTCCAGACGCATCACACGGCACAGCTGGACGATGAGCTCGGCCAGCCGCTGGTCGTCGCCCACCGCCTGGATGAAGCTGCGGTCGATCTTCAGCGTGCCGATCGGAAAGCGCTGCAGGTAGGCGAGGTTGGAGTAGCCGGTGCCGAAGTCGTCCAGCGCGATCGACACGCCCAGTTCGCGCAGCGCGTGCAGGGTGGTCAGCGGTCGCTCCTCGCCGCCCAGCAGCATCGACTCGGTGATCTCCATCTGCAGCAGCTCGGGCGCGCAGCCGGCTTCGGCCAGCGTGGCGCCCACCCGCTCGGCCAGACCCGGGTCGGCAAACTCGCGCGGCGAGAGGTTCACCGACACCGGCAGCGCGAGCCCCGCCTCGGACCAGCGGCGCAGCTGTTCGACGACGTTGGCCAGCACCTGGCGCCCCACCTCGCAGATCAGCCCCGTGCTCTCGCACACCGCGATGAACTCGCCCGGCGGCACCAGCCCGCGGCGGGGGTGGCGCCAGCGCACCAGCGCCTCGGCGCCGACGATGCGGTTGCTCGTCACGTCCACCCGCGGCTGGTAGTGCACCTCGAATTCGCGGCGCTCGCAGGCGCCGCGCAGGTCGGCCTCCAGCGCGGTGCGCTGGCGGAACGACTCGCCCATGTCGTGCTCGAAGTAGGCCAGCGCGTTGCGGCCGCCTTCCTTCGCGGCGTACATGGCCAGGTCGGCGTGCTGCAGCAGGGTCTCGAAGTCGCTGCCGTGTTCGGGGTACAGGCTGACGCCCAGCGTCGCGGTGACCTGCACCTGCGTATTGCCCACCCACAGCGGCTGCGCCACGGCGTCGCGGATGCGCGTGTCGATGCGGTCGACCTCGGCGCGGATGTCGCTGGACAGCACCAGCAGCAGGAACTCGTCGCCGCCGAAGCGCGACGCCAGGTCGCCCCGGCGCACCGACTGGCGCAGTCGGCTGGCCACCTCGATGAGCAGCTCGTCGCCCACCGCGTGGCCCAGCGTGTCGTTGACCTTCTTGAAGTGGTCCAGGTCGATGAGGATCAGCGCGGCCTGCTGGCCGCGTGTGCGCAGCGCGCTGGTGGCCTCGGCGAAGCACTGCTTGACCTGGCTGCGGTTGGGCAGGCCGGTCAGCACGTCGTGCGCGGCCAGGAAGCGCGCCTGCGCCTCGCTCTCCTTCAGCCGCGTCACATCGACCTCGCTGACCAGCAGCGCCGCCTCGCCGCTGACTGCGTCGACGCAGCGCTGCACCGACACCTCGTGCCAGCGCGCCCCCTGGGTGGTGCGGGCCTGCAGCGTCAGCGTGGCGGCGCCGCGCGTGGCCAGCGGGTCGGTCAGGCGCGGCAGGGCGTCGGGCTGCGGGAAGCGCTCGGCCAGCGTGGTGCGCAGCTCTGGCACCGAGGTGCGCGCCGCCGGGTTGCGGTACACCGGCTCGCCCTCGGGCGTGTACAGCGTGATCATCACCGGCGTGTGCAGCAGCGCCTCCACCGAGCGCAGCGATTCGGGCCGCTCCGAACCGAGCGGGCGGCCCTCGCACATCATCGCCATGCGGCCGTCGGGCAACCGGTAGCCGCTGAAGGTGACGTCCAGCGACACCGGCCTGCCCGCCGGGTACAGCGTCCACTGCTCGTTGAAGCTCGCGCCGTGGCCGATGAAGTCGCTCTGGTACTGCGCCAGCCGCGCCGCCACGCTGGCCGACATGTCCGCGCCCATGTCGCGTGCCGTCAGTTCGGCCAGCGATGGCGAAGACCACAGCGCCAGCGCCGCCGGGTTGGCCCAGGCCACGCGCTTGCGGTCGATGTCGAACACCCACACCGGCTGGCGCAGCTGCGCGACGAGCTGGTCGGCGCCGGCCATGCCCGGCAGTGGCGCGGGCACCGCCGGCAGGGCCGCGGCTGCCTCGCCCCGCGCCGGGCGGGCCCGCATCGCCGTCACGCGGTCTCGGCGGCCGGCGCCGGGGCTTCGGCGGCCCCCGCCGAGGGGGCCAGCAGCGTGCCCACGTCGGCGTAGCCGGGCTGCGCCGCCACCCGGTGCATCCAGCCGCGCATCGCGGGGTAGCCCTGCAGGTCGAAGCCGCCCTCGCCGGCCAGGTGGGTGTAGCCGTAGACGGCGATGTCGGCCACGCTGTAGGCATTGCCGGCGACGAAGGCATGGCTGGCGAGATGACGCTCCAGTTGGGCCAGGCCGGTGTGCCCGGCCTCCTGCCAGCGCTTGATGTCGTCGGCTCGCCGGTCGCGTTCGCCCGGCAGGATGTGCGTGAAGAACCGCGCCGGCGAGATGTTCGGCTCGAGCGCGGTCTGCTCGAAGATCATCCACTGCACCGCCTGCGCGCGGGCCAGCGCGGTGGCCGGCATCAGCGGCGAGCCCTCGGCCAGAAACCACGCGATGGCGTTGGACTCGCCCAGCCCCACGCCGCCATCGGTGACGAGATAGGGCACCTGGCCGCGCGGGTTCACAGCCAGGAAGGCTGCGCCGCGGGTCTCGCCGGCCAGCACGTCCACCTGGCGCATGCGCAGCGGGCGGCCGGTCTGGCGCGCCACCAGCGCGGGCTTGAAGCTGTTGCCCGAACCGGGCGTGTAGTACAGGGTGTGGGCCACGGAAGACCTCCTTCGAAGGGCGCCAACGACAAGCCCGCCGCAGGGGCCGCACCGGCGGCCTCAACCGCAGGCTGCTCAGCTCGGTGGCCCTTCAACGACGACGGGTTCCGCACGGCCGCGCAAAGCCGCGGCAGTCTGGCGGCTATCGGCAGCCTAACGGCGCAAGCCGACGGTGCCGGCAGAGGCAGACCGTGCAGAAGTCGCGCCAGTCGCGCGGGCGGGTCCGGCCACTGCCGAACTCCTTGCCCGTTCACTGACCCTTGAACAGGTGTGCGTACAGGCGGCTGGCCGTCAGCCGTTCGGGCCGCCCGCGCAGCGTGAGGAAGACCTTGCCCGACTCGTCGCGGCGCGCGCTGGCAATGGCCGTGGCGCGCACGACCAGGCCGCGATGCACCTGCCAGAACTGCTGCGGATCGAGCTGCGGCAGCAGCTCGCGCAGGGCCAGCCGGATCAGGTGCTCACGCTCGGCGGTGACCACGCGCAGGTACTTGTCCGCCGCTTCGAAGTACAGGATTTCGTCGATCGGCACCATGTGCACCAGCGCGCCGGCGCTGGCCTGGATGACCTGCAGCCGCGGCATGGGCGCCGGCGCCGGTGGCGCCTGGGTGCCCAGCAGGGCACGCAGCTGCATGAGCGTCTGCTCCAGGGCCTGCGCCCGCCCGTCGGTCTCGTTCGCGGCACCGGCCAGGCGCGTCTTCAGCCGCTGAACGCAGGCCGCCAGTCGTGCCGTTTCCCAGGGCTTCACGAGGTAGTCCACCGCCTGCGCCTCGAACGCGCGCAGCGCGTACTGGTCGTAGGCGGTGACAAAGACGAGCAAGGGGAACGCCCGGCCCTCGGGCCACTCCTCGGCCAGTGCCTGCGCTGCCTCGAGGCCAGTGAGGCCCGGCATGCGGATGTCGAAGAAGCACACCGCCGGCCGCTTGGCCAGGGCCTGTTCGACCGCACTGGCGCCGTCGCCGACGATGGCGGCCAGCTGCAGCTCGGGCCACAGCCGCCCGAGCTCCTCGGCCAGCGCTTGGGCGAGCAGCGGCTCGTCCTCGGCGATCAACGCGACGGGCGCGTTCATGCCGCACTCAATGCCGCACTCAATGCCGCACTCATGCCCCGCTCGCCGGCGCAAAGCGCACGGGCAGCCTCACGCGCGCCAGCGTGCCGCCTTCGGCGCCGGCGGCGGGTTCGAGTTCGAAGCGCGCGCGCTCGCCGAACATCGTCTCCAGGCGGGCGCGCACATGGGCCACGCCATAGCTCGCCGACCCGCCTGCGGTGGCCCCGCCACCAATAGCCGATGGCAGGGCCGGCGCCGTCACGCCGAGGCCGACACCCGTGTCGCGCACGGTCAGCTCCAGTGCGTCGCCGACGCGCCGCGCCGTCACGACGACGCGGCCGCCCTCGACCTTGGGTTCGAGGCCATGCTTGATGGCGTTTTCGGCCAACGGCTGCAGCAGCAGCGGCGGCACCATGCAGGCGCCCAGCTCGGCCGGCAGGTCGAACGCCACCTGCAGCCGCGCGCCCATGCGCACCTGCATCAGCGCCAGGTAGTCGGCCAGCCGCGCGAACTCGTCGGCCAGCACATGGGCGTCGCCGCGTGTGGCCGCCAGCGTGGCGCGCAGGTAGGCGATGAGGCGGTCGAGCATGGCCTGCGCGCGCGCCGCATCGACGCCGATCAGCACGCGCAGGTTGGCCAGCGTGTTGAACAGCATATGCGGCTCGAGCTGCGAGCGCACGAGCTTGAGCTGATGCTCCAGCGCCAGCGCATGCGCCGCTTCGGCGGCGGCGCGTTCCTGGTGCACCTGCTCGCGGCTGTGGAAGAAGTAGGTCGCGGCGACGGTCGCCAGCACCGTGATGACGACCGTGGCGCTGTTGTCGAGCAGGCTGGGCGAGACGACGCCGGTGAAGTGGTCGACGATGGCGACGCCCAGGCTGTAGCCGAAGGCCGAGCCGGCCGCGACGATGACCGCCAGCACCGGCACGCCGGGCCAGCGCGGCGCCGGCGAAGCCGCGGGGTTGAGCCAGCGCGTCAGGCCGTGGATGGCCGAGTCGATCAGCAGCCAGCAACAGTTGCCGATGGCGAACGAGTAGGCCAGGTTGTAGCCCAGCGAGTGCAGGCCACCGAACTGCCACAGCGCCAGCGCGATGCCCAGGCACAGCACCTGCACCACCAGCCCGCGCGCGGCAAACTGGCGCAGCGCTTCGGTGGCCGTGCGCGGCGGGAGGGCGGGCATCGCGCGATTCTGCGGCACCGCCCGTCGGGCCAGCACGGCGTCGGCGACGCGTTCAAAACGCATGGATGGCGGCCAGCATCAACGTGCGGCGCGTGGGCAACTGAACGACCAGCGCCTGCGCGGGGCCGGCGCTCATGCGCCAGGCCGCCTGCAGCCGCCACGCCGCGCCCTGCCACTGCACGGCCAGCGTGTGCAGGCGGCCGCGGTCGGCGGGCATGAACAGCGTGTCGAACGAGAGCTGCCACGGCTCGGGCGACCAGGCCAGGCGCAGGAACAGGTTGTCCTGCCGCAGGTTGGGGGCATCGAAGGGCGTGGCCTGCCAGGCCAGGTTTCCCGCCACGGCCGCCGCGGGCAGCGGGGGCGCGGCCGATGCCAGCGCCGCGTTGCGGTGCTGCCAGTCGTCCCACTGGCCATCGGGCAGCGCAGTGCCGTCGTGCCAGGCCTCCACCATCACCGACTGCTTGCCAAGGCCGGTCCAATGTGCCCCGGCCAGCCACTGCGTGGCGCCGCCGCCGCGCAGCACACGGCGCCAGGGGTTGGTGGTCTGGGCCGACGCACCCGCTGCGGCGGCGATCTGCCAGCCCTCGTGGCGCTGCAGCCCGCGCCACGAGACGTGCAGCTCCAGTTCGTCGGTGGCCACCCACGACAGCGCCGCACCGAGGCTGGCGCCGGTGCGGCGGCCGTGGCGGGCGAAGCCGTGCGCGTCCAGCGCGCCGAAGCGGCGGTAGCCGCGCAGCGCGATGGCGCTTTCGTCAGCGCTTTCGTCAGCGCTGGCCTCGGCGCTGCTCGGCGTGCCTGCCTGATCGGCGGCGGCCGTCTTCTTGTTCCAGCGCTGTGGATTGGCCCACACCGCCGACAGCGCGTGCTCGGCGCCGAAGTGCTCCAGCATCGCGAGCGGCCGGCCCTGCGGCGTGGTGGCCAGCAGGGTGCGGCGCGCCTCCTGCTGCACCACGTCGTTGGGGCGAAACCCGTAGCCCACGTCCCAGCCGACCACCTTGCGGCCGACGCTGGCCTGCCAGGGCCCGAGGTCGGCGCCCAGGTGCAGTTCGTTGAAACGCGCCGCCGCGCGGCTGGCGCGGTGTTCTGGCGCCGTGCCTTGCAGCCATGCGTTGGCGGCCAGCGAGAGCGGCAGCCCGCGGGCCTGCAGGTGCAGCGTGTGGCGCAGTTCGACATCGGCCGCGGCAGAGAGGCCCGCAGGGGGCGCGAGGCCCGGCGCCAGCCGGTCGGCGGCGGCCAGTGGCCCCCGCGAAGAGGCGCTGCCGTGCGCCGCGACGAGGCGCCACTCCCCGCCTGGGCCGGCGCTGGCCGATGAGGGTGCAGCTTGGCCGCCTTCGGCGGGGGCCTGCGCCGCCGCGCCCGCTGCCGCGCACAGCAGCCCTGCGGCGAGCGGCCGCTTCCAGGGTCTGCGCATCACCCGTTACTCCACAGACGGGTTGCGCGCCAGGAACATCGGGTTGAGCCAGGTCTCGGGCACCTGCCTCGCCTGGCGCGAGAGGTAGCGCACGCGCGTCTCCTTGCGCGAGGCGAGGCGGTCGGCGAGCACCATCTCGTCCACCCGCGCCGGCAAGGGCCCCGGTTCCAGCACAAACGTGGCCAGCTTGGCCAGCTTGTCCGACTGCACGTACAGCTCGGCGCGCAGCGGCTCGTGGCGTTTGGCGCCCAGCCACAGTTCGATGCGCGCGTACGACAGGCCCTTGCGTGCCGCCTGCAGCGACAGGTGCAGGCACGGCACAGCCGGCCCGGCCGCGGTACTGCCGCCGCCCGCGCCCCCCGCGCTGCCTGGGCCGGCGGCCGGCGGGCAGCGTTCTTCGCCGACCACGGTGCCGGTGTAATCGCTGGCCCAGCTGAGCGTGGCGATGTCGCCGGTGGATGCATCGCCCAGCAGCTTCTGCGTGGGCGTGATGCGCACCGGCCGCTGGCTGCCGGGCAGCAGCAGCCAGAAGTCGTCGCCCAGCATCAGCACCTTCTGGCCGGCCTCGGCCGGCGAACGCATCAGCACCAGCGACTTGTGGCCGGCCTGCACGAACACCGTGTAGCGGCGCTCCTTGTCGGTGCTGCCGTCGCGGTTGAGCACCGTGACCTGGGTCTCGACCTGCAGGTTCTCGGTCGCGCTGCCGCTGCGGTAGCGGTCGGCGGCCTGGAGCATGGCCGCCACGTCGGTGGCGGCCGCGGCCGCCCCGGTGGTCAGCGCGCCCAGCAGCGCCAGAGCCCGGCCGGCGCATCGCGCGGCTCGCACGGCTCGCACGGCTCGTGCGGCACGTGCGGTCAGCGGCACCGCCGGCGCACGCGCCTTCATGTTCATCGTTGCCATCACGCCTCCTTCAGACATGGCCTTCAGACATGGGCCAGCGCGGCGACGACCGGCCGGTTGACGGTGCGCCGCGCCACCCACGCCGAGGCGAGCGTCGCCAGCAGCAGCACCGCGGCCAGCGTGAACGCATAGAGCGCGGGGTCGATGGCCACCTGCAGCGGGTAGCCCACGGTGCGGCCGGGGGGTGGCGGCATCTGCACCGGGAACACCAGCAGCCCCAACGCGACGCCCAGCGCCGCCAGTGCCCCCATCAGCGCGCCGGCACCGCCCAGCACCAGCCCTTCCAGCGCGAAGCTGCGCACCAGCTGGCCGGGCAGCGTGCCCAGGGCGCGCAGCGTGCCCACTTCGCGGGTGCGTTCGATGATCGCCATCGCCATCGCGTTGGTGACCACGAACACGACGATGACGCCGATGATCAGGCCGAGCGCACCGAAGATGCGGTCGTACAGCTCCTTCACGCTGCGGTAGAAGGGTGCCTGCTCCAGCCAGGTCTGCACCGCCAGCCCGGGCAGCGCCGCCTGCAGGCGCACGCGGCCCGGCGCGGTGGCTTCCATGCCGTCGAGGAACACGCCCAGACTGGAGACGCGGTCGGTGACCAGCAGCTTCTGCGCAGTGGCGATGTCGGTGTAGACGAGCCGCTTGTCGATCTCGGCGATGCCGGTGGAGAAGGTGCCCGCCACCGTGACGTCCAGCGCGTTGAGTGCGCCCTCGGTGGTGCTGGCCATCAGCGTCAGGCCGCTGCCGGGTGCGGCCTTCAGGCTGCGTGCCAGGCCCTCGCCCAGCATCACCTCCAGGGGCCGGTCGCCGGCCAGCACGCGGCCGGTGCGCACCTGCAGGAACGGCCCCTTGATGGCGAATTCGGCGTCGGGGTCGATGCCCGCGGCCATCATCACGATCGACTTGTCGCCGTTGCTCACGAGGCCCGAGAACTCGATCTTGGGCAGCACCTGGCGCACCGCGTCGTCGGCCAGCAGCCGCTGGCGCAGTGCCGCGGCGCTGTCCAGGCCGTGCTGCAAAGGCACGTCCTCGTCCTGGGTGAACTGCTCGGCCTTGCCGATGACCAAGTGCCCGGTGGTGCGTGCCGACGACTGCGCCAGCGCCTCGTAGGTGAACAGCGCAAAGCCCCCGGCCAGCAGGATGGCCGCGGTGCCCAGCGCCGCGATGGCCACCGTGACCGCCGAGCGGCGCCGGTTGCGCAGCGTGTTCAGGCACGCGAACTTGAGCCAGGCGACGAAGGTGTGGTTCATTGCAGGGCTCCATCGAGCAAGGCCAGCGCGCGGTCGCAGCGCACGAGCGCGCGGGCGTCGTGGGTGGCCACGAGAAAGGCCGCGCCATGCGCATGGCCCTGCTCGCGCATCAGGTCCAGCACCTGGTCGGCGGTGTGGGAGTCCAGGCTGGCGGTGGGTTCGTCGGCGATCACCAATGCCGGGCGCTTGACCAGCGCGCGGGCGATCGCCACGCGCTGGCGCTGGCCACCGGATAGCGCGTCGGGCCGGTGCTGCGCGTGTTCGCGCAGGCCCACGGCGTCGAGCATGGCGGCCACGCGCCGGCGGCGCTCGGCCGCCGGCATGCCGGCGATGAACAGCGGGTAGTCCACGTTCTCGGCCACCGTCATCACCGGCACCAGGTTGAAGCCCTGGAAGACGAAGCCGATCGCGTCGCGGCGCAGCAGCGTGGCCTGGCGGCTGCCGGCGTGGCCGACCGGGCGGCCACGCAACACGACCTCGCCGGCATCGGGCGCGTCGATCAGACCGGCGATGTTCAGCAGCGTGCTCTTGCCGCTGCCCGAGGGGCCGGTCAGCGCCAGCATCTCGCCGGGCCGCAGCGCCAGGCTGACGCCACGCAGCGCATGCACCTCGTGCGTGCCCAGGCGGTAGCTCTTGCGCACGGCGCGCAACTGCAGCACCGCGGGTCCGGCGGTCTCGCCGGGGGGAAGCGAAGGCAGGCGCAGCGGGGCGTTCATCGCGGCGGCCTTCACAGGTCCTTCAGGCGCGCCTGGGCGTCGGCGGCCTGCGGGGCGCGGCTGGCAGTGATCCTGCCGAACCAGGCGCGGGCGGCGGCCTTGTCTTCGGCCTTCAGGGCCTCCTGCCCGGCGCGCATCCACACCGCGCCCTTGAAGGGCAGCGGCGCGCCTTCCAGCAACGGGCTTGCGGTTACCTCGTCGAGCAGCTTCAGCCCGCGCGCCTGGCGGTTGAACATCGACGGCATCGCCAGGAAGGTGGTGGCCGCCGTGAAGCGCGCTTCCAGGCTGGCCGGCACGCCGCGGTACAGCGGCGCATCGTGCGCTGCCGCGAGCTGCGCCAACGCCTTGTCCAGCAGCGCCAGGCCGTCCTCGGCGTGGCGCATCTTCTTCCACGGCAGCAAGGTGGTGCGCGCGCGCAGCGCCGTGGCGGCGCCGGCATAGGCGCGCAGCACCGGGTCGGCGGGCTCGGCCGCCGACAGCCGCGCGAGGCGCTCGGCGGCCGGCTCGACGGCGGCTTCGTCGCCGCCGAGGGCGCGGTCGAACTCGGCCATCGCCGCCGCGAAGGCTGGCGCCTCGGCGGCCTGGGCGGCCGGTGGCAGCGCGAGAAAGGTGAACCCGGCCACGCCGATCAGCGCGGTGGCCGTAGGCCCGGCGAGCCGGCAACGCAGCGAGCGCAGGAAACGAGGAGCGGTGGGCATGGGGAGCATCTCCGTTGGGTGGCGATGTGCGCATGCTCGGCACCGCGCCGGCGCGGTGCAGCCGCGGCGCGACGAAACGCCGGTGGCCGACGCGAAACGACGCCGGTGCGGCGTGGTGCGCGCCGCACCGGCGCGAACGGATCACCGGTGTGGCCGGTGTGGGCGGTGTGGGCAGGGCCGGCGCCGGGCGGGCGGCGCGGCAGCCGGGCTCAGTACAGCGGCGCCGCGCCCGGCGGGCGGGTCTTGAACCGCTTGTGCACCCACAGGTACTGCGCCGGGTTGCGCCGGATCTCGCCTTCGATCCAGGCGTTCATGCGCCGCGCGTCGGCCTCGGCGTCGTCGGTGGGCCAGTCGGTCCACGGCTCCAGGAAGCGGATGCGCCAGCCGCGGCCACCGGGCAGCAGCTCACCGACCACCGGCTGCACGACCATGTCCAGCGAGCGCGCCAGCCGCGAGGGCGCCAGCAGCGTGGCCGCCGGCTGGCCGAAGAAGGGCACGAAGGCCGCGTCGCGCAAGCCGAAGTCCATGTCGCTGGGGTTGAAGAAGGGCTGCCCGCGCCGGATGGCACGCACCATCGGCCGCGCCCCTTCCTGGCGCGTGAACATGTCGGCCAGGCCGAAGCGGCCGCGCCCCTTGCGCAGCGCCGCGTCCAGCACCGGGTTGCTCTGCGCCGTGTAGATGTTGCACACCCGCCTGCTCTGGAACAGCTGGGTGGCGGCGCCGGCCACGTCCACCGCCAGGAAGTGCGGCACCAGCCACATCACCGGGCGGTCGCTGCGCTCGGCCAGGCCGATGTCGCCTTCCACCTGGATCAGGCGTTCCAGCCGCCCACGCGGCGCGTACCACAGCAGCGCGCGCTCGACGAGGCTGCGGCCGAGCCACTCGAAGTGCTCGCGCACGAGGGCGGCGCGCCCGGCCTCGCCCAGCTCCGGCAGGCACAGCGCCACGTTGATCTCGGCCACGCGGCGGCGGCTGCGGCCAAAGCGGTGCAGCAGGCGCCCCAACGCGCGGCCGAGCGCCGACTGCAGGGACAGCGGCAGCCACTGCACCGCCCAGAACAGCGCCAGCAGCAGGCGCGCGCCGGCGTTGGCCAGGGCCTGCCGCAGGACGGGTGCGCCGCCGCGGGTGGGGCGGGCCGCACCCCCGGCCGAGGCGTCCTGGGCCATCTGGCGCTCAGGCCTCTTCGGCCAGCCTGCCGGCGGCGGCGACCGGCGACTGCCGCGGCTGCTTGTAGCGGTGATAACCCCACAGGTACTGCGAAGGCGCCTGCTGCACCACCTGCTCCATGCTGCGGTTGACGGCCAGGGCGTCGGCCAGCGCCACCGCCTGCGCGTCGGCCGGCAGCGTGCGCGCGTCGGCCAGCGGCACCGGCAGCGGCAGCGGCCGTATCACGTAGCCGGCTCCGCGCGGCAGCCGTTCGCCCCAGATGGCCAGCATGTCGGCGCCGCTTTGCCGGGCCAGCTTCGCCGCCAGCGTCATCGTGTAGGCCTCGCGGCCGAAGAACGGTGCCCACACGCCCATGCCATCGGGCGGCACCTGGTCGGGCAGCAGGCCGACGGTCTCGCCGCGCTTCAGCGCCCGCATCAGCAGGCGCACGCCGGCCAGCGTGGCTGGCGCCGTGTGCAGGTGCGGGCGCGCGCGCGCGGTCTCCTGAAGCTCGCGCAGTGCGCGCTGGCGCGCCGGGCGGTACAGCACGGTGATCGGCTGGCGCGCGCCGAAGCGTTCGGCATAGGCCTGCGCGGCCACCTCGAAGCTGCCCATGTGCGGCGTGAGCAGGATGAGGCCGCGGCCCGAGCCGAGGAGCGGCTCGATCAGCTCGGCGCCTTCCCAACGCACCGGGTCGGCGATCGGCGCGTCGTGCGCCCGCAGCCACAGGCGCGGCGTCTCCAGCGACATCCTGCCGGCCGCGGCGACCGCCGCGCGGCGATCGGCCGGCGCCACACCGGCCAGCGCCGCATTGGCGATCAGCCGCTCGCGGTAGCCGCGCGACAGCGCATAGGCCGCCCAGCCCACCCCCGCACCGAGGGCGTGCAAAAGGCGCAACGGGCAGCGGGCGAGGCCGCGCAGCAACCAGAACAGGACAGGCATGCTGGATAGAATTCGCCCCGGCCGCCGAGTTAACAGGACAACTTGCGGGGCGGCCGGCGGAGCGAAGCTTAAAGCGTCTGTCGCGCGTGCCCGGGCCCTTGGCCCGGCCACCGGGCCGAACGTGGAAGGCGGCAGCGCCGCGTGGGGCCGAGGAGCCCCTCCCATCCGCTAAAGCGTTCGCCGCGGCTCCAGCAACACTGACCGGCGCGCGACGCGAGTCAGTGCAACCCGGTCCCTTCGCGGGGCCACTCTGGAGCCCCCACGTGGCGAACGACTTCCTCTTCACCAGCGAATCCGTCTCCGAAGGCCACCCCGACAAGGTGTCCGATCAGATCTCGGACGCCATCCTCGACGCGATCTTCAAGCAGGACCCGCGCAGCCGCGTCGCTGCCGAGACGCTGTGCAACACGGGCCTGGTGGTGCTGGCCGGTGAGATCACCACCAACGCGCATGTCGACTACATCCAGGTCGCGCGCGACACCATCAAGCGCATCGGCTACGACAACACCGAGTACGGCATCGACTACAAGGGCTGCGCCGTGCTCGTGGCCTACGACAAGCAGAGCAACGACATCGCGCAGGGTGTCGATCACGCGTCAGACGACCACCTCAACACCGGCGCCGGTGACCAGGGCCTGATGTTCGGCTACGCCTGCGACGAGACGCCGGTACTGATGCCCGCGCCCATCTACTACGCCCACCGGCTGGTGGAGCGCCAGGCCATGCTGCGCAAGGACGGCCGCATGCCCTACCTGCGCCCGGATGCGAAGAGCCAGGTGACGATGCGCTACGTCGACGGCAAGCCGCACAGCGTCGACACCGTGGTGGTGAGCACGCAGCACGCGCCCGAGTGGAGCCTGGGCGACAAGATGAAGCCCGCGTTCTACGAGGCCGTCATCGAGGAAATCATCAAGCCCGTGCTGCCCAAAGAGTGGCTGAAGGACACGCGCTACCTCATCAACCCCACCGGCCGCTTCGTCATCGGTGGCCCGCAGGGCGACTGCGGCCTCACCGGCCGCAAGATCATCGTCGACACCTACGGTGGCGCCTGCCCGCACGGCGGCGGCGCGTTCAGCGGCAAAGACCCGAGCAAGGTGGACCGCAGCGCCGCTTACGCCGCGCGCTACGTGGCCAAGAACGTGGTGGCCGCGGGCCTGGCCAAGCAGTGCCAGGTGCAGGTGGCCTACGCCATCGGTGTGGCCAAGCCGATGAACGTGACGGTCTACACCGAAGGCACCGGCAAGCTCAGCGACGAGAAGATCGCCGCGCTGGTGAACGAGCACTTCGACCTGCGGCCCAAGGGCATCATTCAGATGCTCGACCTGCTGCGGCCGATCTACGAGAAGACCGCTGCCTACGGGCACTTCGGGCGCGAAGAGCCCGAGTTCAGCTGGGAAAGAACCGACAAGGCGGCCGCGCTCCGCGCGGCGGCGGGGCTGTAGGCCCCCGAGCGAAGCGAGCTTGTCGGTTCTCCGGTGCAGGCTAACTTCGCGCAGCGAAGTTAAGGGGCCCTAGCCCCGTGCCGGAACCAGAAGAAGCGCACCGCGAAGCGGCACTTCTGACGGGCGCCTGTTCAAGGCGCCCGTCGTTGTTTCTGCCCCGATTGGCGAGCCACCGCTTGAGGCCGCCGCGCGCCAAGGCCGCCGGGCGGTCGGCTCCGCGAATGTCCTCCTTCGAGCGCCTGGCTCCGCCAGGCCCTCGAATTCCCCCTTGATTTCGCTGCGCCGACCGCCCGGCGTCCTTGGCGGGACACGGGCGTGGTTCGGGACGAACTGTCGAAGGGCAACGCGGCCCGGGCCGCGGCGGGATCAAGGCACCAGGCGCGCCTGCCCGTTCTCGAACCAGCTGGCGTCGAAGCCAACGCGCAGCAACACGCAGCGCGTAGGCAGAAGGCCTTCCGTGCGATGGCGGTCCACGTACTTCGCAGGCGTCCGCGCATCCTCCGCGAGAATGTGGCTGACGCCTTCGCATTGACACTGGGCCAGCAGCTTGAAGTCGTCCTTCACGCGCACGCGGTCGTCGCCCGGGTCGCGGGCCTGGGCCCGCAGCAACAGCCCGCAGGCCATCGCGTGGTCCACGTTGAACGGCAGCACCATGAAGTTGCGCAGGGGCAGGTCGTTGATGGCCTGCCGCACCTGGAACTCCGAGATCACGATGGTCGAAAGGAGCATCGGCACCTGCCGGGCAATGCACTCCTTGTAGTAGGCCGTGGCCTCGCTGTGATGAGGACGCGCCGGGTCGCTCAGGCTGATCAGGAAGCTCGTGTCGAGCAGGACGCTGTTCACTCGACCCCGCCGCGCAGTTCTTCCACCCAGGCCGAGGCGTCGGCCACGTCCTTCCAAGCCTGCGCGCCGCGGCGATTCAGGCGTTCCAGTTCGGCCGCGTCGAAACGAGGCTCGTACTGCACGAACTCCACGAGCCGGGCATCCCGTAGCTCCCGCGTCAGGACGTTGTACTGCGCCTGGATTCGCAGCATCGCCGGCTTGTACAGGCGGTTCACCGTGTCATCGCGCAGCACGTCGCGCTCGGTGCCCACCCGCAGCGTCGTGCCATCGGGTAGCCGCACATGCGCGTTTGCCTTGGTGGCGCCGCCGAGGTCGAGGATCTCGCCACGCACGTAGCGCTCCACGCGCACCCACTGGTCGGCGTCGTCGGCGCGAAAGTCCGTCTGGGCGTTGACGACCACCGGCCGCGGCAGGAACGGTGCCGCCACGCGATAGGACCACCCTTTGGTGGCGCGGGCCAGCTTCTGCCAGCGTTCGATCACTTCCCGGCGTCGGGCGTCGAGGGAGTCGATCAATTCGCTGTCGAGAAGGGAGCGCAGGTCGCGGAAGAGAGTCGGCGCCAGCGCGATCGGTTGCGTGATCACCTGCACCGAGCCGCTCTGGATGGCCACCTCGATGCTGCCGGGGTCGAGCTCGCGGGCCTGGCCACGCAGGAAGTCTGCGACATCCCGTGTGAAGTCCGCCAGCGCAGACAGGCGCACGCGTTCCGGCGTAGCTTCGTAACCCTGCGTCGCGTCGATCAGAGCGACAGTGATCGGCTGCGCTTCCATGGGCCGGATTCTAGGCAGCGGTCGTCTTGCCGGGCGGATCAGCGTTGGCCTGCCCGCTCGCGGTTCAGCGCCAGCAGTCGGCGCAGTATTTCCTCGTCGGGCGTGGCCGGCGTGTAGTCGGTCCAGCCGTAGGCCGCGGCCACGGCGGCATCGAGCGCTTCATGCGCCTGCACCAGCCACGCCGGGCGTTGGTTGTAGAGGTTGGTGAGCGTGCGCTTGGCCAGTTCTTTTTCGAAGCCGGGCTTGGCGACGATGCGGTCGGGGTAGGGCGAGGTGGTCATGCCCAGCGGTACCACCTCGGGCACGCGCTCGGCCCACTCGGGCGGGTTGAGCCAGCGCTCGCGCAGCGCGTTGAGCTTGAAGGCGGCCCCGGCGATGACGGCGGCGTGCGCGCGCGGTGGCTCGGGCAGGTTCGCGGGGATCAGCGCGCCGGAAGGCAAGAGTTCGGTGCGCTGGTGCGTGGTGTCGGCGGGCGTGAGGCCGGCGGGGAAGGGGAAGGTCTCGAAGCAGGTGGTGGGGGTGTAGCGGGGGCGGTCTTCGAGCGACGTGCCCAGGCGCAGTGACCAGAGTTCGTGGAAGCGGCTGTGCAGGAGGCCGAAGGTGCAGTCGTCGGCGCGCGCGACCGCGGCAACCGCGGAATCTGGTATCGCGATGCTGCTACGCCAGGCCCACAGACGGTGCTTCGCAACCCTCGGCGTAACGGCCACTCGTCGAAGCGGCGCTAAGGCCTTCCGAAGTCCAGGTACGGTCTCGCCATGCAGCCACCACCACTTTGCTCGCGACTCTCGCCGCTGCGCGAGTCGCGCAGGCTTCACCTGTAGCAAGACTTGGAGGAAAGGCCCTTCGAAGTTCGCCGCTTCCTGCTCGGGCATGGAGACCCCGAAGTCGATGATCCAAACATCAGAGGGCCGGCGAGCGATATCAAGTCCGTTTACGTAGGGTCTGAGCACCTGCGAATTGCTGGCCCCGTGAGGGTTCGGGAGGGCGAGCCACTTCCGAGCAAGTTCGCCGTGTATGTCAAACGCGCCGACCTTCACGGGACCCTGGAAGGCGGTGCCGGCGTTTCCAGGCAGCCGCGACGCGGTGTGCACCGTCGACACAGTGGTCTCTAGATTCGGGGTTATCGCGACGACCGAGACTCCGTCCAAATGGTTGGCGGTGTCGGGCGAACAACCAAACGCAACCAATGAGACACGAACAGCGGCGCCATCGTTTACCCACGGCAAGTCGCTCCAAGCGGTAAAGATGCGCGTGGTAGTCGCTACAGCCTCGAGCACCTCGCGGTTGGCGCCCCCGCGAATCGAATTCGTCGCCACCAACCCCGCCCGCTTCAGCCGCCTCGCCTCGATCTCCTGCCTCGCCCGCTCGAACCAGAAGCACACGAGGTCCGCGCCGCCCGGCACGCGCCCCTTGTAGGCCGCGCGCAGGGCCTCGGTGTATTCGTCGCCCAGTTCGCCGCGCATCTTCTTGTCGCCCACGAACGGCGGGTTCCCCACCACCGCATCCACTGCCGGCCAGCTCGCTTCCTTCCCATCCGGCCCCAGCACCGCGTCGCGGCACTCGATGTGATCGAGCGGCTCCAGCACCGGGTGCGTCTTGAAACCGTAGCCCTTGTCCAGCCGCCACTGCAGCTCGCCGATCCACACTGTCACGCGCGCCAGTTCGGCGGCGTATTCATTCAGCTCGATGCCCAGCACGTTGTGCGGGCCGGTCACGTCGTGCTGCCGCTCCAGGCCCAGCGCCTCGGCTTCCAGGTTCACCTGGTGCTCGATGTCCTTCAGCGTCTTCAGCGCCAAGTACAGGAAGTTGCCGCTGCCGCAGGCCGGGTCGAGCACGCGGTAGGCTTTCAGCCGCTCGAGGTAGCCCACGAACACGGCCTGCGCGTCGCGGTACGCCTTGTCGCCGTGCTTCTTGCTCTTGGCCAACGCCGCCTCGATGCGCTGGCGCTCGCCGGCCCATTCGGCCAGCAGCGGGCGCTGCACCACGGGCTCCACCAGCCGCAGGATGGTGGCCGGGTCGGTGTAGTGCGCGCCGAGCTGCGCGCGCTTGGCCGGGTCGAGCCCGCGCTCGAAGAGGGTGCCGAAGATGCTGGGGTCGATGGCGCTCCAGTCCAGGCCGCTGGCGGTCTTCAGCGCGGCCACGTCGGGCTCGGCCAGGGGCGGCACGTCGATGGCGGCGAACAGGCCGCCGTTGAACCACGGTACGGCGTCCACGCCGAAGAGGCCGCCGTCTCTCATCGCCACGAACAGCGCCTGCAATTGCGCGCGCAGCGTGGCCGGCGGCACCGCCACGCCCACCAGCCGCTCGAACAGGCGCGCGGGCAGCAGGCCCACGTCTTCGGCGAAGAAGCAGAACACACACTGCGTCAAGAAGTGGCTGGCCTGCGGCGCCGGCACGCCCGCGGCGCGCAGCCGCTCGGCGGTGCCGGCGAAGGTGCGCGCGGCCTCTTCGGTGATCTCGCGGTTGGTGCGCTTGGGCTTGAAGCGTTCGGGGTCCTGCCACAGCGCGCGCAGCTTGTGCTGCGCGGCGGGGTCGCCGAGCTCTTCGAGCTTGAAGCGGTGGCACTCGCTGGGCGTGCCGGTGAAGTGCGTGTGCACCTCGATCACCAGGCGGTCGCTCACCACCAAGAGCGGCGGGTTCTCCAGCGGCAGCGCGTACATCATCAGCTGCCTGAGCGCACCCTCCAGGCTCTTGCCCGGCGCCTTGTATTCCCACGCGAAGTGGCCGCGCAGCCACACGTCGGCAAAGCCGTCGGTGCGAGTGCGGGCCGAGCCGGTCTTCGTGACGCCGCGCTCGAAGCAGTAGTTCTCCGGGTCGGCCGGCTCGGGCACGCCGAGCAGGCGGCACAGGTCGATGAAGTGGGCCTGCGCGCCGGCGCGCTCGTTCAGCTCGTGGGCCGGCGCGCCCGGCTGCCACTTGCGGATGAACTCGTGGGCCTGCATGGGCGGCGATTGAAGCACGCGCCGCCCGACGATAAGTGCCTGCCGCGGGTTGCCGGCTTCGCCTGCTGGCGCCGGAGGCGATATCGTGCCGGCCCACCGCGTGAACGGGCGATGCCCTTCTCTGGCCCGGGTTGCCGGTGCCTTCACCGCCCAGCACCTGCCGACCATGCCGCTTCGCTGCACCGATCTCCTGGCCCAGGCCCGCGCCCAGGTGCGGGAGTTGATGCCGTGGGACCTGGCCGCGCGGCTGGCCGGGCCCGAGCCGCCGCTGCTGCTGGACGTGCGCGAGGCGGCCGAGTTCGCCGCCGCGCACATCGCCGGCGCGCTGAACGTGCCGCGTGGCGTGCTGGAACAGGCTTGCGAGTGGGACCACGACGAGACCGAGCCGGCGCTGGCGGGGCAGCCCGCGCGGGCCATCGTGGTGGCGTGCCGCTCGGGCAAGCGCTCGTTGCTGGCCGCGCACACGCTGCAGCAACTGGGCTATTCCGACGTGGTGTCGCTGGCCACCGGCGTGCGCGGCTGGAACGACGCCGAGCAGCCGCTGGTCGATGCCGGTGGAGACAAGGTGGAAGGTGACGCGGCTGAAGCCCTGCTTGCGCCGCGCCTGCGGCCCGACCAGCGCCGGCCCCGCGGCTGAAGGCGCCGGCGCGCTCCAGCCTATCGAGGCGCGGGCGATGCGGCGGCCCCCGCCCCCGCCCCCGCTCCGGCGAACAGCTGCGCGGCGAGCTTGCGCTCGCGCTGGCCGATGATGCGCAGGAACTCTTTCGCGCCGCCCATCGCGCCGAAGGCGTCGAAGCCGGCCTCCAGGAAGTGCTGCAGCGCCTCCAGACCTGCGGCGCGCGCCGGGGCGCGCATCATGTGCAGCGTGGCGCGCAGCAGCCGGCTGCGGGTGTGGCGGTCCAGTGCCTCGCCCACTTGCAGCAAGAGCGCGATCTGGCGTTCGCGATGCTCAGGCTGGCCGACGGCGCGCCATGCGTGGCCATAGGCCTGCGCGTCGAGTTCGCCGCTTTCGGCTGCGGTGCCCGCCGCCTCGGCCCAGCGTTGTGCCATCTGCGAATCGAGGCGCTCGGACAGCGCATGCAGTTCGCCGAGCGCGACGATGGTCTGCGCGACCTCCTGCGGCAGCAGCTTCAGCCCGCCCACCACGCGCGCGAACTGGGTGTCGCGGCGCGCGAAGTCCTCCGGGCCGTACAACTCGTCCAGGAAGAAGGCGGTGGCCTGGCGGTAGCGCGGCATCGCCGCCAGGTCGCTGTAGGCGGCGGCCAGGCGCTGCTGCTGAAAGTGCTTGACCAGGTGCACGCGCTTGGCCAGCGCGGGGTCGGCGGTGCGGCGCTCGCGCTCGCGCCGCACCTCGTCGAGGCTGGCGAGGATGGCCTCGGCGGCCGAAGGCGCAGCGTCGGAGCCCAAGTCAGCGCCGGCCTGCCGCCGGCGGCGAGGCCGGCGGTGCGACCGCGGCCGTCGATGGCGCTGGAAGGCGGGTCGGCCCCTCGGCCGCAGCCAGCGCTGCGCCCCATGGCGGGAGCTGCCCGGTGATGCAGCGGCGGGTGATCCAGCGGCGGGTGATCCAGCGGCGGGTGATGCAGCGGCGGGTGATGCAGCGGCGGGTGATGCAGCGGCGGATGAAGGCGGCTTGGAACACGATGGCCGCAGTGTAGGTGGCGGCAAGGTGAATCGGGCCGCAGGTGAATCGGGCCGCAGCCCCGGCCCGCGTGGCGACGCGCGGCCCGCTCAGCGATCGACCACGACCTCGCCTTCGAGCGCCAGCGCGCCGGCGGCCACCAGCTCGGTGATGAAGCCCTCGATCCAGCGTTCGAGCCCGCCCGCGTTTCCGTGCGGCGGGCCGAACCGGCGCCACACCTCGCGCATCAGCGGCGCGGCGGCCGACCAGCGCACCAGCTCGGCATGCGGCACGCGGCGTTCCTCCATCACGTGGTACTTCACCAGCACCTTGGTCGCGTGGCGGGCATGCCGCCGCGGGTCGGCGCGAAAGCCCTCCAGCCGCGAGCGCGCCCGCGCCAGTGCGCCGGCCACGTCGGTGAACGGTGCGCCGTGACCAGGCACCACCACCTTCACCGGCAGCGACTCGATCCGCTGCAGCGTGGCGGCCACGCCGGCGAAGCCACCTTCCTCGCCCACCAGTTCGGGGAAGACGACGCCGAAGCCGTTCTCCCACAGCGCATCGGCCGTCAGCAGCAAACCCGCGGCCTCGTCGAACAGCATCAGCGAGTGCGGGTCGTGCCCCGGCGCGGCCAGGGCCCGCCACTGCCGGCCGCCGGCCGTGAAGTGCTCGCCCGGTGCGAGCGTGCCTTCGATGAAGAAGCGCTCGCGCAGCCCGAAGTCGTCGTGCGACAGGCGGGTCAAGTCCCACGCCCGCACCGCATCGGCCAGGCCGGGCGGAATGACGATGGGCGCCCCATGCTCGCGCTGCATCGCGGCGTTGCCGCCGCAGTGGTCGGAGTGCAGGTGTGTATTGACGATGCGCGCCAGCGGCCGGCCGGCCAGCGCGTGCCGCACCAGCGCCTGCGTCTGCGCGGCGTGCACGAGGTGCGCGGTGTCGACCAGCACCGCGCCTGCTTCGCCCGCGGCAGGGTGGATGAGCACGTTGTTGGACGACAGCCAGCCGCGCTCCAGCACGGTCAGGCCGTGCAGCGCCCGGGCGAGGGTGGCTTGGGATGCGCTGGTCATTGCGCCCGATTCTCGCTGCGGCATGATTGGCCGATGCCCCTCAGCGA
This sequence comes from Rubrivivax sp., assembly GCA_016789865.1. GTDB lineage: Bacteria > Pseudomonadota > Gammaproteobacteria > Burkholderiales > Burkholderiaceae_C > Rubrivivax. The sequence goes on from JAEUPC010000065.1 coordinate 27,583, forward strand.
GCCCGTCGTCACGCTGGACCACCTGCGCCGCCATGCCGTAGCGCGCAGCCTCTTCGCGCCCACCACGCTGCCGCGCGCCATCGCCCGGCTGGGCTTCGTGCAGGCCGATCCCATCCGCGCGCCGGCGCGGGCGCAGGACCTGACGCTGCGCCACCGCGTGCGCGGCTACCGCGCCGGCGACCTCGAGCGCCGCTACGCGCAGCTGGCGATCGAGGAAGACTTCTTCGTCAACTACGGCTTCCTGCCGCGCGCCACGCAGGCCTTGATGCACCCGCGCGCCGGCTTCGGCTCCAAGTGGTCGAAGGCCCGCACCGCGCAAGCCCAGGCGGTGCTGGCCTACGTGCGCGAACACGGCACGGTGCACCCGCGCGACGTGGATGCGGCCTTCCAGCACGGCAAGACGCGCAACTGGTTCGGCGGCTCCACCAATGCCAGCACGCAGCTGCTGGACGCCATGCACTACCGCGGCCTGGTGCGCATTGCCGGGCGCGAAGGCGGCGTGCGCACCTACGCCGCGAGCACGGCGAGCGGCGCACCGCCGCCCTTGGCCGACCCCGACGCGGCCTACGACGCGCTGGTGGACGTGGTGGTGGCCAAGTACGCGCCGCTGCCCGAGCGCTCGCTGGCCGAGCTGGTGCTGCGGCTGCGCTATGGCGTGCCGCAGTGGGCCGGCCGCCGGCAGGCGGCGCTGGCGCGGGCGAAGGCGCGGCTGGCCTGGGCATCGGTCGGCGGGCAGCCCTGGTACTGGCCGGTGGGCGAGAACCCCTGGGCCGCGCGCCACGCCGCCGCGGCCGAAACCCCCACCCTGCGCCTGCTGGCGCCGTTCGACCCCGTGGTGTGGGACCGCCGCCGCTTCGAGCTGCTGTGGGGCTGGGCCTATCGCTTCGAGGCCTACACCCCGGCGCCAAAGCGCCTGCGCGGCTACTACGCGCTGCCGCTGCTGTGGCGCGACCGGGCGATCGGCTGGGGCAACGTGTCCTTTGCCGATGGCCGGGTGGACGCCGAGCTCGGCTACGTGGCCGGGCGCGCGCCGGCCGGGCGGGCCTATCGGGCCGCGCTGGACGAAGAGATCGAGCGCCTGCAAGCCTTCCTCTCGCCGCGATGAGGCCCACGCCGCCGCCTGCTGCGACCGCCGGCCTGCCGCTGTGGCCGCTGGCGCTGCTGGCCGGGCTGCTGCCGCTGGCCGCGGCGCTGGGCGCCTGGGCGTTGTCCACCGCGCAGGGGCTGATCCCGGCGTGCAACCCGTTCGTCGATGGCTGCGTGTCGGTCAGCCGCGCGGCGCGGCACGACCTGCCCAACCACCTCTTCCGCGCGCTGATGCTGCCGGCGGCGGCGCTGCAGGCGCTGTGCTGGCTGCTGGCGTCGCGCTGGCTCGCCGGCCTGCTGGGCCTGCCCGGCCGCTATCGGCTGCTGGCCTGGCTGGCGCCGCTGGGTGCGGCGGCCTCGGTCGCGCTGGTGCTGTACGCCACCTTCCTCGGCACCGAGGGCGCCATCTACCGCTGGCTGCGCCAGTACGGCACGGTGGTGTACTTCGGCGGCACCTGCATCTGCCTGCTGATCGCCGGCGGCGGCGTGCAGCGCGCGGTGCGCGCCGGGCGGCTGGCGCTGGCACGGTGGGCCGAGCAGGCGATGGTGGCGTTGGCAGTGACCCTGGTGACGCTGGGTCTGGTCAACGCGCTGGTGGCCGCCTTCATGGGCGACGAGCTGAAGGGCCGCATGGAGAACGTCACCGAGTGGTGGGGGGCGCTCATCTTCGTGCTCGGCTTCTTCGCGCTGGCGGTGATCTGGCGGCGCGCGGGGCTGGTGCTGGAGCTGCACGCCAGGCCGCGCGGCGGCCGAGGTGGGGCCTGAGCGCGCCGCCCCTGGCCCCCAGCGGGGCGGCCCGCGACGCGGCGCGCGAGAAGGCCCCGCGCCCCACGGCCGTGCCCGGGCGGGCCCTCACCCGGCCCGCGCGGGCACCGGCCGCTGAGCGCAGGCGAGCGCCGCGCCCGCGGCCAGCAGCCCCGCGCTCACCACGAAGCCGCGCGCCAGGCCGCCGGTGCCATCGGCGATGAGCCCCACCAGCATCGGGCCGACGATCTGCCCGGCCGCGAACACGACCGTGAACACGGCGATGCCCGCCGGCCAGGCCGCCGCCGGCGCGTTGTGCCGCACCATTGCCGTGGTCGACGCAACCACCGACAGGAACACCGCACCGAACAGCGCCCCTGACGCGAACACCACCGGCGCCCGCGTGCTCAGCACCGGCAGCAGCGTGGCCAGCGCCAGCAGGCCGTTCAGCAGCGCCAGCGCGAGCCCGCCGCGCTGCCGCTGCAGCAGGCCGGCCCACAGCCACGACGAGGCCACCACCGCGGCGCCCAGCAGCATGTAGAAGGCGGTGATGAGGCCGGGCGCCAGGCCCTGCTCGCGCAGCAGCGTGACGACGAAGGTCATGTAGCCGATGTAGCCCAGGCCGAACATCGCGTAGCCCGCCAGGCCGAAGGCGAAGTGCCGCCATGCGAAGGGCGCCCGGGCGGCTTGCGGCATGGGCTGGGCCGCCAGCCGGCGCGTGCCGCGCGCCGTGGCGGCAGTGGTCAGTGCGGCCAAGGCGCCCAGGGCTGCCCAGGCGGCCGGCCAGCCGGCCGCGCTGCCCGCGGTGAACCAGGGCACCAGCGCCGCCGAGGCGACGATGCCCAGCCCCACGCCGCCGTAGTAGATGCCCAGCACAAGGCCGCTTCGGCCCGGCGCCTGCAGTGCGAGCCGGGCCGCGAGCAGCCCGCCGCCGACGAAGCTGAGCGCGCTGGCCGCGCCGCTGGCACCCCGCAGCACGTACAGCGCCGCATCGGACCGCACGGCGCCGTGCAGGGCCAGCAGCGCGGCCGAGAGCGCGCCGCCGGCCAGCAGCACGCTGCGTGCGTCCCAGCGCCGCATCAGGCCGGGGGCCACCAGCGCCGCGGCCAGGTAGCCGCCGGCGTTGACGGTGTTCATCGCGCCGGCCGTCAGGTAGCTCCAGCCGAGGTCGGCGCGCATCGGCGGCAGCAGCAGCGCATAGGAAAAGCGCGCCAGTCCGAGCGACACTGCGGCTGCGGCGGCGAGCGCAAACGCCTCGGCAAGCGCGAGGCCCGGGCCGCCTTGACCGGCATCAACGGCGCTGCGCCGCGGCGTGTCGATCATGATCGTTTCATCCGCGGCTTCGACGAGGTTCCACCATGGCCAGAGATTCTGCGGCCCCAGCGACAGCGGCCCCGAAGAAGAAGAAGGAGGCAGCGCACCCGCGCCGCCCGCCAGCGGCTGGCGGGCGCGACAAGGGGCCCGTCGTGCCGGCGCGCGCCTCGGGCGGCCATGGCCGCAGTGGCCGCAGTGGCAACAGTGGCAACAGTGGCAACAGTGGCAGCAGCCCGGCGATCCGGCCGGTGGCCGCCGGCGACATCGCGCCGCGGCTGAACGGTGCGGCCATCGAGAGCCAGCGCGTCGCGCGGGCCACCACGCGGGCCCACACCGTCACCGCCATGGCGCTGGGCGACGTGCTGCAAAGCCACGCCCAGGGGCACGGCTTTCCCTCCGGGGCGCCGGGCGAGTGGATCGCGCAGGTGAAGGCGCTCATCGAGGGGGCCTCGCCCGACGAGGCGCGCGCGCTGCGCAAGGCGCTGTTCGAGCGCGGCGAGGGCGATGCGGGCAAGGAAGGCGCCCCGGGCGGCGGCATCGACCCCGACCTCGAACTGGCTCCCGGCTGGCGCGAAGGCGGCTACCCGTACAAGAACCTGATGTCGCGCCGGAACTACGAGCGCCAGAAGTACCGGCTGCAGGTCGAGCTGCTGAAGCTGCAGGCCTGGGTGAAGGAGACCGGCCAGCGCGTGGTCATCCTGTTCGAAGGCCGCGACGCCGCCGGCAAGGGCGGCACCATCAAGCGCTTCATGGAGCATCTCAACCCGCGCGGCGCGCGCGTGGTGGCGCTGGAGAAGCCCAGCGACGTGGAACGCGGGCAGTGGTACTTCCAGCGCTATGTCGAGCACCTGCCCACGCGCGGCGAGATCGTGCTGTTCGACCGCAGCTGGTACAACCGCGCCGGCGTCGAGCGGGTGATGGGCTTTTGCACGCAGGCCGAGTACGACGAGTTCATGCGCCAGTGCCCGGAGTTCGAGCGCCACCTGGTGAGGAGCGGCGTGCACCTGGTGAAGTTCTGGTTCTCGGTCAGCCGCGCCGAGCAGCGCCGGCGCTTCAAGGAACGCAAGGCGCACCCGCTCAAGCAGTGGAAGCTGAGCCCCGTGGACATGGCCAGCCTGGACAAGTGGGACGACTACACCGTGGCCAAGGAGCAGATGTTCCTGCACACCGACACGTCCGATTCGCCGTGGACGGTGATCAAGAGCAACTGCAAGAAGCGCGCGCGGCTGAACGCCATGCGCTACATGCTGCATCGGCTGCCGTACAAGAACAAGGATGTCGCGGTGCTGGGCAGCGTCGACCCGCTGCTGGTGGGCCGCGCGGCACTGGTGTCCGGTCGCGCCGAGGAGATGGTGGCGGGCGTCAGCGCGTAGCCGCGCCGGTGCCGCCGGCCTGCGCGAAGTTGGCCAGCAGCACATTCAGCGGCGATGCGGTATCGACGCGCCGCAGGTGCACGAGGCTGCGGCGCACGCCCTCGAGCTGCCGGGCCGGGTCGTGCAGCAGCGACGCGCAGGCATCCGCCAGGCGCTCGTAGTCGGCGAAGACGATGCCCGAGCGGCCCCAATCCGAAAGGGCCGGGCACACCGAGGTCTCGCAGACGATCGGCACCGCGCTCGCCAGCGGCTGCAGCATGCGCGCCACCGGAAACAGGCGCGTGTCGTAGTAGTGCACGTGCAGCACCAGGCGCGCGCGCTGCAGCGCCGGCGTCAGCTCGCTGCCGTAGGCGCCCGAGACCACCTCCAGCGTCAGGCCGGCAGCGCGCAGCGCCTTGAAGACGCGCTCACGCCGCGCATTGGTCGTGCCGTAGAACAGCACGTCGACGCAGGGCGTGATGCCGGCCTCGCCCGCGAAGCCGACCGATCCGCCCGGCACCACAGGAATCTCGTGCACCCGCTGCGCCGGCCCGTTGGCGGTGCGCAGGAACGCGACGTTGGCGCTGCTGTAGTCGGCCACCGTCCAGCGTGCGAGCATGCCGATGTAGCCTGCGCGAGCCCATGGCGAGTCGCTGCCCAGCTGCTCCATGTTGAACAACACGGTGCGGGCCGGGTCGAGCCGGGCCAGCGCCTGCTCCCAGCCGTCGGTGGGCACGAACAGGATGTTGATCGCATCGGGGTCGATCTCGTTGACCAGGTGCTCGGCGTGGTGACCGGCGGCACGCAGCATGTCGCGCAGGCTCAGCGCGATCTCCGTGAAGACGAAGGGGCGCGGCGCATGGCGGTTCAGCTCCACCACGCACACGTGCGGGCCGTCGGGCGCCGGCGTGCTGCCCTGCGGGCCGGCCGCGCCCTGCGGGCCGGCCGGGCCCCCGTCGGGCTGGGGCGGGGTGGGGCGGGCGGGCGGCATGGCGCGGCATTCTGGTTCGCGCCCGTGTTTGATGCCACGGCCGGCGGGCCACGCCGGCGCCCGGGCTGCCTATAATTTCGCCCGTCCGAGGAGCGTTGCAACCCCCACCCGGTCGTTGGGACAAGAGAAGACCGGGAACCCATGGGGCCAGGCTCGGAACCACGCATTGCAACCGCGCTCACCTGCACGTCCGGCCGGCCGTGGGTGAGCAGAACCCCAGCAAGCTCTCTCACCCGCTCTCGCGCTGCCGTGCGGGCCCGTGTTTGCCTCGCATGAAACTCTTTGGAGCCCTGGACACCATGAACGCCGTTCTCAAGCCTTTGCACAACGACCAGTACGCCGTCGCCGACCTCAGCCTCGCCGAATGGGGCCGCAAGGAAGTCCGCATCGCCGAATGCGAGATGCCCGCGCTGATGGCCATCCGCGCCGAGTACGCCGCCAAGCAGCCCTTGAAGGGCGCGCGCGTCACCGGCAGCCTGCACATGACCATCCAGACCGCGGTGCTGGTGGAAACGCTGCAGGCGCTGGGCGCCGAAGTGCGCTGGGCCAGCTGCAACATCTTCAGCACGCAAGACCACGCTGCCGCGGCGCTGGTGGCCGCCGGTACGCCGGTGTTTGCCTACAAGGGCGAGAGCCTGAAGGACTACTGGGACTACACGCACCGCATCTTCGAATTCGGTGCGAAGGGTGCGAAGGGCGAGGGCCCGAACATGATCCTCGACGACGGCGGCGACGCCACGCTGCTGATGCACCTGGGCAAGCGCGCCGAGAAGGACGCATCGGTCATCGCCCACCCCGGCAGCGAGGAAGAGCGCGAGCTCTTCGCCGCCATCAAGGCCAGGCTGGCGCAGGACGGCAGCTGGTACAGCCGCAAGAGCGCCGAGATCATCGGCGTGACCGAAGAAACCACCACCGGCGTGCACCGCCTCAAGGAGATGAGCGCCAAGGGCACGCTCATGTTCCGCGCCATCAACGTCAACGACAGCGTCACCAAGAGCAAGTTCGACAACCTGTACGGCTGCCGCGAGAGCCTGGTCGACGGCATCAAGCGCGCCACCGACGTGATGATCGCCGGCAAGATCGCCGTGGTCGCCGGCTACGGTGACGTGGGCAAGGGCAGCGCGCAGGCGCTGCGTGCGCTCTCCGCCCAGGTGTGGGTGACCGAGGTCGACCCCATCAACGCGCTGCAGGCGGCGATGGAAGGCTTTCGCGTCGTGACGATGGACTGGGCCGCCGACAAGGCCGACATCTTCGTCACCGCCACCGGCAACAAGGACGTCATCACCTTCAAGCACATGGCGGCGATGAAGAACAACGCCATCGTGTGCAACATCGGCCACTTCGACAACGAGATCGACGTCGCGGCGCTGGAGCAGAAGTGCCAGTGGGAGGAGATCAAGCCGCAGGTCGACCACGTCATCTTCGAAGGCGGCAAGCGCATCATCCTCCTGGCCAAGGGGCGCCTTGTGAATCTGGGCTGCGGCACCGGCCACCCGAGCTACGTGATGAGCAGCTCGTTCGCCAACCAGACCATCGCGCAGATCGAGCTCTTCACGCACAGCGACTACTACGAGCAGGGCAAGGTCTACGTGCTGCCCAAGCACCTCGACGAGAAAGTGGCGCGGCTGCAGCTGAAGACGCTGAACGCCGAGCTCACCGAGCTGAGCGAGGAGCAGGCGGCGTACATCGGCGTGCCCAAGGCGGGGCCCTACAAGCCCGAGACGTACCGGTACTGAACGCCCCCCCGGAAGCGGCCTGACGGCCGCCTCCCCGAGCCCTGCGAGGGGCTCTTCGAGCCCCAGGGGGCACCGCCGCCGGACCGGCCGAGCCGGGTCCGCGGCGGCCGCCGGCCTGGGTTCGCTGACCTCCAGCGCCGCAAGTCGAGCCAACGTGGCGGCCCGGAAAGACCACCATGGTCCCCATCAGTTTCGAGTTCTTTCCTCCCAACACCCCGGTCGGCCGCGAGAAGCTGAAGACCGTGGTGGCCGATCTCGCGGCGGTGAAGCCCGAGTTCTTCAGCGTCACCTACGGCGCTGGCGGTTCGACGCGCGACAAGACGCTGACCACGGTTCAGGACATCCGCGCCGCCGGCCACGAGGCCGCGCCGCACCTGAGCTGTGTCGGCTCCACGCGCGAGGGCGTCGCCGAGATCCTGGCCGGCTACCGCACGCTGGGCATCCGCCGCATCGTGGCGTTGCGTGGCGACCTGCCCAGCGGCACTGCCGTGGCCGGGGAGTTCCGCCATGCCAGCGACCTGGTGGGCTTCATGCGCGAACAGCCCGGCGGCGCAGACTGGCAGGTCGAGGTGGCGGCCTTCCCCGAGTACCACCCGCAGCAGCGTTATGCGCGGCGCGATCTCGAGCACTTCGCGGCCAAGGTCAAGGCCGGGGCAGACGCCGCCATCACGCAGTTCTTCTTCAACCCTGACGCCTACTTCCACTTCGTCGACGAGGTGCGCAAGCTCGGCGTCACGGTGCCCATCGTCGCGGGCATCATGCCGTTCCACAACTACGCGAAGATCGCCCAGTTCGCGGCGCGCGACGGCATCGAGGTCCCGCGCTGGGTGGCGCTGAAGATGGAAGGGTTCATGGACGACGCCGCCTCGATCCGCGAGTTCGGGCTGGAAGTCGTCACGCGCCTGTGCGAACGGTTGATCGCCGGCGGCGTGCCCGGCATCCACTTCTACACGCTCAACCAGAGCGCGCTGTCGCTGGAGATCTGCCGGCGGCTGGCCGGCGGCGCGGCCTGAGCTTGTGAAGGTATCCGCCGCGTCCGAGCGGGCGGCCCAGGGCGCGCCACTCATCGTTGCAAATCCTCGCGATACCGCCGGGTATCGCTGCGGTTTGCGCCTCGATTGGCGCGCTCTGGGCCGCCCGCTCGGACGCGGCGGATACCTTCACAAGCTCTGAGCCCCGCCGGCGCCCAGGCTCGGGCCGGTCCTCAGGCCGCCTCGCGGCAACCCAGTTGCGCCGACAGACGCCGCGCGGCGTCGGCCAGCAACTGCGCGGCGTGCCGGCCCGTGTTGCCTTCGAGCTGCGCACTGGGGCCGATGACGGTCAGCGCGAGCACCATCGAGCCGCTGCTGTCGAACACCGGCGCAGCCATCGCACTGACCCCGGGCAGCGCCAGGCCCTGCACGCGGGCGAAGCCGGCGCTGCGGATGCGCTCCAGCTCGGTGGCCAGCTCCGGCTCGATGCGCGTGGGCTCGCCTTCGGCGCGCAACGCCGCCGCCACCTGCGCGCGCGGCAGGTGCGCCGCGAACAGCCGCCCCGACGCGGTGGCGCGCAGGCTCATCACCGTGCCGTGGCGCATGCTCACGTGCACCGGGGCGTTGGCCTCGGCCACGCGCACGATGGTGGCGCCGTGGTTGCCCCACACGGCCAGCGCCGTGGTGTGCCCGAGTTCGGTGGCCAGCTGTTCGACCAGCGGTGAGCCCAGCGCCACCGGGTCCAGCGCCTGCAGGCTGATCAGGCCCAGCTGCATGGCCAGCGGGCCCAGGCCGTAGCGGCCCGTGGCGTCGCGTTCGACGAGGCCGATCTTGCCGAAGCTCACCAGGTACGGGTGAGCCTTGGCCGGCGCCATGCCGGCCCTGGCCGCCAGGTCCTTCAGGGGCAACGGTCGCCCGTGATGGGCCAGCGCCTTGAGCAGCGCCCCGCCCACCTCGATGCTCTGAATGCCGCGCTGGGCGGCCGCCGGTGCCTCGCGGGGTGACGACATGGCGGCATTTTGCCTAAAGCGAATGCATTAGACAATGGCGAAGTCACCCGCTATCATCGCGGCCCGTTCGCCGCCTGCTCTCCGGGAAAGAGGACCCGCCCACCATGTCCAAAGCCTTCGCCAGCCAAGCCGATCTCGAAGAGAAGAAGGTCACCTTCGCCAAGCTCTCCGAGCACGCCTACGCCTACACCGCCGAGGGCGACCCGAATACCGGCATCGTCGTCGGCGACGACGCGGTGATGGTCATCGACACGCAGGCCACGCCGGTGATGGCCGAGGACGTGATCCGCCGCATCCGCGAGGTGACCGACAAGCCGATCAAGTACGTGGTGCTCAGCCACTACCACGCGGTGCGCGTGCTGGGCGCGTCGGCCTACCGGCCCGAGCACGTCATCGCCAGCGAAGACACGCTGGGCATGATCAAGGAGCGCGGCGAACAGGACAAGGCCAGCGAGATCGGCCGTTTCCCGCGGCTGTTCCGCAATGTCGAGAGCGTGCCGCCGGGGCTCACCTGGCCCACGCTCACCTTCACCGGCAAGATGACGCTGTGGCTGGGCAAGCTCGAGGTGCAGCTGCTGCAGCTGGGGCGCGGCCACACCAAGGGCGACACGGTGGTGTGGCTGCCCGCCGAGCGCATCCTGTTCTCGGGCGACCTCGTCGAGTACGACGCCACGCCGTACGCCGGCGACGCGTATTTCACCGACTGGCCGGCCACGCTGGACCACATCGCCGCGCTGAAGCCTGCGCAGCTGGTGCCCGGCCGCGGCGCCGCGCTGCAGAACGAGGCCCAGGTGGCCGCCGGCCTGAAGGGCACGCGCGACTTCATCGCCGACGTGTTCGCCAGCGTCAAGGCCGGTGCCGCCGCCGGCAAGGATCTGAAGAGCGTCTACCGCGAGACGGTGGACAAGGTGCGGCCCAAGTACGGCCACTGGGTCATCTTCGACCATTGCATGCCCTTCGACGTGAGCCGTGCCTACGACGAGGCCACAGCGCACCGCGACCCGCGCATCTGGACCGCCGAGCGCGACGTGGAGATGTGGAAGGCACTCGAGAGCTGAGCGGCGGGCAGGGGCCACGGCAATGCTGAAGACATACACCTACCCGAGCTACGAGTACCGCAAGCCGCCCGAGCTCGGCCCCGGTGCACCGGTGCGCCGCGTGCCGCTGGTCGTGGTGGGCGCGGGGCCGGTGGGCCTGGCCGCCGCGCTCGACGGTGCGCACCGCGGCCTGCCGGTGCTCGTGCTCGACGAAGACCGCACCGTGAGCATCGGCTCGCGCGGTGTGTGCTACGCCAAGCGGGCGCTGGAGATCTTCGACCGGCTGGGGCGCGGCGCCGAGGGGGGTCTGGGCCAGCGCATCGTCGACAAGGGCGTCACGTGGAACGTGGGCCGCACCTTCCACGGCGAGCGCGAGGTGTTCAGCTTCAACCTGCTGCCCGAGGCCGGGCACCGCCGCCCGGGCATGGTCAACCTGCAGCAGTACTGGCTCGAGCAGTACCTGGTCGAGCGCGTCGGGCAGCAGGCGAATGTCGAACTGCGCTGGCAGCACAAGGTCACGCGCGTCGCGCCCGATGCCTCGGGCGTGGAGCTGCAGGTCGAAACACCCGACGGCACCTACACGTTGCAGTGCGACTGGCTGGTGGTGGCCGACGGCGCCCGCAGCGGCATCCGCCGCCAGCTCGGGCTGGACATCGAAGGCAAGGTGTTCCAGGACCGCTTCCTCATCGCCGACGTGGTGCTCAGCCGCGAGATCTTCCCGGCCGAGCGCACCGAGCGGCGCTTCTGGTTCGAGCCCACCTTC
>JAEUPC010000088.1 GCA_016789865.1 Rubrivivax sp.
GGCTGCGGTTTGCTCGATCGCCTGATCGTCCTGCAGTACGGCAGCGACCAGCTCGGCACGTTGACGCTGGACCGCAAGATGGCGGCGCTGCCCGGCGCGGACCGCCTGGTCGTCAGGGCCGCGAGCCGATAGGCGACGGACGCCAGGTTGGCTGCCGCACCTGCACATCGGTATTCCTGCCCCGACCGTCCTCTGCGCCTCCGCAGTGAAGGTATTGGCTGTTCACGCCCAGCGCGGGGTGATCGGGGCCGGACCGGCGGCGGACATGGCGCGCATCCCGCCTGCGCGGCCCGGCGCTAAGATGCCCTGCCGCCTGCCACTGCACGGAGACTCACGACCATGAGCATCTACGACCAGCACTTGGACAAGACCAGCGCCAACCACGTGGCCTTGAGCCCGGTGAGCTTCGTCGAGCGCAGCGCCGAGGTCTTCGGCGACCTGCCGGCGACCGTGCACGGCGCACGCCGCTACAGCTGGGCCACGGTGCGCGAGCGCTCGGCGCGGCTGGCTGCGGCGTTGCAGTCGTTGGGGGTGGGCCGCGGCAGCACGGTCAGCGCGATGCTGCCGAACACGCCGGAGATGGTCGAGGCGCACTATGCGGTGCCGGCCCTGAATGCGGTGTTGAACACGCTGAACACGCGGCTCGATGCGCCGCTGCTGGCCTGGCAGATGAACCACTGCGAGGCCGTGGTGCTGATCACCGACCGCGAATACGCCCCTGCGATGGCCGAGGCCTTGCGCATCCTGAAGGCCGAGCACGGCCGCGAGCCGGTGGTCATCGATGTCTGCGACAGCGAATACAGCGGCCCTGGCGACAGGCTGGGCAGCCACGAGTACGAGGCGCTGCTCGCTGCGCACGAGCCGCTGTCGAAGCTGGAAGGCCCGGCCGACGAATGGGATGCCATCGCCGTCAGCTACACCAGCGGCACCACCGGCGACCCGAAGGGCGTGGTCACGCACCACCGCGGCGCGTACCTGAACTCGGTCAGCAACGCCGCCACCTGGACCATGCCGCATTTCCCGAAGTACCTGTGGACGCTGCCGATGTTCCACTGCAACGGCTGGTGTTTCCCGTGGACGGTGGCGATGCTGGGCGGCACGCACATCTGCCTGCGCAAGGTGGAGGCCGAGGCCATTCTGGCGGCGATGCGCGAGCACGGCGCCGACCACTACTGCGCCGCACCCATCGTGCACAACCTCATCGTCAACGCGCCGGCCGCGCTGCGCGAAGGCATCGGCCAGAAGGTGCGCGGCATGGTCGCCGGTGCGGCGCCGCCGGCGGCAATGATCGAGGGCATGGCGAAGATCGGCTTCGACATCACGCATGTCTATGGCCTGACCGAGGTCTACGGCCCGGCCAGCGTGGCGGTGAAGCGGGCCACCTGGGCCGACGAGTCGCTTTCCGAGCAGACGCGGCTGAACGGCCGCCAGGGCGTGCGCTACGTGCTGCAAGAAGGCATGACGGTGATGGACCCCGAGACGATGCGCGAGGTGGGCGCCGACGGGCAGACGATGGGCGAGATCATGTTCCGCGGCAACATCACGATGAAGGGCTACCTCAAGAACCCGAAGGCCACCGACAAGGCCTTCGCCGGCGGCTGGTTCCACACCGGCGACCTGGCGGTGATGGAGGGCGACCGCTACGTGAAGATCAAGGACCGCAGCAAGGACATCATCATCAGCGGCGGCGAGAACATCAGCTCCCTCGAGGTGGAAGACGCGTTGTATCGCCACGCCGCCGTGCTGGCCTGCGCGGTGGTGGCCAAGCCCGACGCGAAGTGGGGCGAAACACCGCTGGCGTACGTCGAGCTGAAGGCCGGTGCCGAGGTGAGCGCGGCCGAGCTCATCGCCCACTGCAAGGCGCTGCTGGCCGGCTACAAGGTGCCGCGCGAGGTGCGCTTCGAGGTCATCCCGAAGACGAGCACCGGCAAGATCCAGAAGTTCCAGCTGCGCGAGCGCGCCAGGAGCGCCTCGGCCATCGACTAGGAGAAAAGCACCGTGACCGATCAAGCCCTGGTGTCGGCCGAGAAGGACGGCCGTGGCGTCGTGCGCCTGACGCTGAACCGCCCCGACGCGTTCAACTCGCTGAGCGAAGGCATGCTGGAGGCGCTGCAGGCGCAGCTCGACCACCTGGCCGCCGACGACACGGTGCGTGCCGTCGTCATCGCCGCTGCCGGCAAGGCCTTCTGCGCCGGCCACGACCTCAAGGAGATGCGCGCCGCGCCGTCGCAGGGCTACTACGAGCGGCTGTTCGCGCAATGCGGCCGCATGATGATGTCGGTCCAGCGGCTGCAGGTGCCGGTGATCGCGCGGGTGCACGGCATCGCCACCGCGGCGGGTTGCCAGCTGGTGGCGATGTGCGACCTGGCGGTGGCCGCCAGCGACGCGCGCTTTGCCGTCAGCGGCGTCAACCTGGGCCTGTTCTGCAGCACACCCAGCGTGGCACTCAGCCGCAACGTGCCGCGCAAGTTCGCCTTCGAGATGCTGGTGACCGGCGACTTCATCGGCGCGGAGCTGGCACGCGACAAGGGGCTCGTGAACCGCGTGGTGCCCGCCGACGAACTCGATGCCGAGATCGAGCGGCTCGTCGAGCGCATCGTGCACAAGCCGCGCGTGGCCATCGCCATGGGCAAGCAGCTCTTCTACCGCCAGCTCGAAAAGGGCATCGCCGCCGCCTACGACGACGCGGCGCAGACGATGGCCTGCAACATGATGGACGAGGGGGCGCTGGAAGGCGTGCAGGCGTTCATCGACAAGCGCCGGCCGAACTGGGGCTGAGGCCCGCGAACGTCTGCGCTGCGCGACAACAAATCGGAGCAGACATGGCCGCAGCGATCAAGAAGCCCGAGATCAAGCGCCTGCCCGTGCAGCCCTACGAGGGCCTGCGGGACGCCTTGCACTCGGGTGACCTGGTGTTCTGCTCGGGCTCGTACCTGTTCTCGGGCCTGATCCAGAAGTTCACCGGCTCGGTGTGGAGCCACGTGGGCATCGTCTACCGCGATGAGCAACTGGGTCGCGTGTTCATTCTCGAAAGCGAAACCGGCATCGGCGTGCGGCTGGTGCCGCTGTCGAAGTACCTGAAGGACTACCACGGCCGCCGCAAGCCCTATCGCGGGCAGATCGTCGTCGGCCGCGTCGCGCCGCAGCTGCAGGGCGAGCAGGTGACCAAGGCGGTGAGCTACGGCATGGACCTGCTGACCAAACCGTACGACAACTGGGAGATCATCCGCATCGCGCTGCGCATCCTGTTCAAGGTCAGCCGGCGCACGCGCGACCGCAAGTTCATCTGCTCGGAGCTGGTCGACGAGTGCTTCCGCGCCGCGGGCATCCGCTTCACGCGGCCGGACAACTACATCAGCCCCGACGACATCTGGCGCAACGACATCGTCACCGTGCAGGGGCGCGTGCTGTAAGGGCGCCGGCAATACCGACCAGGCATCGACGACATGGACATCCAGTACTGCTTCACCCCCGTTTCGCCGTGGACCTATCTCGGCCACGCGCGCTTCTGTGCCATCGCCAGGGCGGCCGGCGCGCGCGTCGAGGTGCTGCCGGTGGACTACGGTGTCATCTTCCCGCAGTCCGGCGGCCTGCCGTTGGCCAAACGGGCGCCGCAGCGGCAGGCGTACCGGCTGGTGGAGTTGAAGCGCTTCAGCGAGTGGCTGCAAGTGCCGCTGGTGCTGCAGCCGAAGTACTTTCCGGTGGATGGCGGGCCGGCCTCGCGGTTGCTCGTCGCCACTCAGCGAGCGGCGGGCGCGCAGGCCGCGCTGTCGCTGGCCGGGGCCATGATGAAGGTGGTGTGGGCCGAAGAGCGCAACCTTGCCGAGCGTGAGACGCTGGCGGCGCTGCTGGCCGAGTGCGGGCTGGCCGCGGCCCTGCTGGGCGAGGCCGACGCGCCCGAGGCGGCCGCCGGCTACGAAGCGAACACCCAGCGCGCGCTGGCCGCCGGCGTGTTCGGCGCACCGAGCTATGTTGTCGAGGGGGAAATCTTCTGGGGCCAGGACCGTCTCGACCACCTCGAGCGGCGGCTGAAGGCGTGAGAGCTTGTGAAGATATCCGCCACGTTTGCGTGACCCGGCCTCTGCGGCGCCGGCATTGGTTGCGCCAGCAGGCGGCGATCGCGCTGTTGGCGGGGGCCGGCGGCCCCTTTGCGTCGGCGGCGCGCGGCCAGGCGGCGGCGCTGCTGACGCGCGCCGTGCCCGCCAGCGGGGAGCTGCTGCCCGTCGTCGGCCTGGGCACCTGGATCACCTTCAACGTCGGCGCCGACGCGCGCGCCCGCGACGCCTGCGCGGAGGTCGTGCGGGCGTTCTTCGCGCACGGTGGGCGGCTGATCGACAGCTCGCCGATGTACGGCAGTTCGCAGCCGACGGTCGGCCATGCGCTGGCGCGGCTGGGCTCGCCGGCGGCGCTGTTCTCGGCCGAGAAGGTGTGGGTCGGCGACGTGGCCCGCGGCGCGGCGCAGATCGAGACGTCGCGCGCGCACTGGGGCGTGCAGCGCTTCGACCTGATGCAGGTGCACAACCTGCTCGGCTGGGAAGGGCACCTGCCGCGGCTGCTGCAGATGAAGGCCGAAGGGCGCCTGCGCTACGTGGGCATCACCACCAGCGAGGGCCGACGGCACGCCGAGATCGAGCGCGTGATGCGCACGCAGCCGATCGACTTCGTGCAGCTGACCTACAACCCCGCCGACCGCGAGGCCGAGCAGCGCCTGCTGCCGCTGGCGCTGGAAAGGCGCATCGCCGTCATCGCCAACCGGCCGTTCCGTGAAGGCGCGCTGCTGCAGTCGCTGGCGCGGCACAAGGTGCCCGGTTGGGCGGCCGAACTGGGCTGCGACGGCTGGGCGCAGGCGGTGTTGAAGTTCATCGTCTCGCACCCGGCCGTGACCTGCGCGATTCCCGCCACGAGCCAGGTGGCGCACGTGGTGCAGAACCTGGGCGCGGCGCGCGGGCCGATGCCCGATGCGGCGCTGCGGGCGCGCATCGCGGCCGACGTGGCAGCGCGCGTGTGAGCGGCGGCTGCCGGGCCGGCCGCGGCGGCCGGGCGGTGCGCATGGGCCAGGCGCGCGGCGCGCCCCGCCCATCCCCCGCGCGGCTGCCCCGAAGGTGCTGCGCTGCTGCCGCCTGGGGGCGGCGATGAGCGAGTGGATCGCCGATTGGCTGAGCTACCGGCCGGGCGACTTCCTGATGTTCGCGCCGCGCACGTATTGGCGGCTGTTCGAGCTGCACAACGAGGCGTGGTGGCCGCTGCAGGTGCCGGCGGTGCTGTGCGCGGTGGCCGGCAGCGTGGCGCTGCTGCGCGGCCGCAGGCCGTTGCCGCCGGGCCTTTCGCGCGCAGGTTTGCTGGTCCTGGCCGCGGCGCTGGGGTTCGTTGCGTGGACCTTCGTGCAAACGTTGTACGCGCCGGTCAACTGGGCGGCCGACGGGCTGGCAGCCGCCTTGGCGGTGCTCGCGTTGGCGATGGTGGCATCGGCGATGGCGACCGTGCGCGCGGGCACTGCGCATTCCGCGCCGCCCACGTTCGTGCGCCGCGGCGCCGCGGTGCTGATGCTCGCCGCGGCAGTCGCGTGGCCGGCGGCTGCGCCGATGGCCGGGCGCGCGTGGCAGACGGTTGAGATCGTCGGCCTGGCACCCGACCCCACGCTCGCGGCGGTGCTGGCGTGGCTGCTGGTGGCGCGGCCTGCGGTCGCAGCGCACGTCGTTGCGCACGCCAGCTGGCTCGCGGCCTGGGGGCTGGCGCTGGCCTGCCTGGCGTTCAGCGCCGCCACGCTGGCCACCATGGGTTCACGGCAGTGGCTGCTGCCGGCCACGGCCATCGTGGCCGCGGCCTGGCTGTGGTGCCGCGCCCGCCGCGCCGCCGCGGCCGCACCCGCAGGTCACATGCCGGCGTAGTTCGGCCCGCCGCCGCCCTCGGGCGTGACCCACACGATGTTCTGCGTCGGGTCCTTGATGTCGCAGGTCTTGCAGTGCACGCAGTTCTGCGCGTTGATGACCAGCTGGTCGGCGCCATCCTTCTCGACGAACTCGTAGACGCCGGCCGGGCAGTAGCGGCCCTCGGGCCCGGCATAACGCGCGAGGTTGACGGCCACCGGCACCGCGGCATCCTTCAGCGTCAGGTGCGCGGGCTGGTTCTCTTCGTGATTGGTGCTGCTGAGGAACACCGAGCTCAGGCGGTCGAAGGTGAGCTGGCCGTCGGGCTTGGGGTACTGGATCGGCTCCACCTGGCCGGCCGCGTGCATCTTGGCGTGGTCGGGTGTGGTGCGGTGCAGTGTCCACGGCGGGCTCTTGAAACCCAGCCGCGGCAGCAGCCACTGCTCGATGCCGGTCATCAGTGCGCCGATCGTGTTGCCCTGCTTGAACCAGTGCTTGAAGTTGCGCTGGGCGTGCAGTTCCTCGAACAGCCAGCTCTTCTCGAACGCCGCCGGGTAGGTCTCGAGTTCGTCGGCGGCACGGCCGGCCTTCAACGCCGCGGCCAGCGCCTCGGCGGCGAGCATGCCGCTTTTCATCGCGGCGTGGCTGCCCTTGATGCGTGCGGCGTTCATCGTGCCGGCGTCGCAGCCGACGAGCAGCCCACCCGGAAAGACCAGCTTGGGCAGGCTCTGCGGGCTGCCGTTGTTGATGGCGCGCGCGCCGTAGCCGATGCGCTTGCCGCCTTCGATGTGGGCGCGGATGGCGGGGTGCGTCTTCCAGCGCTGCATCTCGTCGAACGGGCTCAGCCACGGGTTCTGGTAGTCGAGCCCGACGACGAGCCCCAGCGTCACCTTGTGGCCTTCGAGGTGGTAGAGGAAGCCGCCGCCGAAGGTGTGCTCGTCCATCGGCCAGCCGGCGGTGTGCACCACGCGCCCGGGCTGCGCCTTCTCGGGCGGCACCTCCCACAGCTCCTTGATGCCGATGGAGAAGCTCTGCGCATCGCGGCCGGCGAGCAGGTCGTACCGTGCGATCACCTGCTTGCCCAGGTGCCCGCGCGCGCCCTCGGCGAACACGGTGTACTTGGCGGTGAGCTCCATGCCGAGCTGGAAGCCGCCGTGCGGCTGGCCGTCCTTGCCCAGCCCCATGTTGCCGGTGGCCACGCCGCGCACCTTGCCGTCGTCGGTGTACAGCACCTCGGCGGCGGTGAAGCCGGGGAAGATCTCCACACCCAGCGCCTCGGCCTGCTGGCCCAGCCACTTCACGACGTTGCCCAGGCTGATGACGTAGTTGCCTTCGTTGTGCAGGGCCTGCGGCACCAGGAAGTCGGGCGTGCGCACGGCGTCGCGCTCGCGCAGGAACAGCACATCGTCGCCGGTGACCGGCTGGTTCAGCGGCGCGCCGCGCTCCTTCCAGTCGGCAAACAGCTCGGTGATCGAGCGCGGGTCCATCACCGCACCGGAAAGGATGTGCGCGCCAGGCTCGCTGCCCTTCTCGATGACGACGACGTTGATGCCGGCGTCGATCTGCTTCAGGCGGATCGCCGTGGCCAGCCCCGCCGGGCCGGCGCCGATGACCACGACGTCGTACTCCATCGCCTCGCGCGGGCCGTGCTGTTGGAGGATTTCTTCGGGGGTCATGGGCTCGCTCCGGGGCGTTCGAGGGCGGCGCATTCTAGGAGCGCCCTCGCCCGGCGGCCGGGGGTCAGCGCCTGAGGAGCGCCGGCGTGGCGATGCCGGCCAGCGTCATCGCCAGCGAGCCGAGCACATGCGTGCTGACGGTGGCCAGTGCCCAGCCCAGGCGCCCCTGGTGCAGCAGGCCCACGACCTCGGCCGAGAAGGTGGAGAAGGTGGTCAGTGCGCCGAGAAAACCGGTGACGAAGAACAGGCGCCACTCCGCCGGCCAGGCCGGATTCGCTGCAGACAGCGCCACGGCCAGGCCGATGAGGTAGCCGCCGACCAGGTTGGCCACCAGCGTGCCCGGGGGCAGCGCCGGGAACTGGCCGTTCAACCAGACCGCCAGGCCCCAGCGCAGCCAGGCGCCCAGCGCCGCGCCCGCGGCGATGGCCAGCGCGGCGGTCAGCAGGTGCGAAGGAGAACTGGGCATCGCGGGCGGCCCGGCCGTCGGCGGCGCACGGGCCGCCACGGCAGGGCGGCGCGATTATCGAGCGCGGCGCAGGTCGGCGCGGCGGATCAGGCCGCGGCCAGCCCCAGCCGCTGGCTCTCGCTGAACACCGGGTGCGCCTCGTCGCCAACGGCCGTGACGGCGCAACTGCGCCCCTGCCGCTTGGCCTCGAACAGCGCCTGGTCGGCGCGGCGCAGCGCCTCGTCCAGGCGCTCGTGGGGCAGCACCTGCACCAGCCCGAAACTCAGCGTGAGCTGCGGCAGGCGGTGTTCGGCGGCGCGGCGCTGAACCGCCAGCACGATGCGTTCGGCCACGCCGACGCCGGCGCGCAGGTCGGCCTGGCGCAGCAGCAGCGCGAACTCGTCGCCGCCCAGCCGCCCGGGCACGTCGCGCTCGCGCAGGTGCTCGATCATGCTGGTGGACACCAGCGTCAGCGCGCGGTCGCCGGCGGCGTGGCCGAGGCTGTCGTTGATGCCCTTGAAGTGATCGACGTCGAACATCAGCAGCACGCTCTTGCCGGCGGCGTCGCTGCCGAGCGCCTCGCCGGCCAGTTCGTGGAAGTGTCGCCGGTTGGGCACCTGCGTCAGCGCGTCCATGTTGGCCAGCGTGCGCAGGCGCTGGCGCGAGGCGCGCAGCTGCTGCTCGGTGCGCTGGCCCACCAGCGTGAGCAGCACGAACGCCGCCACCGTGATGCCGAAGGCGCTGCAGACGGCGCGCAGCGCCAGCGGGTCGGCGCCCGAGCCGGACACGCCGGCCGGCCACGCGGCCGTGCCCTGCAGCGCGGCCAGCGGCGCGAAGGCGAGCAGGCACTGGGTGGCGGCCAGCGCCCACAGCGGCGGCGTGGCGTGGCCGGCCGGCGTGCGCAACGACACCAACGCCGCGTAGAGCAGCGCCAGCGAGCCGGCGGCCGACGCCACCCAGGGTGCCACGTCGCGCGCGGCAACGAAGGTCACCGCCAGCACCGGCACCGCCGCCAGGATGAAGGCGAAGTCGACACTCGCATGCAGGGGCAGCGCGTCGCGGGCGTGGAAGCGCCTCAGGCCGATCAGCAGCGTGAGCGGCCATTGCATCAGCAGCGCCTCGGCCAGGATGCGCGCCAGCACATGGCTGGACAGCGCCGCCAGCGTGGCACCGATGGCAGCCAGCCACGCCGCCGCCAGCCACCAGCGCCAGCCGCGCTGCGCGGCGTGACGCAGACCGAAGCCGGTGAGCGACGCGGCGGCCACGCCATGCGCTGCCGCAGCCACCTGCAGCAGCGTGGCGGGGGCGTCGGCCGTGGCGGCGATCATGGAGCGCAATTGTTCAAAGCCGGCGCGGCCCCCGTGGGCACATGGCGTTAGCCATTGCAACGCATTGCTACCCGCTCCCCAGGATGAGTGGAGGTCTCCGACCGCGGGCCCGAGGCGGCCGTGAATGCACCCGCGTTGCCCGCCGCGCGGTTGCGGGCGCGGGCCGCCCGGCCGGCGCCGCACGGCGCATCGGCCGGCGCGCCGATGGGCTTGGGTACCATCCCTTCCTTCATGAACGACTGGGCTGCCGCGCCGCGGTGGCCAAGGGCTGCAACGATGGCCATGGACGTGGTGGACTACGAGATCAAGGGCGCCGAGATGCAGTACGTCGAGGTCGAGCTCGACCCCGGCGAGGCGGCCATCGGCGAAGCCGGCAGCCTGATGTTCATGGAAGCCGGCATCGGCATGGACACCGTGTTCGGCGACGGCAGCGCCAGCCAGGGCGGCGGCCTGTTCGGCAAGCTGCTGGGCGCGGGCAAGCGGCTGGTCACCGGCGAGTCGCTGTTCACCACCGTCTACACCAACCAGGCGAGCCAGAAGCAGCGCGTGGCTTTCGCGGCGCCGTACCCGGGCAAGATCCTGGCGATGGACTTGAGGCAGCTGGGCGGCACGCTCATCTGCCAGCGCGACGCGTTCCTGTGCGCCGCGCGCGGCGTGGCGCTGGGCGTCGCGTTCCAGCGCAAGCTGTCGGTGGGCTTCTTCGGCGGCGAGGGTTTCGTCATGCAGCGGCTCGACGGCGACGGCCTGGCCTTCGTGCACGCCGGCGGCAGTATCGCCAAGCGCCAGCTGCAGCCGGGGCAGACGCTGCTGGTGGACACCGGCTGCGTCGTCGCCTACACGCAGGAGACGAACTTCGAGATCCAGTACGTGGGCAAGATCAAGACGGCGCTGTTCGGCGGCGAGGGCCTGTTCTTCGCCAAGCTCACGGGGCCGGGCACGGTGTGGCTGCAGAGCCTGCCGTTCTCGCGCCTGGCCTCGCGCGTGTTCGCCGCAGCGCCGCAGGCCGGCGGCGGGCGGCGCGAGGAAGCCGGGCTCGGCGGCCTCCTGCCGGCCGGCGGCGTGCTGGGCGGCATCCTGGGCGGAGACGACGAATGACCTCACGCCCGGCGCGCCGCGCCGCCCTGGCCGCCTTGGCCGGCGCCGCCGCGGCGATGCTCGGTGCGCGCGAGGGCCGGGCCAACACCGCTGTCGCGCCGGCCGCGCCCGCCGGGGCGACGCCCCAACCGACGCGCCCGATCTTCGTGCTCAACTCGCTGGACGCCGACGTGAGCGTCATCGACCCGGTGAGCTGGAAGGTCGTCAGGCGCGTGCCCACCGGCAAGGAGCCGCATCACCTGTACCTCACGCCCGACGAGAAGAGCGTCATCGTCGCCAACGCCGCGAGCAACACGCTGACCTTCCTCGACCCCGCCACCGGCGACGTGCAGCGCACGCTGCGCAACATCGCCGACCCGTACCACCTGCGTTTCAGCCCGGACATGAAGTGGTTCGTGGTGGCCGCCAACCGGCTCAACCACGTGGACATCTACCGCTGGAACCCCGCCGACGAGCCGCCGCTGGCGCTGGCGCGGCGCATTCCCGCGGCCAAGGTGCCCAGCCATCTGGCGATCGACAGCAAGAGCTCCGTGGTCTACGTCACGCTGCAGGACAGCGACGAGCTGATGGCGGTGGACCTGGCCACGCAGCGGCCGCGCTGGCTGGTGAAGGTGGGCAAGACGCCGGCCGATCTGTACCTGGCGGCCGACGACCGCACGCTGCTGGTCGGCCTGACGGGGGATCGCGTCGTCGAGGCCTGGGATGTCGGCGCCGGCGGGCCGACGCTGCTCAAGCGCATCGCCACCGGCGAGGGCGCGCATGCCTTCCGCGCCCGCGGCGACCGGCGCCACGTGTTCGTGAGCAACCGTGTGGCCAACACGGTGAGCCTGCTGGACACGCACACGCTCACCGTGGTGGCCGAGCTGCCGGGCCCGGGCGGTCCCGACTGCATGGAGCTGATGGCCGACGGGCGCACGCTGCTGGTCAGCTCGCGCTGGGCGCGCAAGCTGACGGTGATCGACGTCGAACGGCGCCAGGTCGTGCGGCAGGTGGAGGTCGGCCGCTCGCCGCATGGGGTGTGGACGCTGGACCATGCGCCCAGGCAATGAGGGGCGCCGGCGCGCGGCTGCCATGTTGTTCCTGCGCGGCGGCGCCCTCGGGACGCGGGGGGCTGCCGGGCTCGCGAGCCTGGTGCTGGCCTCGGTGGTGGGGGCCACGACGCCGGCCACGGCGCCGGCCTGCGAGAGGCCGGTCTACCTGACCTTCGACACCGGTCACATGGGCGTGGCGCCGCTGGTCGCCGAGGTGCTCAACCGCCAGCAGGTGAAGGCCACCTTCTTCCTGGCCAACGAGCGCACGGTGGCCGGCGACGGCAGCCTCGACGAGCGCTGGGCCGCGTGGTGGAAGGCGCGCGCCGACGAGGGCCATGCGTTCGGCTCGCACACCTGGGACCACGACGTGTGGCGCGGCGACGAGCGCGCAGCCGGCGGCGGCGTGGCATTCCGCGTGCGGCCCACGGCGGGCCCCGCCGCCTTCAAGCCGCGCACGCTGGACGCGGCCGGCTACTGCCGCGAGCTCGACCGCCCGGCGCGGCGCTTCGAGGCGATGACGGGGCAGAAGATGGGCGCCATCTTCCGGGCCCCGGGCGGCAAGACCTCCAAGGCGCTGCTGGATGCCGCCGCGGCCTGCGGCTGGGCGCACGTCGGCTGGGCACCGGCGGGCTTTCTCGGCGACGAACTGCCCAGCGACCGCTATCCCAACGACGCGTTGCTGAAGCAGGCGCTGCGCGACATCCGCGCCGGCGACGTGCTGCTCGCGCACCTGGGAATCTGGGCGCGCAAGGACCCCTGGGCGCCGGCGGTGCTGGAGCCGTTGATCGTGGGCCTCAAGCAGCGCGGGCTGTGTTTCGCGACGCTGCGCGAGCACCCGCAACTGGGCGCCGCGGCGCGCGGCGCGAAGTAGCCGGCGCCTTGCACAGGCCGTGAGCCCGAACCCGATGGACCCGATTGCATGGTTCGACGGCGCGCAGCAGTGGCTGTTCGAGGCCGCGGTGCAGCCGTTGATGTTCGCGGCCGGCCTGGCCGGGCTGCTGGAGCAGGGCTTTCGCGCCACGGGCTGGTTGCTGGTGGGGCTGTTGCAGATCCTGATCATGCTCACCGTGATCCGGGCGCTGGAGCACTGGCGGCCGGCCGAGCAGGTGACCGACCGCGCCGCGGTGCGCACCGACATCGTCTACACGCTCGTGCACCGGCTGGGCCTGTTTCGGCTGGTCCTGTTCTTCACCCTCGACCCGCTGTGGGACGCGCTGGTCACCGAGCTGCGGCTGGCCGGGCTGCCGACCTGGTCGCTCGATGGCGTGTGGCCGGGCGTCACCGACGCCGCGCCGGTCAGCTTCGTCATCTATCTGGTGCTGTTCGACTTCGCCGACTACCTGCTGCACCGCGCGCAGCACCGCTTCAGCTGGTGGTGGCAGCTGCATGCGCTGCACCACAGCCAGCGGCAGATGACGATGTGGAGCGACAACCGCAACCACCTGCTCGACGACGTGCTGCGCGACAGCGCCTTTGTGCTGCTGGCGATGCTGGTGGGCATCGCGCCGGCGCAGTTCATCGCCGTGGTCGCGGTGACGCAGCTGCTGGAGAGCCTGGCGCACGCCAACGTGCGGCTGTCGTTCGGCAATGTCGGCGAGCGGCTGCTGGTCAGCCCGCGCTTTCACCGCGTGCACCACGCCATCGGCGTCGGGCACGAGTCGGCGGGGCCGGGCAGCCTGGGCGGGCACAACTTCGCGGTGCTGTTCCCGGTGTGGGACGCGCTGTTTCGCACCGCGCGCTGGCACGAAGAGCCCGGGCCCACGGGCATCCGCGACCAGCTGCCGGAGTACGGGCAGCGCGACTACGGCGGCGGCTTCTGGGCGCAGCAGTGGCTGGGGCTCGGGCGGCTGTTCGGCAGCCTGCGCCGCGCCGGCCGACCGGCGCGAACCTAGGCAGAACCGGGACGGACCGAAGGATGTTCGATGCTCTGTGGCGCGCGCTGGCGCACCTGTTCCACCCGCGCGTGCTGGTGCTGACGCTGGCACCCCTGGTGGTGATGGGCGGGGTGCTGGGGGTGGCCGGTTGGCTCGGCTGGGAAGCCGCGGTCGACGCCGTGCGCGAGGCGATGCAGCGGTTCGACCTGTCCAACGCTGCGATGCAGTGGCTCGATTCGGTGGGTGCCAACGGCCTGCGCGCGGTGCTGGCGCCCATCGTCGTGGTGGCGCTGGTCCTGCCGCTGGTGGTGGTGGGCACGCTGCTGCTGGTGGGCGTGCTGATGACGCCCACCGTGGTGGCGCTGGTGGCGAGGCGGCGTTTCCCGGCACTGGCGCGGCTGCGCGGCGCCCGGTGGTGGCATGGGCTTGGCTGGTCGCTCGCCTGCGCGCTGGCGGCGCTGGTGGCGATCGCCGCGAGCGTGCCGCTGTGGCTGATCCCGCCGCTGGCGCTGCTGCTGCCGCCCCTCGTCTGGGGCTGGCTGACCTACCGTGTGATGGCCTTTGACGTGCTGGCCGACCACGCGAGTGCCCAGGAGCGGCGCCAGCTGATGCACGAGCGGCGCTGGCCGCTGCTGTGGATGGGCGTGGCCTGCGGCGCGCTCGGGGCGCTGCCCACCTTCATCTGGGCGCTGGGCACCGCGGCGCTGATCCTGGCGCCGTTCTTCCTGATTGCCTCGGTGTGGCTGTACACGCTGGTGTTCGCGTTTGCGGCACTGTGGTTCGCGCACTACCTGCTGGCCGAGCTGGAACGGCACCGCGCCACGGCGGCGCCCGGGC
This sequence comes from Rubrivivax sp., assembly GCA_016789865.1. Classification (GTDB taxonomy): domain Bacteria; phylum Pseudomonadota; class Gammaproteobacteria; order Burkholderiales; family Burkholderiaceae_C; genus Rubrivivax. Next base: position 14,154 of record JAEUPC010000088.1, read on the forward strand.
CTGCCGCCCCCTTGGGGATGACGGTGGGGCAGGAGGGCGCGCCTTGAACATCGGCCTCGTCATCGTCGGCGACGAGATCCTCTCGGGCAAGCGCGAAGACAAGCACCTGCGCAAGGTGGTCGAGCTGCTCGCCGCGCGCGGGCTGGCGCTGGCCTGGGCGCGCTACGTCGGCGACGACCGCGAGCGCATCACCGCCGCGCTGCGCGAGGCCTTCGCCGGCGGCGAACTGGTCATCTGCACCGGCGGGATCGGCGCCACGCCCGACGACCACACGCGGCAGGCCGCCGCCGCGGCGCTCGGCCGCGAGCTCGCGCTGCATCCGCGGGCCCAGGCGTTGATCCTCGAGCGCATGGCCGACGTGGCGCGCGAGCAGGGCTTGCCGTTTCAGCCCGATCGGCCCGACAACGTGCACCGGCTGAACATGGGCGTGTTCCCGGCCGGCGCCGAGATCATCCCGAACCCGTACAACAAGATCGCCGGCTTCAGTGTCGGGCACGTGCACTTCGTGCCGGGCTTCCCGGTGATGGCCTGGCCGATGATCGAGTGGGTGCTGGACGAGCGCTATGCGCATCTGCACGGCGGTGCGCGCCGCATCGAGCGCTCGGTGATCGTGTTCGGCTCGATGGAAGCCACGCTGACGCCGCTGATGGAGGACATCGAGGCGCGCTTCGCCGGCGTGAAGGTGTTCAGCCTGCCCAGCGTCGACCACCCTCAGTGGGGCCGGCACATCGAGCTGGGGGTCAAGGCGGCGCGCGATCCGCTGCCCGCCTTCGAGGCGTTGCGCGCCGGCCTGCTGGGGCTAGGCGTCGAGCTTGGCCCCGAAATGGTGCGATAGGAGGCCCAGAACCGGGCGAGCACCAGCCGGGTCACTGCACCAAGGTGGGGCATACTCGACTGGCAGGGCCGGCTGCCCGGGCCAGATTCACCACGCTGACTGCGCGAGCCGCGATGCCGGGGCATGGAAGGCCCGCGGCACGCTTTCTGCTAGATTGCCCGCGCCTTTGTGGGGCGGCTCTGGCGAGTCCCGCAGCGCAATCCAACCCCAACCAACCCGACAACCACTGCCCCGCTAGGAGAGATTGATGGCAAAGACCGTCGCCGACGTGATCAAGATGGTGAAGGAGAACGAGGTCAAGTTCGTCGACTTCCGCTTCACCGACACCCGCGGCAAGGAACAACACGTCACCGTGCCCGTATCGCACTTCGACGAGGACAAGTTCACCTCGGGCCACGCCTTCGACGGCAGCTCGATCGCCGGCTGGAAGGGCATCGAGGCGAGCGACATGCTGCTCATGCCCGACCCCAACACGGCCAACATCGACCCGTTCTTCGAAGAGCCCACGCTGCTGCTGAGCTGCGATGTGCTGGAGCCCGGCGACGGCAAGCCCTACGAGCGCGACCCGCGTTCGCTGGCCAAGCGCGCCGAGGCGTACCTGAAGAGCAGCGGCATCGGCGACTCGGCCTTCTTCGGCCCGGAGCCCGAGTTCTTCATCTTCGATCAGGTGCAGTGGCACGTCGACATGGCCGGGGCCATGTACAAGGTCTCTTCCGAAGAGGCGCCGTGGTCCTCCGGCGCCAACTTCGAAGGCGGCAACATGGGCCATCGCCCGGCCGTCAAGGGCGGCTACTTCCCGGTGCCGCCGGTGGACAGCTTCCAGGACATGCGCAGCGAGATGTGCCTGCTGCTGGAGCAGCTGGGCATCCCGGTGGAAGTGCATCACCACGAAGTCGCCGCGCCCGGCCAGTGCGAGATCGGCACCAAGTTCTCCACGCTCGTGCAGCGCGCCGACTGGCTGCAGCTGCAGAAGTACGTGATCCACAACGTCGCGCAGGCCTACGGCAAGACCGCGACCTTCATGCCCAAGCCCATCGTCGGCGACAACGGCAGCGGCATGCACGTGCACCAGAGCGTGTGGAAGGACGGCAAGAACCTGTTCGCCGGCGACGGCTATGCGGGCCTGAGCGAATTCGCGCTGTACTACATCGGCGGCATCATCAAGCACGCCCGCGCGCTCAACGCCATCACCAACCCCGGCACCAACAGCTACAAGCGCCTGGTGCCCGGCTTCGAGGCGCCGGTGAAGCTGGCGTACAGCTCGCGCAACCGTTCGGCCTCCATCCGCATCCCGTATGTGGCCAACCCGAAGGGCCGGCGCATCGAGGTGCGCTTCCCCGACCCCACCTGCAACCCGTACCTGGGCTTCGCGGCGATGCTGATGGCCGGCCTGGACGGCGTGGAGAACAAGATCCACCCCGGCGAGGCGGCCACCAAGGACCTGTACCACCTGCCGCCGGAAGAGGACGCGAAGATCCCCACCGTGTGCCACAGCCTCGACCAGGCGCTGGAGTACCTCGACAAGGGCCGTGCCTTCCTGACCAAGGGCGGTGTGTTCACCGACGGGTACCTCGACGCCTACATCGAGCTGAAGATGCAGGAGGTCACGCGCTTCCGCATGACCACCCACCCGCTGGAGTTCGAGATGTACTACTCGCTGTGAGGCCCCCGCCTCGCAAGCGTGGCAAGGGGCGGGCAACCGCCCCTTTTTCATCGCGCCGCAGTTTTCCAGGCTGAGCGAGAATGCGCCCTCTGCACACCGCGCGCTGCGCGAGGACCCTGCATGACACGCTGGCCCCGGACGACTGCCGTTCACGCCCTGGTCGCCGCCATGCTTGGCACGGCCGGGCTGCCTGTGGCCGCGCAGACCTCCGGCGGCACGGTGTACCGCTGCCCCGGCCCGCCGGTGCTCTACACCGACCAGCTCACGGCGCAGGAAGCCAAGGACAAGGGCTGCCGCACGATCGAAGGCGCGCCCATCACCATCGTGCAGGCGGTGCGTCCGCGCTCCCCCGCCAGCGGGCCCGCAGCGGCGTCGGGCCCGGCCTCGGGCGCGCGCAGCGGCGATGGGCGCATCGACCCCGCCGAGCAGCGCGCCCGCGACAGCGATGCGCGCCGCATCCTGGCCGAAGAGCTGCGCCGCGAAGAGGCGCGGCTGTCCGACATGATGCGCGAGTTCAACAACGGCGAGCCCGAGCGCCGCGGCGACGAGCGCAACTTCGCGCGTTATCAGCAGCGTGTGGCCGAGATGCGCGCCGCCATCCAGCGCAAGGAGGCCGATCTCGCGGCCATCCGGCGCGAACTGGCCAAGCTGCCGGCGCCCTGAGGCGCCGCGCGACATCGCGCGCCCTGTTCGTTGCGAGTGCCGCGAAGGGTCCGCGGGCCCGGCGCGGCCTTGCAGCCAAGCGGCCGCAGCCCCCTGCGCATGAAGCCAGCCTCGTTCGGCTGATTCGGGCCGGCACGCCGCCGGTGCGCTGAGCCATGGCCACCCGCTCGCTGCGCCAGGCGCTGGCCGCCATCGTCAAGCCCGGCGATGCGCTGGCCGGCTTCGAGGCCTTTGATCAGCTGGCGACGATGGTGGCCATCGTGCGCCCCGATGGCCGTTGCCTGCTGGCCAACGCGATGCTCGAGAACGTCGTCGGCGTGTCGCGCCGCAAGCTGCTGCGCGGCCTCGCCTTCGACTGGCTCGCCGAGCGCGACACGCTGGCCGAGCACGTGCAGCGCGTGGCCGCCAACCATGTGGCCACCAGCCGCTTCGACGCGCACCTGCGCCGCCATGGCCCGGGCCCGGCGCGTACCGAGCTGCCGGTGCACGTGATCCTCAGCCAGATCGACTTCGGCGGCGCGCGCAACGACGCGGTGCTGCTGGAGATGCTGCAGATCGAGCAGCAGACGCGCCAGGACCGCGAGGAGCGCGTGCAGCAGCTGGTGGCCGCCCACAAGGAACTGGTGCGCAACCTCGCGCACGAGATCCGCAACCCGCTGGGCGGCATCCGCGGCGCCGCGCAGCTGCTGGAGCTCGAGATCGAGGGCAAGAAGGAGCTCAAGGAATACACGCGCGTCATCGTGCACGAGGCCGACCGCCTGCAGGCGCTGGTCGACCGGCTGCTTGCGCCGCACCGCCGCGCGCCGGTGGTGGGCGACGTCAACATCCACCAGGTGTGCGAGCGCGTGCGCGCCCTCGTGCTGGCCGAGCACCCGCGCGGCCTGGAAGTGCGGCGCGACTACGACACCTCGATCCCCGAGTTTCGCGGCGACCGCGAGCAGCTCATCCAGGCCGTGCTCAACGTCGTGCACAACGCGGTCCAGGCGCTGTCTGAGCTGATTGCGGCGGGCGACGCACGCATCGTGCTGCGCACGCGCGTGGCGCGCCAGGTCACGGTCGGTCGCCAGCGGTTCCGTCTGGCACTGGAATTGCATATCGAAGACAACGGGCCCGGCGTGCCCGAGTCGATCCGCGATCGCCTGTTCCAGCCGCTGGTGTCGGGGCGCGAAGGCGGCTCGGGGCTCGGCCTCACGCTGGCCCAGACCTTCGTGCAGCAACACCAGGGCACCATCGAATGCGAGAGCACGCCGGGCCGCACCGTCTTCAAGATCGTCATACCGCTGCCGTAGTCCGGCCTTCGCCACCTTCAGGGAGCCGCGCATGAAACCGATCTGGGTCGTCGACGACGACCAGTCCATCCGCTTCGTGCTGGAGCGGGCGCTGGCGCGCGAGCAGTTCGCGGTGCGCAGCTTCGGCAGCCCACGCGAGGTGCTCAGCGCAATGGCCGGCGGCGACACGCCGCAGGTGCTGGTCAGCGACATCCGCATGCCCGGGGGCAGCGGCATCGACCTGCTCGCCGAGGTGAAGCAGAAGCATCCCGGGCTGCCGGTCATCATCATGACCGCGTTCTCCGACCTCGACAGCGCCGTCTCGGCGTTCCAGGGCGGCGCGTTCGAGTACCTGCCCAAGCCCTTCGACATCACCACCGCGGTGGAGCTGATCCGCCGTGCCGTCGACGAGAGCGTGCGCGAAGGCGAAAGCGAAGTGCGCGCGGGCGAGATGCCCGAGATGCTCGGGCAGGCCGGCGCGATGCAGGACGTGTTCCGCGCCATCGGCCGTCTCTCGCAGAGCAACGTCACCGTGCTCATCACCGGCGAGAGCGGCACCGGCAAGGAACTGGTGGCGCGCGCATTGCACAAGCACTCGCCGCGCGGCGACCAGGGCAGCAAGGGCCCGTTCGTTGCCATCAACACCGCCGCCATCCCGAAGGACCTGCTGGAAAGCGAGCTCTTCGGCCACGAGCGCGGTGCCTTCACCGGCGCGCAGGCCACGCGCCGGGGCCGCTTCGAGCAGGCCGACGGCGGTACGCTGTTCCTCGACGAGATCGGCGACATGCCGTTCGACCTGCAGACGCGGCTGCTGCGCGTGCTCAGCGACGGCCAGTTCTACCGCGTCGGTGGCCACCAGCCGATCAAGAGCAACGTGCGCGTCATCGCCGCCACGCACCAGAACCTCGAGGAGCGCGTGCGCCAGGGCGTCTTCCGCGAGGACCTCTATCACCGCCTGAACGTCATCCGCCTGCGGCTGCCGCCGCTGCGTGAGAGGCGTGAGGACATTCCGATGCTCGCCCAGGCGTTCCTCGCCAAGAGCGCCCGGGAGCTGGGCGTCGAGGCCAAGCGGCTCTCGGAAGGCGCGATGGCGGCGCTCACTGGGTTCGACTTTCCAGGCAACGTGCGCCAGCTGGAAAACCTGTGCCACTGGCTGACCGTGATGGCGCCGGCGCAGGTGGTGCAGGTGCAGGACCTGCCGCGCGAAGTGCTGGCACCGGCCCATGCCGCGCCGACCATCGCTGCCGGCCCGAGCGCAGCCGCGATGCCCGCTGCCGAGGGCGCCGGCGCGGGGCAACACGCCGCTGGCGCGCCCAGGGTGGCACCTTCGGCGGCCGTGGCGGGTGCCGTTGCGGCAGCTTCCGATATGGCCTGGGTGGCCGACCTTCAGCGCGAGGCGCGCCGCCGCCTGCAGGCTGGCGAGCCCGAGGTGTGGGAAGCCCTCACCGCGCTGTTCGAGGGCTGCCTCATCACCACGGCGCTCGATGTCACCCACGGCCGGCGCATCGAAGCGGCCGTGAAACTGGGCATCGGCCGCAACACGCTCACGCGCAAGATCAACGAGCTGGAATTGAAGGTCTGAGGTGAGCGGCGCTCATACGGCTTCACATTCAACGCGCTGACCGCGTTGCTTCGCCTCGCCGTGCGTCAGCACTGTTTCGGCTTCGCGCCTTGACATCGCATTGAAGTCGAAGCCGTATCAGGCCGCCAGCGTCAGCACCACCGGCGCGTGGTCGCTCGGCCGCTCGTTCTTGCGCGGCAGCTTGTCGATGGCGCAGGCGGTGACCCGCGGCCGCAGGGCCTCGCTGACCAGGATGTGGTCGATGCGCAACCCCTGGTTCTTGCGGAACGCGAGGTTGCGGTAGTCCCACCAGCTCCAGCTCTTGGGCGGCTGCTCGAACAGGCGGAAGGCGTCGACGAGGCCGAGTGCCAGCAACTGCCGGAAGTGCTCACGTTCCTCGGGGGTGCAGTGGATCTGCCCGGCCCAGGCCACCGGGTCGTACACGTCGCGGTCTTCGGGTGCGACGTTGAAGTCGCCCATCAGCACCAGGCGCGGGTGGGCCGCGAGCTCGGCTTGCACCCACTCGCGCAGCGCGCCCAGCCAGCGCATCTTGTAGGCGAACTTTTCGCTGCCCGGCTCCTGGCCGTTGGGGAAGTAGGCGCCGATGACGCGCAGCGCGGTCGCATCGCTTCCCACGGTGCCCGCGATGACGCGCGCCTGCTCGTCGTCGAAGCCCGGGATGTTGCGCACGATGTCGCCCGGCGCGCCGCGGCGCGCCAGCAGCGCCACGCCGTTGTAGGTCTTCTGCCCGAACCACTTCACCGCGTAGCCCGCGGCCTCGACTTCGGCGTGCGGAAACTTGTCGTCGGTGAGCTTGGTTTCCTGCAGCACCATCGCATCGACCGGGTTGGCCACGAGCCAGTCCAGCAGCTGCGGCAGGCGCACGGCCAGCGAGTTGACGTTCCAGGTGGCGAGTCTCATGGCGGCAGGCGGGGGCGGGCGGTGGGGCGCTCGATTGTCGGTCCCTGGCGCCACCGGGCCTGGGTCCATGCCGGGCTGGTTCGACAGGCTGCGCCGACCTGAGATACTGCCTGCCCTCGAATCGCGCCTGAACCTACGGAGAAGCCCCGATGACCCTGCCGATGTCGCTGCCCCGCCGAGTTTGGATGGGCGCGGCCGCCGCCGCCGCGGCGAGCCTGCTTGTCGCTGCCGCCAGCGTGCAGGCGCAGACCGCCTGGCCCAGCAAGCCGGTGAAGATCCTCGTTGGCTTCCCGGGTGGCTCCACGCCCGACATGGCCGCGCGCGTGCTGGCGGAGTCGCTGGCCAAGACCCTCGGCCAGCCGGTGGTGGTGGAGAACCGGCCGGGCGCTGCGGGCAACGTGGCCGCCGACGCGGTGACCAAGGCCATCGACGACCACACGCTGGGCGTCGTCATCAACGGCAACCTCACGTCGGCGAAGCTGCTGAACCCCAAGCTGCCGTTCGACCCGACCAAGGACTTCCACCTCGCTTCTCTGCTGGCCACCGCGCCGCTGGTGCTGGTGGCGCCGGCCGATCAGCCGCCGGGGGCTGCCTGGGTGAGCGCCATGCGCGCGGCCGGCGACAAGTGGAGCTACGGCTCGGTGGGCATCGGCTCGGTGGGCCACCTCGGAATGGAGGTGGTGAAGGCCGCGGTGGGCAACCTGCAGGCCGTGCACGTGCCCTACAACGGCAACCCCGCGGTGGTGACGGCGATGCTGGGCGGGCAGATCCAGATGGCCTTGGTGCCGCCGGGCATCGCGCTGCCGCAGGTCAAGGCGGGCAAGCTTCAGGCTGTGGGCCTGACCGGCCCGCGCAGCGCGCTGGCACCCGACGTGGCGCCGCTGGCCGATGCCGGCGTGAAGATGAATGCGCTCGAGGTGTGGGTGGCGCTGGTCGGCCCCGCGGGCTTGAGCAAGGCGGCGCAGGAGCGGCTGGCCAAGGAGGTGCCCGCGGCGCTGCGCGAGGCCGAGGCGAAGCAGAAGATGCTCGCCGCGGGCTGGGACGTGCAGGCCACCTCCAGCGACGGCCTGGCCGCGCGCGTGAAGGACGAGACGCGCATCCTCGGCGACATCATCACCGCGCGCGGCATCAAGCTGGAATAGCGGAAAGGGCGCGTCGCGGGCGCCTGTGGGCTCTCGCCGCTCACTGCGCGCCGCAGGGGTACCGGGCCGGGCGCGGCCCGCAGCCAAGGCCCGCGGCGGTTCAGGCCGCGGCCGTGCCCGCCGAGGCCGGCCCGCGGCGGCGGCCGCCGGTCACGCGCCACAGCAGCCACACGACGATGGCGCCGTTCAGCAGGTTCCACGCCACGCCGTTGATGAACGCCGCCTCGTACGAGCCGGTGAGATCGAACACCTTGCCGCTCATCCAGCCGCCCAGCGCCATGCCCAAGAGCGTGCTCATCAGCACCATGCCCACGCGCGCGCCCGCTTCCTTGGGCGGGAAGTGCTCGCGAACGATGATCGCGTAGCTGGGCACGATGCCGCCCTGGAACAGCCCGAACAGCGCCGACACCACGTACAGCGACACCAGGCCGTCGAACGGCAGGAACAGCAGCAGCGCCAGCCCCTGCAGCACCGAGCCCAGCAGCAGCGTGCGCAGCCCGCCGATGCGGTCGCAGATCAGGCCGCTGACCAGCCGGCTGACGATGCCGCAGGCCAGCATCAGGCTGAGCATCTCGGCGCCGCGCGCGGCGCCGAAGCCCAGGTCGGTGCAGTACGCGACGATGTGCACCTGCGGCATGCTCATCGCCACGCAGCACGACACGCCGGCGATGCACAGCAGCAGCTGCGCCTGGTTCATCGACAGGCCGAACGGCCGCGATGACGGCATCGCACCGCCCGGCGCCGCGGTGGCTGGCGTGGTGGCGATGGGCGGCCGCGCGCGCAGCATCATCGCCAAGAGTGGCATCGCCACCGCGCACAGCACGCCCAGGCCGATGAACGTGGGCCGCCAGCCGTAGCCGCTGACGAAGTGCTGGACGATCGGCGGCCACACCGCGCCCGCGAGGTAGTTGCCGCTGGCGCAGATGGCCACCGCGATGCCGCGCCGGCGCACGAACCACAGCGACGCGTCGGCAACCAGCGGCGCAAAGGTGGCCGCGCTGCCCAACGCGCCGAGCAGCACGCCGTGCACGAGCGCGAACACCCACAGGTTGGGCGCCAGCCCGGCGGCCACGTAGCCCACACCCAGGCCGCCGGCGCCGATCATCACCACCGCCATCAGGCCGTAGCGATCGGCGAGCCTGCCCATCAACACGCCGCCCAGGCCGAAGCCCACCATCAGCAGCGTGTAGGGCAGGCTGGCATCGGCGCGCGCCGCGCCGAACTCGGCCTGCACCGTGGGCAGCACCACCGAGATGACGTACATGGCGCTGGAGCCCAGCGTCATCAGCGCCAGGGTCACCATCAGGCGCAGCCAGGCGAAGCGGGAGTCGGTGGCGTGTTGCATGGATGCGGGCGCTGGGGTGCTCTTGCGTGGGCGCGTGCCGGGGTGCGTGCCGGGGCGCTTGGGGTGGAACCCGGCCGGCTTCAGCGCCGACGATAGGTGACGAATGCCAGCGGCGTGCCGTCGGCCGCGGTGGCCTCGCGCCGGGCGACCTCGGCGAAGCGCTGCGGCTCGATGGGCGGGAAAAAGGCGTCGGCGCCATCAAAACGGCGCGCCACGTGCGTGATGACCAGCTCGTCGGCGCGCCCGATCGCCTGCGCGTAGACATCCGCGCCGCCGATCACGCACACCTCGGGCGCCTGGGCCAGCCGCGCCAGCGCCTCGTCGAGCGAGCAGGCCGTCTCGGCGCCGGTAGCCGCGAAGCCTGCGTCGCGCGTCAGCACCACGTTGCGGCGGCCGGGCAGCGGGCGGAAGCGCTCGGGCAGTGACAGCCAGGTCTTGCGGCCCATCACCACCGGCCGGCCTGCCGTGACGCTGCGAAAGTGCTGCAGGTCCACCGCATCGGAGAACAGCACGGCGTTGTCGCGCCCGATGCCGCCATCGGCCGCCACTGCGGCCACGAGCGTGATCTTCACGTCGCGCTTGGCCCGCCGTGCGCCGCTACACCGCCACTGGCGCCTTGATCGCCGGATGCGGGTCGTAGCCCTCGATCGCGAAGTCTTCGTACGCGTAGTCGTTGATCGAAGGCGGCCGGCGCTTGATGACCAGTTGCGGCCAGGGCCGCGGCTCGCGTGCCAGCTGCGTTCGCACCTGCTCGAAGTGGTTGTTGTAGATGTGGCAATCGCCGCCGGTCCAGATGAAGTCGCCCACATCCAGATCGCACTGCTGCGCCAGCATGTGCGTGAGCAGCGCGTAGCTGGCGATGTTGAACGGCACACCGAGGAAGATGTCGGCGCTGCGCTGGTAGAGCTGGCAGCTGAGTTTGTTCTCTGCCACGTAGAACTGGAAGAACGCGTGGCACGGCGCCAGCGCCATCTTCGGAATGTCGGCCACGTTCCAGGCGCTGACGATGATGCGGCGGCTGTCGGGGTTGGTGCGCAACTGCTTCACCACCTCGGCGACTTGGTCGATGTGGCCGCCTTCGGGCGTGGGCCAGCTGCGCCATTGCACGCCGTATACCGGCCCGAGGTCGCCGTCGGCCTTCGCCCATTCGTCCCAGATCGACACGCCGCGTTCCTGCAGCCACTTGGCGTTGCCGTCGCCGCGCAGGAACCACAGCAGTTCCAGCGCGATGCTCTTCCAGTGCACCTTCTTCGTGGTGATGAGCGGAAAGCCCTCGGCCAGGTTGAAGCGCATCTGGTGGCCGAACACGCTCTTGGTGCCCGTTCCCGTGCGGTCGGTCTTCGGCACGCCGTGCTCGAAGACGTGGCGCATGAAGTCTTCGTAGGTCGACCGAGCCGGGCAGGCCGAGTGGGCAGCGATCACGTCAGTAGGCTCCGAACAGCGCATCGAGTGCTTCCTGGACTTCGGCGCGCGCGTCGACCAGGCGGCCGATGACCTTGCGAAGCGCGGTCTTCGGCACCGCGCCGATGGCCGCCGTGTCGAGCACCAGCTTTTCCGCGCCCAGGTTGACCAGCGGGTGCAGTGCGCGGGCGCGTGGCCCGAAGGCGGCTTCGCGGCGCAGCGGTATCACGACGCGTGTGTCAAGGCCGGCGATGTAGTCGTTCTGCACGTCCAGGAAGTAGGGCGTGTGCTTGCGCTCGCCCGCCTCGGGGTTGGCGTAGACGTCCAGGCGCCCCATCAGCGGTCCTTCATGAACGTGCGGTAGCGCGCCAGCGGCAGGCCCTCGTGCGCGATGCGCGCGTTGTAGTGATCGATGGCTTCCTTGTTCTCCTCGTTCCAGCGCTCCCAGTAGCGGCGGCGCACCTCTTCGGCCAGCAGCTCGTTGACGGTGGCCGAGACGTTCATGCCGAGCTCACGCGCCATGTCCAGCACGCGAGCGTCGAGGCTGAGGTTGGTCGGTCGCTTCGGGGCAGCGGTACTGCGGCGCATCGAAAGTCTCCATCGAGAATGCGCATTGATTATGCGCCGGACGCCTGGGCAGCTGCCGCCTCCATGCCGAACTGCATCGCCGCCAGCCGCGCATACAACCCACCGCGGGCCACCAGTTCGTCGTGGCGGCCGATGTCGACGATGCGGCCCTGGTCCATCACCACGATGCGGTCGGCGCGCTGCACGGTGGCCAGGCGGTGGGCGATGACGAGGGTGGTGCGGTTGCGCATCGCGGCTTCGAGCGCGGCTTGCACCATGCGCTCGCTTTCGGCGTCGAGCGCGCTGGTGGCTTCGTCCAGCAGCAAGAGCGGCGGGTTCTTCAGCATCGCGCGTGCGATGGCGATGCGCTGGCGCTGCCCGCCTGAGAGGCGCACGCCGCGCTCGCCCAGGTAGGTGGCGTAGCCCTCGGGCAGCGCGGCGATGAAGTCGTGCGCGAAGGCGCCGCGGGCGGCGGCCTGCACTTCGGCGTCGCTGGCCTCGGGGCGGCCGTAGCGGATGTTCTCCAGCGCCGAGGTCGAGAACACCGTGCTGTCTTGCGGCACCAGGCCGATGCGGCCGCGCAGCGCGGCCAGCGAGGCTTCGCGCACGGGCACGCCGTCGATGGCGATGCGGCCTTGCGTGGCGTCGTAGAAGCGCATCAGCAGCTGGAACACGGTGCTCTTGCCGGCGCCGCTGGGGCCGACCAGGGCCACCGTTTCGCCCGGGCGCACGTGCAGCGTGAAGCCGGCCAGCGCCGCCTGCCGCGGCCGCGAGGGGTAGTGGAAGGTGACCTGCTCGAAGCTCACCGAAGAGCCACTGCCGGCCTGGCCGACGTGGCCAAGGAGGCCCGCCCCGCCTGCTGCGTGGGCGGTGGCTGGCCCGGCACCGTTCGGCACCGGGCCACCGCCGGTGGCGAGCGCGGCGCCCGGCGCGGGCAGCGCTTGCGGCGCGGCGGGCTCGGCCACCGGCGAGCGCGTGGCGAGCAGTTCCATCAACCGCTCGGTGGCGCCGGCGGCACGCAGCAGATCGCCGTAGACCTCGGCCAGCACGGCAACGCTGCTGACGAGGATGATCACGAAGACCACCGTCTGCCCCAGGTGGCCGGCGGTGATCTGCCCGGCCAGCACGGCCTGCGTGCCCTGGTACAGGCCCCACAGCAGCGCGCCGAAGGTGGCGGTGATGATGAAGGCCACCAGCAGCGAACGCACGCGCGTGCGCTTGCGCGCGGTGTCGAAGGCGCGCTCGGTGCTTTCGGTGAAGCGCGCGGCCTCGCGCCGCTCTTGCACGAAGCCTTGCACCACCGGAATGGCGTTGAGCACCTCGGCGGCGATGGCGCTGCTGTCGGCCACGCGGTCCTGGCTGGCGCGGCTGAGCTTGCGCACACGCCGGCCGAAGACCAGGCTCGGCAGAACCACCAGCACGAGGATGGCCAGCACCTGGGCCATCACGTACGGATTGGTGACGACGAGCGCGATCAGCGCCCCCAACCCCATCACCGTGTTGCGCAGGCCCATGCTCAGCGACGAGCCGACGACGGTCTGCACCACCGTGGTGTCGGTGGTCAGCCGCGACAGCACTTCGCCGGTCTGCGTGCTCTCGAAGAACTCGGGGCTTTGCTGCACCACGTGGGCGTAGACGGCGTTGCGCAGGTCGGCGGTGATGCGTTCGCCCAGCCACGTCACCATGTAGAAGCGGGCCGCCGAGAACACGCCCAGCGCTGCGCCGACGCCGAACAGCGCCAGGAAGTGTTCGCGCAATGCGAGCACTCGCTCGCCTGGATCGGCCGCCACGAGGCCGTTGTCGATGAGCAGCTTGAGCGCCACCGGGAACAGCAGCGTGGACACCGCCGCCAGCACCAGGAACATCAGCGCCAGCGCGATGCGGCCGCGGTAGGGGCGCAGGTAGGGCACGAGGCCACTCAGCGAGCGCGGCGAGGCGGCGGCGGCGCGCTGTGTCGATTCACTGCTGTCGGAGGCCATCCGGGCGAGTCTATGCGGCAGGCCGGCGGCGGCCGGCTGGCTGCGCCGTGGTGCGCGAACCGCGGCGCCGGCGGCGGGGCGGTCGGGCCGCCCCTCCGGGAAGGGATCACCCCTTGTCACGCGCCCCGTTTCCGGGGGGTGCGTCACGCTGTGTCACCGAGACCGGGCAAAAGTCCAGGCCGTTATGGTCGAATAAAGCGGGATTGTCCTGGTCGCAAGGCTTCAATGCCGCATCACATCGACTCCACGA